>NZ_JBWKCM010000076.1:0-1068 GCF_056436485.1 Streptomyces sp. NPDC043746 | reverse complement strand
TCGATCTTCCAGTGCCCTCGGATCCAGTCGGCGAGCTGTTCACCCGTGGCGGCTCCGGGCGGGAGGCTGGTGACGAAGTAGAGCCGTTCGATTGTGATCTTCTTGCTGGTCAGGATCTTGCGCCAGCGCATGACGCGCAGAGCCTGGCGGGCTCCGGGGTAGTCGAGATGCCGGAAAGCGACGGTCTTGAGGTGCCGGACCTCAAGCCGGCCCCGGCCTCTGGTGCGGTCCTTGTGATCGACCGGAATGTCAGCCCACGGCAGTTTCCTCAACTGCTCGAGCAGGCCGGGGTGGTTGCCCTTCACGACGGCGATGTAGTGGACGCCGTGTTCGCGCAGCCAGCGGCCGTTCGCGTGCTGGGTGTGGGCGGCGTCCGCGGTGACCACGGTGTTCTCCAGGGCCAAGCCGTCCAGGAGAGGGATGAACGTGGGCGTCTCGTTGCTCTTGGTGTCGATCTGACGTTGGGCGATCACCGTTCCGGTGTGGTTCATCGCGGCCAGCAGCCACACCGCCTTCCCGCCGCCCGCGCGCGAGCCGCGCAACTGCTTCCCGTCAACGGCCACCGCCCGCCATCGGGTCGGTCCTGCCTGACGGTTCTGTGCCCTGGCCTGGAGGAATGCGCTGACGGCGGTGTCGAAGGCGTCGCCGTCGAGACGACCGAGGAGCCGCATGACCGTGGTGGGATGCGGCACGGTGACCGCTCTGGTGAACGGGTCGACAGGGAAGCCGAGGGCCAGCAGCACCCAGCGAGGCGCGTCCGCGATCCACTCGGCAATCGCGGTCAGAGACCGCGCGCCGGCCAGCGTTCCTGCCGCCGCGGCCGCCACGAGTGCCGTCAGCGGGAAACGCCGACCACGACGGTCACGCGGGTCGGGCAGGCCCGCGAGAAACCGAACAAGGCACACCGGATCGGGCAACGGCTGCGGCGACGGGATACGGGCCAGTTGCTCCAGGCCCGACGGCATGGGAGAAGATGAGAGAGCAGGCATGGTTTTCGGTTGTGGTCACGTGAACTCGACACTCACATGATCAACGAGACCGTGCCTGCACCTGCATCCGGACCCACCC
>NZ_JBWKCM010000075.1:0-1104 GCF_056436485.1 Streptomyces sp. NPDC043746 | reverse complement strand
CTAGGGAGCGTATTCGGTTGTGATCAAGGTGCTGCTCGTGTGAGGTCCTTGATCCAGATCATGGAGGCGCGGAGGTGGAGGCCGGCGAGGTAGCTCCCCGGGGTCTTGTCGTAGCGGGTGGCGATGCCTCGCCATGCCTTCATCCTGTTGATCGCCCGCTCGACGGTGTTCCGTTCCTTGTAGAGCTCGGTGTCGTGACTGACGGGCCGGCCGCCCCCGCTGCCCTTCTTCTTCCGGTTGGCGGCCTGGTCCTTCTTCTCCGGGATGACCGCCTTGATGCGACGTTTGCGCAGGTGGCCACGGTTGCCGCGAGACGAGTAAGCCTTGTCTCCGGCGACTGCGTCCGGCCTGGTGCGGGGGCGGCCGACGGGCCCGCGCACCCGCACCTTCTTCAGGACGGGGATGAACTGTGGGCTGTCCGCCGCCTGGCCCGTGGTCAGGATGAACGCCAGCGGGCGGCACTTGCGGTCGGCGGCGAGGTGGACCTTGCTGGTCTGCCCGCCCCTGGAGCGTCCGAGGAGGGCGGCCTTCAGCCGGAGTTTCCGCCGGCGCCGGACGCGTCGTCGTTCTTCCCGCGCGGGATCGCTTTCGGCCTCCTGCCCTCTTTGTTCTTCGAGCCCGCCCCCTTTGACCTGGCCTTCTCCTCCTCGGCGGCGGCTTTCTCCAGAGCGGTGACGACGTCCTCGTCGAGGTGCATCCCGGCCGCGTCGTGGTGGGCACGGGCGGTGGTGGAGTCGATGCTGACCAGGGACAGGTCCACCTCACCGCGCTTCGCGGCTTCCGCGATCAGGCCCTCCAGCAGGGCCTCGAAGACCCCGGCGTCACGCCACTGCCGGAAGCGGTTGTGGACGGTCGACCATGCACCGAACTCCGTCGGCATCTCCCGCCACTGCCCGCCCGTCTTGAACCGCCAGATCACGCCCTCGAACTGCTGCCGCAGCCGCCCCGGGTACGGGCCGTACTCGCCGATCGGCAGGTACGGCTCGATGAACTCCCACTCCGGATCGGTCAGTTGCACTCGCGTCATACATGACGGTCTACCGGGCCAGACTGTGCCACGAAGCCGCATCCCGCAGATTGATCACGACTCGATACGCTCCCTAG
>NZ_JBWKCM010000074.1:0-1259 GCF_056436485.1 Streptomyces sp. NPDC043746 | reverse complement strand
AACTGGGGATCGGTTCGGCCGAGACCCTGCGGAACTGGGTGAAGCGGGACGGGATCGACTCCGGGAAGCGTCCGGGGACGACCACGGAGGAGTCCGCGCAGATCAAGGCGATGAAGAAGGAGATCGCCGAGCTGAAGCGGGCGAACGACATCTTGAAGGCGGCGGCGAGTTTCTTCGCGGCCGAGCTCGACCGGCCACACACACGCTCGTAGCGTTCATCGACGAGCACCGGGCCCGCTTCGGCGGTGTCGAGCCGATCTGCCGCGTGCTCACCGAGCACGACTGCAAGATCGCCCCCTCCACCTATTACGCCCACCACAAACGGCTCCGGGCCCCGTCGGCCCGCACCGTCCGCGACGCCGCGCTGAAGCCGCTCATCCGGCAGATCTTCGAGTCCAACTACCGTGTTTACGGGGCCAGGAAGGTCTGGCGTGAGCTGCACCGCCAGGGCCATGACGTGGCCCGGTGCACCGTCGAACGTCTGATGCGCGAGCTCGGCGTCACCGGCGCCGTGCGCGGGAAGAAGGTCGTCACCACGATGGCGGGCAGCTCCGTCGAGCGGGCGCCGGACCTGCTGGACCGCAACTTCGTCGCGCCGGCCCCGAGCCGCTGCTGGGTTGCCGACTTCACCCACGTCAGCACCTGGTCGGGAGTCGTCTACGTCGCGTTCGTCGTGGACACCTTCTCCCGCCGGATCGTCGGCTGGTCCGCCGCTCTGTCGAAGGAGACACGGCTCGTCCTGGACGCCCTGGACATGGCTCTGTGGCAACGCGACCGCGACGAACAGCCTTACCAGCGGTGCGAGTTGATACATCACTCCGATGCCGGATCGCAGTACACGAGTTTCCGGCTCGCCGAGCACCTGGACGCCGCCGGTATCGCGGCCTCGATCGGCTCGGTCGGCGACGCCTATGACAACGCCCTCATGGAGAGCACGATCGGCCTGTTCAAGACCGAGCTGATCAAGCCCCGACGTCCATGGAAGACGCTTTCCCAGGTCGAACTCGCCACCGCCGAGTGGATCGACTGGTACTGCCATCGCCGACTCCACGGTGAGATCGGGCACATCCCACCAGTCGAATACGAAACCAACTACTACCTCGCGACCGCGGAACCCCAGGTCACCACCACAATCTGAAGTCTCTACAGAACCCGGAACGGTTCAGATGCGCCGATGACCAGCGACAACGTGAACGAGGCCGAGTCCGTCGAGACGGTTGAGCCGAAACCGTCGAGGGCGGTAGACGACCAGCTGATCG
>NZ_JBWKCM010000073.1:0-1348 GCF_056436485.1 Streptomyces sp. NPDC043746 | reverse complement strand
AGATGCGCCGATGACCAGCGACAACGTGAACGAGGCCGAGTCCGTCGAGACGGTTGAGCCGAAACCGTCGAGGGCGGTAGACGACCAGCTGATCGACGAGTTGGTGGGCCGTGCCCAGGCCGAGGGCCTGCAGCTGACCGGCCAGGGCGGCCTGCTTCAGCAGTTGACCAAGCGGCTGCTGGAGTCCGCCCTGGAGGGCGAGATAACCGATCACCTCGGCTATGACAAGCACGATACGGCGGGGAAGAACGGCGGGAACAGCCGCAACGGCACCCGCGCGAAGACCGTCCTGACGGACGTCGGCCCGGTGGAGATAGTCGTGCCCCGGGACCGTGACGGCTCCTTCGAGCCGAAGATCGTGAAGAAGCGGCAGAAGCGCCTGTCCGGGGGGACGAGATGGTCATCTCGCTGTCCGCGAAGGGCCTGACCACCGGCGAGGTCCAAGCCCACCTGGCGGAGGTCTATGGCGCCGACGTCTCCCGTCAGACGATCCCGACGATCACCGACAAGGTCATGGACGGCATGGCCGAATGGCAGAACCGGCCCCTGGACCTGGTCTATCCGGTGGTCTTCACAGACGCGATCCACGTGAAGATCCGCGACGGCGCCGTCGCCAACCGGCCCATCTACGTGGCCCTGGCCGTCACCACCGAGGGCCGGCGGGACATCCTCGGCCTGTGGGCCGGCGACGGCGGCGAGGGCGCCAAGCACTGGATGCACATCCTCACCGAGATCAAGAACCGCGGCGTGAACGACGTCCTCATGCTCGTACGTGACGGGCTCAAGGGCCTGCCCGACGCCGTCGAGACCGTCTGGCCGCGAACGACCGTCCAGACCTGCGTGGTCCACCTGCTGCGGAACTCCTTCCGCTATGCCGCCCGGCAGGACTGGGACAAGATCGCGAAGGTCCTCAAGCCCGTCTACACGGCGGCGACCGAGGAGGCCGCACTGGAGCGGTTCGCCGAGTTCGCTGATGCCTGGGGCAAGAAGTACCCGGCGATCGTGAAGCTGTGGGAGAACGCCTGGGAGGAGTTCACCCCGTTCCTCCGCTTCGACACCGAGATCCGCCGCATCGTCTGCACCACCAACGCGATCGAGTCCGTCAACGCCAGGATCCGGCGGGCGGTCAAGGCCCGCGGCCACTTCCCCAACGAGCAGGCCGCGTTGAAGTGCGTCTACATGGCCATCATGTCGCTCGACCCCACCGGCAAGGGACAGGCCCGCTGGACCATGCGCTGGAAGACCGCCCTGAACGCCTTCGACATCACCTTCGACGGCCGCCTCTCCGCAGCCCAGCAGTAACCCTCAACCACCCCAGCTACACCGTTCGTTTGACAGACCCGCACCC
>NZ_JBWKCM010000072.1:0-1447 GCF_056436485.1 Streptomyces sp. NPDC043746 | reverse complement strand
GTCCTACCTTTCAAGACGTGGGTCCGCTCCGGTCATTCGTAAGATCGGAGGGCCCGGGGGTTCTGGGTATGGCTGGCATGGCGGAGACCGCTCGATGGCTCAAGGAACTTGGCCGCCCGGAGCCCCGCGACGACTCGACCGCCAATTGGGAGATGCGACCCCGATCGCTGCTGTAGGACAACGTCGGCGAGGTCGTCTGCGGGATCGGTGTACGACGAGCTGACGGAGGGGAACGTGCCCGAGATCTGGGCCGGGGTGGACATCGGCAAGACACATCACCACTGCGTGGTGATCAACGCGGAAGGCAAGCGCCTGCTGTCCCGCCGGGTCCAGAACGACGAGACTGAGCTCCTCACGCTCATCGGCGACGTCCTGGAGATATCCGGCGACGCGCTGTGGGCCGTCGATCTCAATCACGGTGGTGCCGCGCTTCTGATCGGCCTGCTGGTCAGCCATGGCCAGCCGGTCGCCTATCTCACCGGCCTGGCGGTCCACCGCGCGTCGGCCACCTATAAGGGCGAGGGGAAGACCGATGCGAAGGACGCCTTCGTCATCGCCGACCAGGCCCGTGTCCGCCGCGACCTCGGCCTGCTGAGGCCCGGAGACGAGATCGCCGTCGACCTGCGCACCCTGACCACACGCCGCGTGGACACGGTCTTCGACCGCACTCGGCAGATCAACCGGCTTCGCGCCCAACTCCTGGAGATCTTCCCCGCGTTGGAGCGCGCACTGGATCTGACGAACCGGGGGCCGGTGATGCTGCTGACCGGCTTCCAGACCCCGGCTGCGATCCGCCGGGCGGGAGCGAGCCGGATCGAGACGTGGCTGAAGAACCGCAAGGTCCGCAGCGCCGCCGCACTGGCGAAGGCGGCTGTGGACGCCGCCCAGGCCCAGCAGACCGCGCTGCCCGGCGAGAAGCTGGCCGCTGCCATGGTCGTCCGCCTCGCGAACGGGGTGATGGCCCTCGATGAGGAGATCGCCGAGCTTGACGCCCTGATCGAGGCCCGGTTTCGCGAGCATCCACACGCCGAGGTGATCCGCAGCCTGCCCGGCATGGGCACGAAACTCGCGGCCGAGTTTATCGCTGCCACCGGCGGCGACATGGACGCCTTCGGCAGCTCCGACCGCTTGGCCGGCTTCGCCGGCCTGGCCCCCAGACCCCGCGACTCCGGCCGCGTCAGCGGCAACATGCGCAGACCCCGGCGCTACCACCGCGGACTGCTGAGAACCATGTACTTGTCGGCCATGGTGAGCCTCCAGTGCTGCCCCGCCTCGAAGGCGTACTACGACCGGAAGCGAAGCGAGGGCAAGGGCCACAAGCAGGCCCTGCTGGCCCTCGCCCGTCGACGCCTCAACGTCCTGTGGGCGATGATCCGTGACGGAGAGTGCTTTCACACTTCACCTCCCGTCACGGGAGCGGCTTGACAACACGATTGGGAAGTTCCTT
>NZ_JBWKCM010000071.1:0-1537 GCF_056436485.1 Streptomyces sp. NPDC043746 | reverse complement strand
CTAAGGGCTGTCCCGCAAAGATCTTGAAGCCGCCTCGGGCATGGCGGCCGCCTTGCTTATCCGGCGAGGGCGAGGTTGTGCATCCGGGCGATGCCGAGCATGGCGTGGTGGACGCCGTCGCCTTTGAGGCGGCAGTCGCGGAGGATCTTCCAGGTCTTCATGCGGGCGAAGACGTGCTCGACGCGGGCCCGGACCTGCTTGTGGGACTTGTTGTGTTCCTCTTTCCAGTCCGGGAGTTCGCTCTGGCCGCGCTTACGGCGGTGCGGGATGACGAGGCCGGTGCCCGGGTAGCCGCCGTCGGCGATTGTGACGGTGTTGCCGACGGCGGCCTTGGCGCCGGATTCCTCCCATGCCTTGCAGTCGTTGCGGTTCCCGGCGAGCGGCCGGCCGACCACGACGACCAGGCGGGTGTCGGCGTCGATGACGACCTGGTGGTTGGTGGAGTACCGGTAGTTCTTCGACCGCTCGGCGATGGCGTGGTCACGGGTGGGGACCAGGGTGCCGTCCACGATGAGCACGGTGCCCTTGGCGAACCGCCTACGGGGCTGGAGTGCGAGCAGGGGGCCGAGGTGGTTGATGACTCGGCCGGCCGTGGACTTCGAGACGCCGAACAGCGGAGCGAGCTGCCGCAACGTCAGATTGGTGCGCCAGTAGGCCGTGACCAGCAACACCCGGTCCTCCAGCGGCAGGCTCCACTGCCGGCCTCGGTGGACCACATCTGCTCCCTCACGCCGCAGCGCGGTCAGCAGCTTGCCAAAGCAGCGCGGGCTCAGCCCTGCGAACGGGGTTATCCAGGACGGCTCCGATGCCGTGATCACACTCACCACATCATGATCATCACTCAGGCCGGCCCAATGCCGAGGCAATCCCACAGTTACGCTGCTCGGGGCAGTCCACAGTGCGCAAGACCGGGGGAAACCGTGAATCGACCTCTGCTGTTCCTCGACGTGGACGGGCCGCTCAACCCTTACGCGGCCAAGCCGGAGCGGCGTCCCAACGGCTACACCACACTCAGAGTCCCCCGGAACGACGCCCATCAGGACGACAGAGGCCTCTCGTCCCGACGGCCCCTGCGGGTCTGGCTCAACCCAGAGCATGGACGATCCCTGCTCCAGCTCGGCTTCGAGCTGTGCTGGGCCACCACATGGATGGACGACGCCAACCGGTGGATCGCACCGGTCCTGGGCCTTCCGGAACTTCCCTTTGTGGACTTCGGCGACGTCCTGCTCCAAGAGCGCCCTGATGGCGTCCACTGGAAGACCGGGCCGCTGGTGGACTACGCAGGCGGCCGTCCTTTCGCGTGGGTGGACGACGAGCAGAGCGAGCTGGATCAGAGCTACGTGACCGCCCACCACCAAGGCACCGGGCTCCTGCACCACGTCAACCCGCGGATCGGCCTACGGGAGAACGACTTCCACTCGCTCGCCGACTTCGCCCGGTTCCTGGACACCTCACGAACCACCAGTTGAGCACCTCGCCAGCTCTTCCGGCTGCTCTGCACTCGGAGCCAAGATCTTTGCGGGACAGCCCTTAGCGA
>NZ_JBWKCM010000070.1:0-1565 GCF_056436485.1 Streptomyces sp. NPDC043746 | reverse complement strand
GTAGGCAGGAGAGCCGGCGTGAGCTTGAGGATCGTTGTCTGTGTGAAGTATGTGCCCGACGCGACCGGTGACCGGCGTTTCGCCGATGACCTGACGGTGGACCGTGAGGATGTGGACGGTCTGCTGTCGGAGCTGGACGAGTACGCGGTCGAGCAGGCGTTGCAGATCGCGGACGGGGCGGACGGCGCGGAGGTCACTGTGGTGACGGTGGGTCCGGAGGACGCGAAGGACGCGCTGCGCAAGGCTCTGTCGATGGGTGCGGACAAGGCGGTGCATGTCGAGGACGACGATCTGCACGGCACGGATGTGATCGGCACGTCGCTGGTGCTGGCGAAGGCGGTCGAGAAGACCGGTTACGACCTGGTGATCTGCGGAATGGCTTCCACGGACGGTGTGATGGGTGTGCTCCCGGCCCTCCTGGCGGAGCGTCTGGGTGTGCCGCAGGTGACTCTCCTGTCCGAGGTTGCCGTCAGTGGCGGTGTGGTGACCGGTCGGCGTGATGGTGACACGGCGTCCGAGCTGCTCGAGGCCTCGCTGCCGGCGGTGGTGTCGGTGACCGACCAGTCCGGTGAGGCGCGTTACCCCTCGTTCAAGGGGATCATGGCGGCGAAGAAGAAGCCGGTTCAGTCGCTGGATCTGGACGATCTGGGGATCGGGGCGGACGAGGTCGGTCTGGAAGGCGCGTGGACGGCGGTCGAGGAGGCGGCGGAGCGTCCGGCGCGGTCGGCGGGCACGATCGTGAAGGACGAGGGTGAGGGCGGCCGGCAGCTGGCCGAGTTCCTCGCGGGCCAGAAGTTCATCTGAGCCCGCGGTATCCCCCGGCTTTCCCCCTCCCTCCTCTTCTCCTCTGCTCTTCCCTCTCTGTGTCTGGAGTGCGTTGTCATGGCTGATGTTCTTGTTCTGGTCGATCACGTGGACGGTGCGGTCCGCAAGCCCACCCTGGAGCTGCTGACGCTGGCCCGTCGTATCGGTGATCCCGTCGCGGTGGCGCTGGGTGCTGGTGCGGAGGCGACCGCGGGGGTGCTGGGTGAGCACGGTGCCACGCGGGTCCTGACCGCCGATGCCCCGGAGTTCGCGGACTACCTGGTGGTTCCGAAGGTGGATGCCCTGCGGGCGGCTTTCGAGGCGGTCTCCCCGGTGGCGGTGCTGGTGGTGTCCTCGGCGGAGGGCAAGGAGATCGCCGCGCGGCTGGCGCTGCGGATCGGTTCGGGGATCATCACCGATGCCACCGATCTGGAGGCCGGTGCCCAGGGCCCGGTGGCCACGCAGGCCGCGTTCGCCGCTTCGTTCACGACGAAGTCCCGTGTCTCCAGGGGTGTTCCGGTGATCACGGTCAAGCCGAACTCGGCGCCCGTCGAGCCTGCCGCCGCCGCGGGTGCGCTCGAGGCGCTGGAGGTGTCGTTCGGTGCGACCGCCACCGGTACGAAGGTGACGTCGCGGACGCCGCGTGAGTCGACGGGGCGTCCGGAGCTGACCGAGGCCGCGATCGTGGTCTCCGGCGGGCGCGGGGTCAACGGGGCGGAGAACTTCCCGCTCATCGAGGCGCTCGCCGACAGTCTGGGGGC
>NZ_JBWKCM010000069.1:0-2422 GCF_056436485.1 Streptomyces sp. NPDC043746 | reverse complement strand
GTTGGGTCGGCCGCGCGGCGAGGTGTCTGCTGAGGCAGGTCCTTTTCCGCGCGGCCTCCCGCCGAACCGGACGTGATGGTTTCCCGATCATCCGGCTCTCCAGTGACTACCGCGTGAGTGATTCAGCCGATCGTGTGACATGGATACGGTCATGACAGCTGACACAGGCCACAACTGTCTTGCGGCGCCGGTCGAGCATGACGCGTGCCCAGTCGGACGGCGGCCATCCGGAACGAGCGAGGTCGGCGAGTGCACGGATGTGATGTACCTCGACATCACCGGTGCTTCCGCAGATCTCGCAGGTATCCGCAAGGAGCCTTGTGATCAGCTCTTTCTGCGGATAGTCCACCCAGACAGGCCGACGGTCGACTATTTTCGCCGACCGTTGCTGCTGGAGGGGAATTCCACCGAACCTGGCCACCAGTGGTTTCCTGTTCTTCCGTTCAATGCGGGCCTCGAAACAGACTCGGGGCCCGTTGGGGGTGTCGATTCTGGCTTTGTGCTTGGCTGCCATTTTCGACACCGTCGAGCGGTGCCTCGCCGCGAGTGTCTTGAGCATGGAGGTCTCCATGACCCACTGCATGCGGTGCAGCCGGAAGACATCTCCGGCAAGAAGGTAGTACTGGACGATGCCCCGATAGACCGCTCCGTAAGTCGCAACGATCGCATGGTCGTCGCTATTGATCAGAGCGTTCCTCCTCGCAGGTTTCCCGCGGAACAGGTATGGGGCACATTTGGCTTTGATCACGTCTCGTGGGACACGTAGTGCGATCTGGCCGTTGACACGTCGGTAACGGCCGGTCTTCTTCGTGTCGTTGTGCTGAGTCGTGATCTCGTAGCCGAGAAACCTCGCAGCCCGGGTGCGGGCATGGGTGATCAGCGTCTTGTCCGGGGAGAGTTCCAACTTGAGTTCGTCACGCAGGAATTCCGCCAGTCGGTGCTTGATCTGCTCGGCCTCGGCTTTCGGTCCGGTAAATCCGAGGAGGTGGTCGTCCGCGTAGCGGACGTAGCGCAGCCTTCGGTATCCCGGATCGTCTGGATCCGAGCTCGGTAGGCTGACCATCTGCTGACGGAGCGTTCGGGCTTCGGCCCGGTCGCCGCGCCGGCGGGCTTTCGCCAGGAGGTTCTGCAACTCCAGGTAGGCGGGGTTGCGGGCCCGGCGGTCTCCTCGGGTGTATTCCGGTATCAGAACTTTCTCAACGAATTCATCCAGCTTGTGCAGGTAGATGTTGGACAGGACCGGGGATGCCACTCCGCCTTGCGGCGCTCCTGAGAGCGTGGCACCCCACTTCCAATCCTCCAGGTATCCGGCTGTCAGCATGTTGCGCACCAGCCGCAGAAACCGCTGGTCATGGATCTTCTCGCCGAGGATCGACAGCAGGACCTGGTGGTCCAGGCTGCCGAAGCAGTCCGCAATGTCGCCCTCGATGAACCAGGACGTCCCGGTCCATGTGTGGGCCACTTCCCGCAAGGCGGTGTGGCAGCCCCGACGGGGGCGAAATCCATGGGAGCGGTCGGAAAACGTCGGGTCGTAGTACGCCTCCAATAGGAGACGGACGACTTCACCGACGAGTTTGTCCGACCAGGTCGGTAATCCCAGCGGGCGTGTTTTCCCGTTCTTCTTCGGGATGAGGACGCGCCGGACCGGGCGGAAGCAGTAGCGCTCGTGGCGTACTGCTTCGATGATCCGGCTGATCTTCCGCTGTGACATTCCGTCCACGGTTTCCGGTGTGACCCCGGGCGTCATTGCGCCGTGGTTGGCGTAGATGCGCCCGTAGGCCAGTAGATACAACTGCGGGTTGGACAACTGTCGATACAGTTCATCACACGGCAGGCCACGCCTGCCGCGATCACGCAGGACACCCAGCACCGTTTTGGCGCTCTGCATTCCGCATACCTCCCAGGTCTCGGTGTCCGAATCACCTGGCCTCCTTCGCCCTGCGGACGGCTTTCCCGTCCTCCCTGGCCGGTCGTGACTCCGGCGACTACTACGAGGCCTCCGTCGCCATAGGATTCGCATCCCGTAGGCGATCCCACGTTCGTCTCTGTCTGTACGTTCTAGCGCGACGTAGGCGTCCCACTCATCTCCTTGAATGTCCTCGCTGGACATCGCCCCGAACTCCGGAGGTGCACCGGCCAACACAATCGATGCCAGTGCAGAGTCGGCGCCGGTTTCAGCTGTCTTTCCGGCGGATGGGAACTTGCATCTTCTGGAGATTGGGCTTCAAACAATCCAGTCTTCGCCATATCGCGCGGGCCACCCAGCACACCGTCCCTGACAACTGAGCCCGGTCACTGGTTTTCTGACATGCTCTTGTCCCCTTCACCTTTCGGATCCAGGTAAGTCATTTGGCCCAGGAATCTCCTTCCGAATTCCTCCCGGCTCAGCCGGGGATACAGACAAAGCGCCTCGTGGCGCACA
>NZ_JBWKCM010000068.1:0-3033 GCF_056436485.1 Streptomyces sp. NPDC043746 | reverse complement strand
ACGAGACCGTGCCTGCACCTGCATCCGGACCCACCCGACACGACCGGTCATCACCGGGCGATCCCACCCAACCCACAAACACGCAGGGTCCCTGGCAGCTGAGCCAGTACGCGGATAGAGCGGCCCGGCGAACCTATCGCCGGGCCGCTCCAAAATTTGACGGCAATTCATTCCAGTGAGCCTCTCTCATCCTCTGTAGTCGCAGGTCAGTAGGGTGTGGATGGCCTGGACGATGGTGCCGATGCGGCGGGTGGAGCATCTTGCTCGCCGGAGCAGTCGCCAGGACTTCAGTTGCGCGAAGGCGCGTTCTCCCGGGGCTCTCAGCCGGGCGTGGCCGCGGTTGAACTGCTGGTAGTGCTGCGGCTGTTCGCGGTGGTGGTAGTACGGGGTGCGGAAGGTGGCGCCGGCGCCCTGGTAGGCGCGGTCGGCGAGGACGAGGATCTGCCGGGTGAGGCAGGCTTGGACGATGCCGTGGGCGCGGGCCGCGGTCAGGTCGTGGGTGCGTCCGGGCGTGGCTCGGGAGAACTAGAGCGGTGTGCCGTCGTGTCGGGCGATGACCTGCACGTTCATGCCGTGCTTGCGGTGTTTTTGCGAGTAGTACGGCTCGTCCGCGCGGATTCGGTCGGTGGGGATCAGGGTGCCGTCGACGATGACGTGGTCGCCCTCGCCGAGGCCGGTGAGGGCTTCGTGGAGTCCGGGTGCCCAGGAGGCCAGGACGTCCAAGGTCTCATCGACGTACCGCCAGGCGGTGGCCTGGGATATCCCGAAACCGGCTCCGAGCTGAGAGAACGTCTCGTTCTTACGCAGATGAACGAGAGTAAGCAGTGCCTGCTTGAAGCAACCGAGCTTGCGCCAGCGGGTGTTGCGCGTCAGGCGGTGCTCGTACAGCAACCAGGAAACATGCTCGACGAGCTCATGAGGGACGTCGACCATGGCAGGATACGGAACCAACAGGGCCTCTTCGGTCGCCGGTGTGTTGAGTGAGATCACCACGCCAACGACGAGAGGCCCTGTCTCGTCACCACGCACCCTGACCAGCCAGTTTCACCTGCCAGCACAGGATGAAAGAGGCTCAGTGAGCGACATGCCGGATTAACTCGGAGCCCGAAAGGTCGACGCCCTCTCAGTTCGACTAATTAGCACCGGGAGGTCATGAGTCCACATCCATGAGGATCAATCCCACCACCATAAGTCCCGCACTTATCGATGCCCCGATTTTCTGACCTCGTGTCCAGTCTTACCAGCCACGCCGACCCTTTGTCGAGACCATCAGACCGAACCCTCCGATGGCCAGTACGGACACCCCGATATAACCCACCATGAACCCCTCCCTCAACACCCATTAGGCATTAGCCCACAATTTGCCCTCCACGCCCGCGCCTCATAGGCAAAGGCGGCCGCCACACCTGCACCCGTGTTGATTTGATCATACCGTTCTGCCCTCGCCCCTGCCTCGACAGTCCTGCCAAGGCCCGAACGCATTATGCAACTGACTTCTTCCCAGTCCGGATGATGGGCGATTCACGGCCCCCAGAGCACTCCTGGCCGAGGCGCCCCGATACAGAACCCTGGCTGCCTTCAGTGCCGCACCACCCCCGGCGACTCCCACAATGTTCAGCGAGCCGCCGGCCCAATCACCTTTGGAAAAGTCGGAATAGGCATCCACTGCCGCACTTGCCATAGCTACGGGGATCAACGCGGGAACGAATATCGCTGCGACAGATTATCGCCGCGCGCTGCGCGTTAAAGAATTTCCCAACATTGTTCAGGCCGCTGCTGATGCCCCCCCCCCCCACACATCATTCTTCTTTCGGCGTTCCGCATCAGCTTTTCGACGCTCATCTGCGGCTTTCCTGGCGGCATGGTCTGCGGCCTTCTTCGCCCCCGCCTTGATGTCGGCCGAGCGCTTCTTGGCGTGACTGTCGTTGACCATGTAGCCAGCAGGGTTGGCCCGGTAAGCCGTGTAGCGCTTCTTGGCCTCCGTGCCCCGCTTCGGGGTCTCCTTCCACACCCACTTGCCGTTCTTGAGGGTGTAGCCGGCGTACATGCCCCGGTCGGAGGCCCAGCGTTCGTCGCCCTTGGCGTTGCCCACCGTGTGGTCCGGGCGCAGGCCCGTCGGGTCGGAGGCTATTGAGGCAGAGAGGCTACTGTTCCGCCTGCTAGAAAGGAGGCCCTAAATCCGAGAATCAGGGGAAACGATCCCTATCTTCCAGGTGTCATTCTTTGGACTCTTTCGATAGAACACATTCGGCTGGATCGGCTCGCACAGCGCCAGGAAAATATCACCCTGATCGAGAGTAACCTCTTCTCGAAAAAAAGTTCCCATACTCCGGCGGGAGCGAATAACTCGAATCACTAGTTCATGTCGCCCCGGGGGCAGGTCAACAAACATAGGACGCTTAAACGTGGTGTTGCTCATCTCGCAGAGCCGAATACCCTCGGATTCAATTGAGACAATCGACCATTTGCGCGTCACGCTACGATGCGAGTCTCTCATCGCACAACGAAAGAGCAACCCAGTCCTCCCCGCCCTCTTCGCGCGCCAGAGGAGAAACCTGACCGACCACGGCAATTTATTATCACCAGTAATTCGATCCACCTGCAGGGGTTGCTCTTTCGGCATGCGTTACACCTGCTCCTTTGAGTTAATCACGATTTGGATCCATCACAGGATTACGGATTCCCAACCATGTATTGATCCGAAACGGTTTGGGTTCTGGGTCGTTGGTGGGGTGTGAGCGATCTGGTGGGGGACGCGCGGCATCTGTCGCCGTCAGCGCAGGAGGCCCTGCGGCTGCGGGCGGTGGCCACGTTGGTGGCGGGGCGGGACCGTGAGGACGTAGCGGCAGTCTTCGGGGTGTCGCTGAAGGCCGTCGACGGGTGGTGGGCGAAGTGGCAGGCTGGCGGCCGGGAGGCGCTGGTCATGCAGCCACGGGGCAAGCCGGTCGGGGTGCACCAGGTGCTCGGGGAGGCCGAGCAGGCCGCTGTGCGGCAGGCGGTCCTCGATCACCGGCCCTGTGACGTGGGCTTGAG
>NZ_JBWKCM010000067.1:0-3464 GCF_056436485.1 Streptomyces sp. NPDC043746 | reverse complement strand
CTCAAGCCCACGTCACAGGGCCGGTGATCGAGGACCGCCTGCCGCACAGCGGCCTGCTCGGCCTCCCCGAGCACCTGGTGCACCCCGACCGGCTTACCCCGTGGCTGCATGACCAGCGCCTCCCGGCCGCCAGCCTGCCACTTCGCCCCACCCGTCGACGGCCTTCAGCGACACCCCGAAGACTGCCGCTACGTCCTCACGGCCCCGCCCCGCCACCAACGTGGCCACCGCCCGCAGCCGCAGGGCCTCCTGCGCCGACGGCGACAGATGCCGCGCGTCCCCCACCAGATCGCTCACACCCCACCAACGACCCAGAACCCAAACCGTTTCGGGTCAATATGACGTGCACACCGTCCGCAAAAACGACCTCGCGAAGCAACGCACGAAGAAGTCAACGACCCCACGTCCCCGCCGCACAGGTTAAAGATCAAGCTAAGGGCTGTCCCGTAAATGATCTCTGAGCCGCCGAGGGGGTGGGCTGCCTTGAGGGGGGCCGCTTGTCTATCCGGCGAGGGCGAGGTTGTGCATCCGGGCGATGCCGAGCATGGCGTGGTGGACGCCGTCGCCCTTGAGGCGGCAGTCGCGGAGGATCTTCCAGGTCTTCATGCGGGCGAAGACGTGCTCGACGCGGGCTCGGACTTGTTTGTGGGACTTGTTGTGGTCGGCTTTCCAGGCCGGGAGTTCGCTCTGGCCGCGTTCGCGGCGGTGTGGGATGCCGAGTCCGGTGCCCGGGTAGCCGCCGTCGGCGATCGTGAGGGTCTTGCCGACGGCGGCCTTGGCTCCGGATTCCTCCCATGCCTTGCAGTCGTTGCGGTTTCCGGCGAGCGGCCGGCCGACCACGACAACCAGCCGGGTGTCGGCGTCGATGACGATCTGGTGGTTGGTGGAGTACCGGTAGTTCTTCGACCGCTCGGCGATGGTGTGGTCGCGGGTGGGGACCAGGGTGCCGTCCACGATGAGCACGGTGTCCTTCGCGAACCGCTTGCGGGGCTGGAGAGCGAGCATCGGCCCGAGGTGGTCGATGATGCGGTCCGCTGCCGACTTGGACACCCCGAACAGCGGGGCGAGCTGGCGCATGGTGAGGTTCGTGCGCCAGTACGCCGCGACCAGCAGGGCCCGGTCCTCCAGAGGAAGGCTCCAGGGCCGGCCCCTACGAACTGCGTCCGCACCCTGGCGACGCAGTACCGTCACCAGCTTCCCGAAAGCGCGAGGGCTCAGCCCGGAGAACGGGGCTATCCAGGACGGTTCCGACGCCGTGATCACACCAGCCACACCAAGATCGTTCCATGGGTTGACTGGCGGCTCGGCCCGCCTCTCAGCTGCCGCTCAGCGGAGACGCCCATGTGGGGTCGTGTCGGGACCTCCTCGTGAGGTGGGCCAGTAGGTGCTCCGCCGCGATGGAGGCGGTGTCTTGCGGCGTGCCGATGACGGCCAGGGCGGCGGTGAGCCTTGCCGATGCTGTTTCCGGCACGTCCGGGTCGGTGAGGAGGGGAAGCAGCAGCAGGAAGCGGATGGCCGTGTCCTGGACGCCTTCGGCCGCAAGGGACGGGCTGTCGGCGATCCGGATCAATTCGCGCCATGACAGCCCAGTGCCCGAGAAGTCGCCGTCCCAGCTGGCGATCTGCTCGACGTAGTTTCTGGCTGGATGGGTGAGGAGGTAGTCGGTGCCGTAGTCGCCATCCAGGTTGCGGTAGACCACCACGACTCCGGGGCCGTCCTCTGCCGGCACTCTGAACACCGGCCAGCGTTCAGGATCGAAGAGGACCTCGGACAGGGCATCGGCATCGGCGCCGTCCTCACCGAACCACTCCGGAACCGGCCGCTCGGCACACCGCCCGGCGCTGCACATCGACAGGAGGTAGTTCGACCAGAAGCCCGGGCGGGCCGGCAGTGACTCGCCCGCCACCAACGGGCCGACGTCGTATCCCTTGATCAGCACCCGTCGATCCTGTCACCAGCCACCGACACTGTCCGATTGGGGATCAGCAAGGGGGCACCGCCCAGTTACGGGACAGCCCTTATCTCCTTAGTCAAGCGGGCCGTGGTTTTTTCGGCTGGTAGAGGCTTCCGTCGCATGGTGGCGAGAATGAGGCGGTGGAAGGGAGTGCGGATGGTGGTTCGGCATCAGGGGGTGCGGTGGTGGTTCGCCCTTCTCGCCTTCGTCGGGTGCGTGGTCTGTGTGCTCGGCGTCGTCGTGCTCAGCAGGGCGGGACACTACTTCGGGCTCACCTCGTGGGCGGGTATCGCGTTCGTGGTGGTGGGTGCACTTCTCCCCCTCGGTGGATTGGGCTTCCTGTACTGGGTGGACGACGGCCGGTCCGAGGACAGCTTCCTCGTGAAGTTCTTGTGCTTCGTCGCCTACTCCGCCGTCCTCGGGCTGGCCGCCGTCTCGTACACCGGGGCTGAGGCGTGGGCCTTCGAGCAGCGCGGGCGGTGGACGGAGGCGACGGTCGTGGGATACAGCCCGCCCCGGGTGGTCCCGGGTGATCCGCCGACCAAGGTGCGGGCGTCCTGCGCGCTGGAGACCGCCGAGGGCGAACGCGTCCGGCCTCGGCTGCCGGAGGGCCTCGGCTGCCGCGATGGGGTGCGGCACGGGTCCCGCCTCGACGTGCTGTACGACCCCCGGGGTCTGCTGGCGCCCCGGGCCACCGAGCCCCAGGACCACGGCGTTGCCGTCCCGGTCCTGGGGGGCGTGGCGACTCTGTCCGGCTTCTTCGGCTGCGTCGCCCTCGCCTGGCGATGGGAAACCCTCCGGGTACGCAGCGCGCGCCGCACAGCAGCGCGTCAAGGGCGGTAGTCCGCAGCCGGTTAATACTCCAGTGCGGTTTGGTGATCTATTCAGCGGGTTCGCGGGCGGCTCGTCGTCGGTAGTGGCTGCGTCGGGCTGTTGCCTGGTGGCGCCGACGCCAGTTGGACCAGTGCAGCAGTCTGGCTACGGTCACGGCTGGTGGGTCGAAGACGGCGACGAGTAGGTGTCGGATCTCCGGGACGGTCAGCGTGATCGGATCGGAGGTGCGGTCAGGAAGCCGGTCTCGCCGACCACGAGGACCCCGCCGGCGCCGAGGTGCTCGACGGCGTAGGCACGCAGGTCGTCGCGGACAGCATCGGCGTCCCAGCGGGCGTAGCGCAGCAGGCGCTGCATCGGCCCGGGCCTGGCATGGCCGGCCTGTTCGGCCAGTTGCCAACAGTTCTTCCGCTCAACGCTCGACAGTAGTCCGAGCAGGTAGGCGCGGGCCGTGGCTCGGGGTTCAACTCGCCCGAACCGGCCCGCAATCCGGGCCATGACCTGGTCGAAAATCGCCCGCCAGCGGGCAGGGTCTACGCTGTGGCCCGCGGCCACCGCACGATCTTCAGGAGTCCACACAACCCCCCAGGGACCCTGCGTGTTTGTGGGTTGGGTGGGATCGCCCGGTGATGACCGGTCGTGTCGGGTGGGTCCGGATGCAGGTGCAGGCACGGTCTCG
>NZ_JBWKCM010000066.1:0-3615 GCF_056436485.1 Streptomyces sp. NPDC043746 | reverse complement strand
CGCTCGTTTGCACAGCTCAGCGGGATAGGAGGAAGGGCGTGCCATGACTCGATCCTTTCACGGAATCGAGTCTCTATCGAACCCGGAACGGTTCACGGGTGACCTGCCTGAGTCTGGGGCCGACCACACACGAAGGGGGTCCACGATGGGGCGGTCCAAGGCGAAGAAGCCACGGCGTGACAAGGGCGGCGGGCAGGAGCGGTTCCGGATCGACGACCGCGTGGTCGGCCAGGCGGAGATCCTGGCGGCGGGCGCGGCGCTGAGCGACAACGTCGATGACCACGGCCGGCTGCTCTACATGGACACTCCCGCGCTCGGGCTGGGGCAGGTCGCCACCGGCATCGACCCGGACACCGGCACCGTGCAGACCCACGACGGGCAGGACCCGATGCCGGTGGCCCTGTTCGAGCCAGAACGCGCGATGATGTCCCGTCTGCCCGGCGGCGAGACATCGGAGATCCAGGTGGAAGGCGCGATCTCAGCCGGACTGCGGCGCTTCCCCCCGCGGCTTCGCCGATCTGCGGACCATCCCTGGCTGGGCTCTGCACCGGCTAGCCGACGACCGGATCGAACTGCGCTCCCCCGACGGGGGTGTCTACTCCCGCATTACCGTCCCCGCCTCACCCGACTGGTACTCAGCCGCCCTGCACCACGGGTACGTGGTGTGCTTCTACGGCCCGCAGCTCGGAGTGCGCACACCACCCGACAGCACGCCGCAGCAGTACACCGACGCCAAGCGGCTGGAGGAATTCAGGACCGCCCGCGGTCGTGGCCTGGTCGCCGGCGGGATCATCGCCTACCGCAACAACCGCTGACCCGCGCCCTGCTGGGGCCCACCCGCCGGGACGGGGTGGCCCCAGCACGATCGCGCCTCACCCAGCGCACCGTCGGCAACCTAGAAGCGGGGTAGACAGCTCAGGAAGCCCGTTCGGCGGTTCTGGGCGGTAGCCGTGGGGGTGTCCGGTCGTTGAAAGAGTGTGAGTCTCCCTGAGCAGGTCGTATCGCTGTCGGACGCCGCCACCGAGGTCTGGGAAACGGCTTCTGCCGACGGCTGGAGCCCTTCGGCGGCGCTGGACACGCTGGGGTCGATCGAGGTGCTGCTGGACGCGCTCAACCGGCTCGGGCCCCCGGTGAGGGACGCGCTGGCACCGGCGCTGACCGCGACCACGGCCGTCCGCGCTCTCATCGCAGCATCACTGCTACGAGAGGACCACCTCGCCTCCCCGGTACCCGTGCGTCAGCCGAAGCCGCAGGGACAGCACCGTCAGCCCGAGTACTGAGTCCACCGCGACGTGCGAGTGGCGGAAACGCTCTGGATGAACGCCCAGGAGGGCCGCGGCGGGCAGTTGGCGGACATGTTCGCCGCCCTGCCTCCCAAGGCGATGATCGAGGCGATGAACCGCCGCGGCCTGCCCAAGGACTGGCGGCCGCTGCTGGAAGAGCTGACCCTCCGCTACGAGGCTCAGACGCCTGACCGGATGTAGGCCTCAAGCGGCAGGCCGGTCCGGCCCGAAACGCTCCTCGATCATGTGTTCCAGGAGGGCGCGGAAGAACACACGGCCCCGTTCGGCCGTATCCAACGCCTCCCGAACCTCGTCGGGCCAATGACCTGTCGCGAACGCGTTGTTCACTAGGGCATCGTGGATCCCGGCGGAAGCTCCCCGAAGGGAGCCGAGAATCCACCTGTGGTCCTGCGTCGTCACCCTTCTGATGCCATGAGATGACAAGGCGAAACAAGTGCGCATGGCCTCATCACCGAGCCGTGCCGACTCCTGGCTGAAGTCTTGTGGATCGACCTGGCTTCCTGCTGATGCGCGTGTGGCTACCTGCACCAGGTAGTCCTGCCATCGTCGGGTCGCGAGGCGCGCTTCCACGAGGGCGCTGATCGCCCCATCGGTCACCTGCCGCCTGCCATCGAGCTCCTGCTGACTCCTCTCCTTCCGCTTCAGGAAGGCAGGCCCGTACACGCCAGCAAGCGCCGTTACGGCTGCCCCGCCCACTGCCCCGACCAGGCCGATCCAAGCACTGCCATCTGTCACGAACATGACTATCCCAGCCTGCTGTTCCCTTTCACAGGACCTTGGCCGATCTCGGCGAACTTCGACCGGGCAGCGGCCGGCTAGCGCAACCCGGCGCGCCAGCCGCGGTCGCATGCTTGCCGACGCGCCCTCCAGCCAGGGGCGGTCAACCTTCGGTGAGGCCGGTCAAGGTTCAGCGAGACAGAACAGATCGGACGGCTTGGGGTCTCGTCCGGGCGGGTGATTTTCCTTCGCGTACGCGGGCGCAGCTCTAGCTGAATACACCCAACTTGCTTATTCCTGGGAGACGTTGACAGTTTTGAGGCGTTCTGTCATGTTCTGTTCGCCGCTTCTGGCGAACCACCGAACCTGAGAGGTGATCTCATGCGACGCACTGAGTACGACGCGGGCCAGGCCGCCAAGCGCTTGAAAGTGCCGGTGACGGCCTTCCGGTGGGCCCGGCACACCGGGCTGGTCCCCGAGCCGGACGTCTCGCCCTCCCGGTGGTCGAGGGCTGCGGTGGAGGCGATGGACGCCGCCGCCATCGATGCCGCGATGCCCGACGGGCCGCTTTCCGGCAGCCGACCGGATCGCCGCCGCGCTCGGCACCCCCAACGTCTCCGGCCTGAAAGCCTTCGTGACGGCGTTCGTGGTGAGCCGGTTCGTCGACCGCGGCCTCCTGGCAGACCTGAGCGCGAACGCGGACGGGACGCTGCACCACCCCGGCCAGGTCGCAGAGGTCTGCCGCCGGCCGGACCTGGCGGAGCTGGTCGCCGCCGACACCCCGCTCGGACCCGAACAGGCCGCCGCCCGCCTCCAGGCCCGCCGCGCCGACTTCGACCACATGGTCCGGCTCGGCTGGCTCCGCCCCCCGCAGTCCATCGAGGTCCGCTTCGGTACCAGCCGCGCCGGAGCCGTCGACGTCCGGCTCTACACCACCGCCTCCGTCGACGCGGTCATCCCCGCCCACCCCGAGGTCGACTGGGAGCAGCTGCGCACGGTAGGCAAGGGCCGGCGCTCCCCGTTGGCGTCGCTTCGCCTGGACCCGGCGATCTGAAACACGGAAGTGAAACGCGCCCGCCACCTCCTGCATCAAGTTCGCGGCAGCGCTCCCCTGCTCCGATCGGCAGCGTTGCCGACGGCCACGGAGCGCGCGTGACGCCGGAGTCGCGCCGTCGCTGGACAGTACGAACCCAACCGGGCCCCGGGGACGTCATGGCTGATCCCCCGGGGCCCGTGGTGTGTCCGACTCCGGGCCGGTCAGCCCTCTTCCGTCTCCGTCGTGGCGATCCCTTCGGCGGCTTCGGTGTCGGCCATGAGCAGGACCTGCGTCGGGTGGGCGTTGCCGCCCTGCACGACGTGGACGCGGCCGGGGAGCGTGTTGGGCTCCGGGGTGGGGTGGATCTCCGGGGCGAGGTGCTGCCAGGTGCGGGGGGTCACCCGGCCCAGGGCCTTGGTGGAGAAGGTCTCGCGTCCCGCACCGAGGACGCCCTTGGCGAGCTGGGTGCGGGTCTGTCAAACGAACGGTGTAGCTGGGGTGGTTGAGGGTTACTGCTGGGCTGCGGAGAGGCGGCCGTCGAAGGTGATGTCGAAGGCG
>NZ_JBWKCM010000065.1:0-4127 GCF_056436485.1 Streptomyces sp. NPDC043746 | reverse complement strand
ACCTGGGGCGCCCAAGGCTCCACCCCCGTCGTCCGCCGGACCGGGAACCGGTTCTCCGTGAACGCGATGTCCGCGATCAGCACCCGTGGCCGGATGCACTTCATGGTCTTCACCTATTGAGCGTTTTCAGCGTTGCCTCTCCAGGGTGAGGACGGCTCTGGAGATGACGCTCATGCGGTTGGGGCTGATACGGGATCTGCGGAAGATCTGCCATGACTTCAGTCGTGCCATGCCTCGTTCGACGGGTGCGCGGGCTGCGGACAGGGCCCGGTTCTTGGTCTGCTCAGTGGTTGTGAGTTCGCCGCCTGGCGGGCGGCGTTTGGCGGTGGTGACCCAGTCACCGGCACCGATGTAGGCCATGTCGGCGAGGATCGGGACGCCTTGGCGTGCGCAGATTCGGAGGATCTTATAGGTGCGGGCGGCCGTCAGATCGTGGGTACGGCCCGGTAATGCCGGCGACAGCCACAGAATCTCACCGGCCGGGTCCGTGACGACCTGCACGTTCACCCCGTGCCGCTTGTGCTTCGAGGAGTAGTCGGCCCTGCCGTCTCCGACGCGGTCGCACTCCGCGAGCGTGCCGTCCAGGAGAACGAAGCCCGGATCGTGCACACGCAGCGTCTTCAGCAGGCCCGGCGCCTGCTCGGCGAGCAGCCCGGTGACCGCGGTGACGTAGGCGTGGGCCGTGTCGACGGATATTCCGAAGGCCGTGGCGATATGGGCGAGGGTGTCGTGGCGGCGAAGGTGCACGAGTGCGACCAGCGCACGGCGGTGCGGCGGGAGTTTGCACCGTCGGTCACCCTCCCGGGTGACGATGAGCATGGTGACCCACTCGACCAGGGCGTGAGGCAGGTCGAGTGCGGCAGGATACGGAACCAACAGGGCTCCTGTGCAGCTGAGTTGAGGCTTCGAACACCTCCCTCAACGGCACGGGAGCCCTGCCCGTTGCGCCCCGACCTCACACCGCCCCGTCACCCGATCAGAGGCCAGGCTGAAAAACCTCATTGATGGGAAACTCTTCGGGTTCCTCGCCGCAAGTCTCTGAACTGCGGTGACGTGCCCGCAGGAGGCGGAGCCGCAAGAGTTTGCCATCAACAGTCGTTCGACGCGAAGGTGATGTGCCGCTTCCTGGACCGGCTCGTCGGGCACTTCGACCACGAGGTCCACCTGATCGTCGACCGGCACTCGGCCCACCGCTCGAAGACCGTCCGGGCCTGGCTCGCCGACCACCAAGACCAGATCGAGCTGCACTTCCTACCCTTGTACTCACCCGAACTGAACCCCGACGAGCTGGTCAACGCCGACCTGAAACGCGGCCTGCCCCACACCCACCGGGCCAGGAACCAGGCCGAACTCGCCGCCGAAACCCGAAGGTTCTTCCACAGACGCCAGCGTCAGCCACACATCGTCCGCGGCTACTTCGGCGGCCCGCACGTCCGCTACGTCCTGGACAAGAACGCCATGAGTTTCTGATCAATAGATCATCATCTTGCGTGATGGCCGAGGGGTCAGCTAGTTTTCATGTCCACTACATACGGGTGGGGGAGACACACGACAGGGTGAGGCGCTGCGCTTCGATGCCCGAGACGGGAGAGCGGCGGTCCCCATACCACGTGACGCGCCTCCGGAACCCCCGTGCGATCCAGCGAGAGTGAGTGTATGAAGCCTTCTAAGTTCCGTTTCGGCGCCGTGTTATCGGTGCTTTTGTTTGTGTCTATGGGAGTAATGGCGCCGACGGCACAGGCCATTGTCGGCGGCGAGCGGGCCGACAATCGGGGGATCGCGGCCATCCTTCTCGACGACTAAGGAAACTGCACCGGATCGATCGTCGATAACTACTGGGTACTGACGGCAAAGCGCTGCATCATGTACGGCACCAACGGAAATGGTGTTCCGGATACCAAGTACGCAACAAACAGAATCAAAGTTCGCGTGAAGGCCGATAACTGGAACTACGGTGGCGGTGTGGTCAACGTCGCTTTTTCCAAGGTTCGTTCGAAAAAAGATGTTGCCATGTTGAAGCTGACCAGGTCGGCCAATGCGGAGCCGATTCGTCTCGCCACAGCGCACCCCAAGGTGGGCGCGACGACCTACGCGTTCGGGTATGGTGCCGATAGTTCACCCTATCTCTATCGGGCCACCATGAAGGTCGCGTCGAACTCGGCGAACGACGGGTATGGCGGGCCGGCAATCCTGGCAACGAAAGGTAACGGCATAACCTGCAGTGGTGACTCCGGCGGCCCTCTTTTCAAGCTCGTAGACGGGAAACGCTACCAGGTAGGCATCACCTCAGTAGGCGACTGCCAGTCCAGGACTCACTTCGCCAGCGTGCCATCGAGCTACGACTGGATCAAGAGAGTGATGGCGGACGTACTGATCTGTGGAACGGCTTGCCCTCTCCGGAATTTCGCCTCAGGCCCGAAAGCCACGAACCCCTCAGCAGAGATCGCGAGATGAGATGCCACAAAACTCGACAGCTACCAAGGCCAGGCGGATACCGCGAAGTCGACTGGCGCGCATCGCCCCCGTGCTCGTGATGGCGATGGTCACACTGACCCCCAACACACCGGCCGCGTCGGCCGAAGGTGCGCCCGTATCCACGGGTGCCGTCTTCAACAACCCGAACGGCACAGTCGCCCAGCAGCGTGCCATCAAGGACCACATCATCCGTGTCATCGACAGCACGGGAACAGGCGGCACCGGCACCGGCCGAACGATCCGAGCAGCTCTCTACGTTCTGGACGACCAGGAGTACACGGACGCCCTGGTCGCCGCGCACCACAGGGGCGTCAATGTGCGCGTCGTCCTGGATGCGAGCCGTACGAGCAAACCGGCCGCGGCCAGTCTGATCTCAGCGCTGACGACGAACAAGGCGAACCGGTCGTGGGTCCACGTGTGCACCCACGGCGCAGCCTGCATCGCCCCGAACGAGGGCCGCGGCCACATCAACCACAACAAGTTCTTCACGTTCTCCCGCGTCGGTGAGCGGAAGGGCATCGGCGAGGATACGGTCATCCAGACCTCGGCCAACCAGACCCAACTCAACGTCAGTTCCTACTGGAACAACGCGTACACCGTAGTCGGGAACACCGGGTTGTACTCGGCATACGTCGGCTACTTCAATGACTTGGTCGCCATGGTCAAGAACGACGACTACTTCACCAGCGGCAAGGTGGGCACAGAAAAGTACTACTTCTTCCCCCAGAAAACCGGTGACCTCATGGCCGACGTACTCAACAACGTCACCTGCACGTACTCGGTCGGGTCCGTCACGCGGAAGTCCACTGTTCGCCTAGCTGTCTCAGCGTTCGCGAACCGACCCCAGGTCGTGAGCGCCCTCAAGACGCTCGCAGCCAACGGATGTACTGTCCAGATTATCCACGGCCAGAGCAGTTACTGGGACACCTTCAGTGGAGTGAAGAACATTACCCAGCGGCGCCTCAGCGACAGCGACCACTCCCGCGTCCACTCAAAGTACGTCCTTATCGAGGGGTCCTACGCCGGCCATTCGGACACCAAGTGGACCTTCACTGGGTCGCACAACTTGAACAACTCTTCACTGCGGGACGACGACGAGGCTGTGCTACGCCTCGAGGGTGCAACCCCGCATGACGCCTACCGCCAGAACTTTGCGGAGATGTGGGCTGTCGCAGCGCGGCCGTGAGGGTGCTTTCCGAAGACAGCTTCGCGCGCCGCTCCCTGAAGCAACTCCTGAACGCGGGGAGCCGCAAGATGTCACCCTGCCTTCGGTCCACGAGGTAGGACTGTAAACCGTTCGACTCTGTCCCGTATTGATGGGAAACTCTTCGGGTTCCTCGCGGCAAGTCTCTGAACTGCGGTGACGTGCCCGCAGGAGGCGGAACCGCAAGAGTTTCCCATCAATAGTCAGTGGTAACGACGAGTAGCAGGCATCGTTGGCATGGTGTGCGAGATGTAAACGAGCTTGTGGCCGTGGTGTTTCGGGGTTGTCGGCGTTGGTCATCGAGGGTGTGGCGGACGGGGGCGGCCTGATCCGGGCGGAGGTGATATTGATCCGAAACGCTTTGAGTTCAGGCTCGTTGATGGTGTGTGAGTGATCTGGTGGGGGATGCGCGGACGTGGTCGCCGAACGCGCAGGAAGCCGTGCGGTT
>NZ_JBWKCM010000064.1:2097-4595 GCF_056436485.1 Streptomyces sp. NPDC043746 | reverse complement strand
AACACAGTGGACGCGAGCAACTGAGGACAAGCCCTCGGCCTATTAGTACCAGTCAGCTCCACCCCTCACAGGGCTTCCACATCTGGCCTATCAACCCAGTCGTCTACTGGGAGCCTTAACCCTTCAAGAGGGTGGGAATACTCATCTCGAAGCAGGCTTCCCGCTTAGATGCTTTCAGCGGTTATCCTTTCCGAACGTAGCCAACCAGCCATGCCCTTGGCAGAACAACTGGCACACCAGAGGTTCGTCCGTCCCGGTCCTCTCGTACTAGGGACAGCCCTTCTCAATATTCCTACGCGCACAGCGGATAGGGACCGAACTGTCTCACGACGTTCTAAACCCAGCTCGCGTACCGCTTTAATGGGCGAACAGCCCAACCCTTGGGACCGACTCCAGCCCCAGGATGCGACGAGCCGACATCGAGGTGCCAAACCATCCCGTCGATATGGACTCTTGGGGAAGATCAGCCTGTTATCCCCGGGGTACCTTTTATCCGTTGAGCGACAGCGCTTCCACAAGCCACTGCCGGATCACTAGTCCCGACTTTCGTCCCTGCTCGACCCGTCGGTCTCACAGTCAAGCTCCCTTGTGCACTTACACTCAACACCTGATTACCAACCAGGCTGAGGGAACCTTTGGGCGCCTCCGTTACTCTTTAGGAGGCAACCGCCCCAGTTAAACTACCCATCAGACACTGTCCCTGATCCGGATCACGGACCCAGGTTAGACATCCAGCACGACCAGAGTGGTATTTCAACGACGACTCCACAACCACTGGCGTGGCCGCTTCACAGTCTCCCACCTATCCTACACAAGCCGAACCGAACACCAATATCAAACTATAGTAAAGGTCCCGGGGTCTTTCCGTCCTGCTGCGCGAAACGAGCATCTTTACTCGTAGTGCAATTTCACCGGGCCTATGGTTGAGACAGTCGAGAAGTCGTTACGCCATTCGTGCAGGTCGGAACTTACCCGACAAGGAATTTCGCTACCTTAGGATGGTTATAGTTACCACCGCCGTTTACTGGCGCTTAAGTTCTCAGCTTCGCCACCCCGAAGAGCAGCTAACCGGTCCCCTTAACGTTCCAGCACCGGGCAGGCGTCAGTCCGTATACATCGCCTTACGGCTTCGCACGGACCTGTGTTTTTAGTAAACAGTCGCTTCTCGCTGGTCTCTGCGGCCACCCCCAGCTCACGGAGCAAGTCCGATCACCAGGCGTGGCCCCCCTTCTCCCGAAGTTACGGGGGCATTTTGCCGAGTTCCTTAACCATAGTTCACCCGAACGCCTCGGTATTCTCTACCTGACCACCTGAGTCGGTTTAGGGTACGGGCCGCCATGAAACTCGCTAGAGGCTTTTCTCGACAGCATAGGATCATCCACTTCACCACAATCGGCTCGGCATCAGGTCTCAGACTTATATGCACGACGGATTTACCTACCGTGCGTCCTACACCCTTACCCCGGGACAACCACCGCCCGGGCTGGACTACCTTCCTGCGTCACCCCATCGCTTACCTACTACAAGTCTGGTTCATCGGCTCCACCACTACCCTCAACTCCGAAGAGATCGGGCCGGCTTCACGGACTTAGCATCGCCTGATTCAGTACTGGGCGTTTCAAAGCGGGTACCGGAATATCAACCGGTTGTCCATCGACTACGCCTGTCGGCCTCGCCTTAGGTCCCGACTTACCCTGGGCAGATCAGCTTGACCCAGGAACCCTTAGTCAATCGGCGCACACGTTTCTCACGTGTGTATCGCTACTCATGCCTGCATTCTCACTCGTGAACCGTCCACAACTCGCTTCCGCGGCTGCTTCACCCGGCACACGACGCTCCCCTACCCAACCCAACGGGCGTTGGCCCTCATGTTGGATTGACACGACTTCGGCGGTACGCTTGAGCCCCGCTACATTGTCGGCGCGGAATCACTTGACCAGTGAGCTATTACGCACTCTTTCAAGGGTGGCTGCTTCTAAGCCAACCTCCTGGTTGTCTCTGCGACTCCACATCCTTTCCCACTTAGCGTACGCTTAGGGGCCTTAGTCGATGCTCTGGGCTGTTTCCCTCTCGACCATGGAGCTTATCCCCCACAGTCTCACTGCCGCGCTCTCACTTACCGGCATTCGGAGTTTGGCTAAGGTCAGTAACCCGGTAGGGCCCATCGCCTATCCAGTGCTCTACCTCCGGCAAGAAACACACGACGCTGCACCTAAATGCATTTCGGGGAGAACCAGCTATCACGGAGTTTGATTGGCCTTTCACCCCTAACCACAGGTCATCCCCCAGGTTTTCAACCCTGGTGGGTTCGGTCCTCCACGAAGTCTTACCTCCGCTTCAACCTGCCCATGGCTAGATCACTCCGCTTCGGGTCTAGAGCGTGCAACTCAAACGCCCTATTCGGACTCGCTTTCGCTACGGCTTCCCCACACGGGTTAACCTCGCTACACACCGCTAACTCGCAGGCTCATTCTTCAAAAGGCACGCAGTCACGACAG
>NZ_JBWKCM010000063.1:0-4875 GCF_056436485.1 Streptomyces sp. NPDC043746 | reverse complement strand
CGGATGATCGGGAAACCATCACGTCCGGTTCGGCGGGAGGCCGCGCGGAAAAGGACCTGCCTCAGCAGACACCTCGCCGCGCGGCCGACCCAACGTCGTGGGTCACCACACACCGCCGTTCCGCCCGCAACTGCGAGCAGAAGCCCGCGTACTCCGAGACCATGATCTGCTGGGCGATGATCGGCATCGTGGCCCGCCGACTCGCCCACGGCCGACCGGCGGCTCGCCCGAGGACCTCGGTCTGCCGGCGACCCACGACGACATTGTGAGTGGCAACATTCCGGGCAGCAGGCGCGGCACGATGGCGTCCGCCGATCAGCTCCGGTGAGGGCACACCAGTGGAAATCGCTCTGAACACTCTTCGCGCAGTGGTGACGGACACGCCGCTCGCATCCACTCCGCGCCTCACCTTCGACATTCCTCATTTGATCGTGGGCGAGTTCACCGATCGGGCATGATTCCAGCGGCTGCTTCCCGACACCTTCGGAAGCCAGGAGTGGCTGGGTTCCGAGACTGACGGCCTACTGTTCGACAACACCAACCGCGAGTTGGTCGCGGTTGGTCTCTATCTGCCCCCCGCGGCCGCCCCGGCAGACATCGACGCCATACTGGCCGCCGAGCCCCGGGCTGTCCGGGGCGGGCTCCGCGCACAGGAAGTGCACAATGCCGCCCTCGCGCAGACGGCATTGCTGCCCTGAGACCCCACAGCGGGGGAACTGACCTGCTTGTTCGCCGACCGGCAGGGCTCCGAGACCGCCGCCCGGTCCGTCGGCGAGAGGCACGGGTGCGCGGACCAGGCGGCGGCCCAGCGGGCCGGGGGCGTGCGTCCTGTCTCCGCGACGGCTTCCAGCGGGCTCAGGGCCGCTGCCCGGTGGGCCGGGACCGCTGCGGCGGCGGCGCCGATCGCGAGGGACAGCAGGCAGATGAGGAGGAGCGTGCCCCAGGGCAGTGCCAGGGAGTACTGCTCGATCGCGCCGCTGGCGAGCGAGCCGACCGCCCACGCGCCGAACAGGCCGCCCGCCAGGCCGAGGAGGGTGCCGAACGCGGCCACGGTCACTGCCTCCAGACGGATCATCCGCCGGATGCCCGCGCGGTCCATGCCGATGGCGCGCAGCGCGCCGATCTCGCGGGTGCGTTCCGCGACCGACATGGCCAGGGTGTTCACGATGCCGAGCGCGCCGATCACGACGCCGATGGCGAGCATCCCGTACATCACGTTCAGCAGGTCGCTCATGGTGCCGGCGGCCTCCCGGACGAGTTGCGCCCGGTCCTGCACCTTCAGCAGCGGGCTGTCGCCCACGGCGGTGCGCAGCTGTCCCTCGAGGTCTTCGAGTCCGCACCGCCGTCCACGCGCACGAGGACGCGCTGGACGGAATCGGGCAGGAGGCTGTTCTTCGCGACGTCGGTGCGGTCGCCGAGGACGTCGCGGGCGACGGGGTTGTCCTTGTAGACGCCCACGACGGTGTACTGCGCGGGTTCCTGGTTCCGGCCGACGCGGGCGCCCAGGCGGCCCCCGGTGGTCAGGCCGTGCTCGCGCGCCAGAGTGCTGGAGAGAGGGATCCGGCCCGGCCCGATCTCCTTGGCGGAGCCGCTGACGAAGTCGAGCTTCATGACGGCGTTCACGGTGTCGGGGTCGATGCCCGAGATCTCCCGGACACCGCGGCCGGTGAACAGGGTGGAGTCCGTGACGGCGCTCGCGGTCCGCACCCCGGCGGTGTCGGCCACCCGGCGTACGGCGGCGGGGTCGATGCCGGTCATGGTGGAGCGGGTGCTGATCACGTGGTCGGCGCCGAGTCCGGCCGCGGCCTGGCGGTCCAGCGCCTGCCCTGTGGAGTGTCCGACGACGGCGAGGCCGGCGACCAGCGCGGTGCTGATCATCAGGGTCGCGGCGGTGGCCGCGGTGCGCCGCGGGTCCCGCAGCGCGTTCTCCCGTGCGAGGTGGCCGGTGATGCCGAAGCGGCCGGTCAGCCGTCCGGTGAGCCGGGTCACCGGGACGGCGAGCAGGGGGGCCAGCGTGATCAGGCCGGTGGCGAGGAGGGCGCAGCCGAGCATCGCGTTCCGCAGGTTCTCCTCGGAGGCGTCCTCCGCCCCCGTGAGCGACACCAGCCAGCCGACGCCGAGTGCGAGCAGGACCAACCCCGCCGCGCCCCGGGTGCGGGACCGGTGGGCGGAGGGCGGTTGTCCTGCCGTACGCATCGCCTCGACGGGCGCGACTTTCGCCGCCCTGCGGGACGGGAGCCTCCCAGCCGCCTCCACTCCCGCTCCCCCGGGTCGGATCGGGTGCCACCGGCGCGGACAGCGCCCGGGTCCAGGCGCCCCGGGCCCTGCGGGCGGCCGGGGTCACTCGGCGTCGCCCTCGGCGAGGGTGTGGGCGACGAGGGCGTTGGCGTGGCCGTGGCCGAGGGCGTGTTCGGCCTTGAGCCAGTTGACCAGCTCCATGTGCCTGGTCAGCGGGGAGGTGCGGATGAGGTCCTTCCACTCGGCGATCGGGCGGCCGTATTTCTTCTCGATGGACGGGAAGTAGCTGGCGGGGCCCTTCACTGCGTCGGTCATCGGTGTCTCCGTTTCCTGGCCGGTTCGCCTTCGTGCGGGGTGATGCCTCTGTGAAGGGGTGACCGGGAACGGGCGGCGGAGTCATCCATCCTGGCGGTGTGTTGTGAGTCACACGAGCCCTTGGTCAGCTTTTCTTGATCGATCGTTCTGGACGGGGATACCGTCCCCGGTGTGGCCAGGACCAAGGAGTTCGATCCGGACGCCGCGCTGCAGTCGGCCCTTGAGCTGTTCTGGCGGCGTGGTTACGAAGCGACGTCGGTCGCCGATCTCGTCGAGCACCTCGGCATCGGGCGGGCCAGCCTCTATGCCACCTTCGGGAACAAGCACGAGCTGTACCTGAAGGCGCTGGACCGGTACACCGAAGGGCGGGACGCACTGCTTCTCGCCGAGTTGTCGCAGCCGGGGGACGCGCTGCCCGCGGTGCGGGCGGTGGTGCGCCGGTTCGCGGCGGAGGCCGTCGCCGACGACGTGCGGGCGAAGGGGTGCCTCGTCACCAACACCGCGGTCGAGCTGGCCCCGCACGAACCCGCGTCGGCCCGGCGGGTCGAGATGAGCTGGGACCGCTTCGAGACGCTGCTGCACTCCGCCCTCGTACGGGCACAGGCCCGGGGCGAGCTGCCCGAGGGGCGCGATCCGCGGGCGCTGGCCCGCATGGTGCTCGTCCTGTTGCAGGGGGTACGCGTCGTCGGCAAAACGTCCGGAGACACCGCCCGGGTGCGGGACGCGGTCGAGCAGGCGTTGAGCCTGCTGGAGTGAGGCGCGCACCTCGGGGCGGCTCGCCCTGCCCCCATAGTGGATCGTTCAGTCCAGTATTTTCGTCCTCAAGGAGTTGTCGACTCATGAACCGCTTCACCGGCAGGACCGCCCTCGTCACCGGCGCGGGCTCCGGTCTCGGCCGTGCCATCGCGCTCGCCTTCGCGGCCGAAGGCGCCTGTGTGGTCGCCGCAGGCCGTACCGCGGCCTCCCTCGACGAGACCGTCCGGCTCATCGAGGCGGGCGGCGGTACCGCCTGCGCCGTCACCGTGGACGTCACCGACTCCGGGCGGGTCCGTGATCTCGTCCGCGAGAGCGTCCGCCGCTTCGGCGGGCTCGACATCGCCGTCAACAACGCCGGAATATTCCGCGGCGCCGGGCCCGCCGGAGAGGTGAGCGAGGAGGACTGGGACGCGGTGCTGCGGACCAACGTCACCGGCGTCTGGCTGGCCATGAAGCACGAGATCGCCCATATGAAGAAGCACGGCGGCGGGGTCATCGTCAACATCTCCTCCAACCTCGGCGCCCACCTGCGGATCCCCGACGCCGCCGCGTACATCACCTCCAAGGCCGCCGTGTCCGCCCTGACCCGCGCCGCCGCCCTCGACCACATCCACCAGGGCATCCGCATCAACGCGGTCAGCCCGGGAGCCTCCGCCGCGCCCATGTCCCTGCGGCCCGGCGAGACCGAGGGCGAGCGCGCCGAGCGGATGAAGACGGAGAACCCGCTCGGGCGGGTCGCGGAAGCCGGGGAAGTGGCGGCCGCGGTGCTCTATCTCGCCTCGGACGACGCCGGCGCCGCCGTCGGCACCGATCTCGTCGTCGACAGTGGGGCGTCCGCCTGAAGCCCCGGCCCCGGTTCCGGCCCCTGTCCCGGCCCCAGCCCCCAGGGCGCGCGCCCTTTCACGCTACTTCCGTCACGTGACGCTCCAGCCAAAGGAGTTGGGGCGTCGTCGAGGATTTCCAGGTCGTGCGCGGTCCCGTACGGAGAGAGGGAGCGCGACGTGGGGGCGGTTCATGCGCCGACTTGTGGTCCAGGAGGCCGCCCCGTTCACAGGGTGAGCAGGGCGCGCCCGGCGGCCCTGGGGTCGGCGAGGGGGCGCAGGGCCAGGCGGACCAGGACGAGCGGATTGTCGTCCCCGGCGATGCGGTTGACGCTCAGCTCACCGCAGGAGACGCACTCGTGGATGATCATCCACTCGCCGTCCGGGCGGACGGAGAGGCCCAGCGCCTCCATCCGGCCACGGCAGTCGGCATCGCGGTCCCCGGGTATCCGGCGGTCGACGTGCAGGCTGGCCAGGCAGTTCGGGCAGTGGTTGCGGTGGGCGGTGCCGGGGGCGGCCAGGGGGACGTCCAGACGGCAGGACGTGCACCGGAAGTCCTCGGCCCGGTGGCCGCCCTGGGCGTGCAGGACGTCCTTGTGGCGTTGGGGGCGCCGGGAGCGGCCTCGGCTGTTGTTGCGCGACATGGCGGTGTCCTACCTTTCAAGACGTGGGTCCGCTCCGGTCATTCGTAAGATCGGAGGGCCCGGGGGTTCTGGGTATGGCTGGCATGGCGGAGACCGCTCGA
>NZ_JBWKCM010000062.1:0-5862 GCF_056436485.1 Streptomyces sp. NPDC043746 | reverse complement strand
CTTTCGGATCCAGGTAAGTCATTTGGCCCAGGAATCTCCTTCCGAATTCCTCCCGGCTCAGCCGGGGATACAGACAAAGCGCCTCGTGGCGCACAGCGTCCGCTCGACCGCCCAGCGCTTCGTCTGGACCTGGAATCCGCTCTGGCCGGGGTCCTTGCGGACGATCTCCAGCTCGCGGCCGAGGATCTGTGCCGTCCAGTCGACCAGGCGTCCGGCGAACTCCTGCTCCGCCCAGATCTCCTTCACGCCCGGGTGGTCCTGGCGGGTCCACAGCAGCGGACGCCGCGCGCCTTCACGGTCCTGGGCGCTCGCGGCGAGGACCGTGAGCCCTTTCCAACCTGACGGGTGGTTGGACGGCACTCCGGCGGCGGGCATGAGGGAAGCTCCTGGTAGACGGGTTCACGACCAAGATCACCAGCCCGCCAGGAGCTTTCCCGTGCTTATCTACCCGTCCGGCATCGACTTGTCCAGCCGCACCCTGCAACACCTCTCCGGTCTTCTCGCAGGTCACCGCCGTCGGATCGGCTCGCGGTCGCGTCGCCTGACCTGCGGCCGACAGGCCTGCTCGTCCTTGCACACCTGCGCTGCGGCGACACCTACGCGCGTCTCGCGGCTGGCTTCCGCATGGGGATCGCCACCGCCTACCGCTACATACGTGAGGCCGTCGACCTCCTGGCCGCCCTCGCGCCCACGCTGGAACAGGCCATGACGGTCCGGAAGAAGGCGTACGTGATCCTCGACGGCACCGTGCTCCCGATTGACCGCATCGCCGCAGACCGGCCGTACTACTCCGGGAAGAAGAAGCACCACGGGATGAACGTGCAGCTCCTCGCCGATCCCGCCGGACGCCTGATCTGGGTCTCGGAGGCACTGCCGGGAGCCACACACGACCTGACCGCGGCGCGTGCCCACGGCATTCCCGCCGCCCTCGCCGCGGAGGACATCAAGTGCTGGGCCAAGGCGTATCAGGGCGCCGACCCCCGCCATCCGCGTTCCGATCCGCGGCAGGCAGGCCCCTGCGCGGCTGGCGCCGACGTCACAACCGGGACCACGCGAAGATCCGCAGCCTCGGTGAACGCGCCATGGCGATCCTCAAGTCCTGGCGACTCCTACGGAAGCTCCGCTGCAGCACCATCCGGATCACAGCGCTCGTCCGAGCCATCGCCGCCCTCGAACCCGCCTTCTGATCAAGATGGAAAGGGCTCACTCAGCCTTTTTCATCCCATCTCCAAGGGGCTATAAGGCCTGGTCAGCTGGGGTGGTGATTCCACTCGAGACTGCCGACAGCCCGGGGGGCTCTGTTGGTTCCGTATCCTTCCATGCTCGACGTCTCGTATGAGCTGGTCGAGCATGTCTCCTGGCTGATCTACGCCCGAAGGCGTGAACTGAACTCGCCGTGGAGACGGCTCGGTTGCTTCAAGCAGGCCCTCCTCGCGCTGGGCCACCTGAGGAAGAACGAGACGTTCGCCCAGCTCGCGGCCGGGTTCGGCGTCTCGACCGCGACGGCCTGGCGCTACGTCGACGAGACCCTGGACATCCTCGCGACCCGGGCTCCGGGTCTGCACGAGGCTCTGACCGGGCTGGGCGAGGGCGACCACGTGATCATGGACGACACCCTGATCGCTACCGACCGCATTGCCCCGGACGAACCGTACTACTCGCAGAAGCACAAGAAGCACGGTATGAACGTGCAGGTCATTGCCCGCCCCGACGGCACACCACTGTGGTTCTCCCGCGCGACGCCAGGTCGTACCCATGATCTGACCGCGGCCCGGGCCCACGGCATTGTCCAAGCCTGCCTGACCCGGCAGATCCTCGTCCTCGCCGACCGCGCCTACCAGGGTGCCGGCGCCACGGTCCGCACCCCGTACAAGAACCACCGCGAACAGCCGGACCACTACCAGCAGTTCAACCGCGACCATGCCCGGCTGAGAGCCCCTGGGGAACGCGCCTTCGCGCAGCTGAAGTCCTGGCGGCTGCTCCGGCGAGCCAGATGCTCCACCCGCCGAATCGGCACCATCGTACAAGCCGTCCACACGCTGCTGATCTGCAACTATTCGGGACGAAAAAGGCTCACTGAACCCCGGATACGATTTCGGGAAGTACACGCGCAGAAACGGCTGGAGCCGCAGACAGTTCGGCAGGTTCGCGTCAGGTGTCACTTCGACACGGTAGGGTGGCGCCTGCGAGCGGTCCGTAACGTCGGAGGGTTCGGTAACCGACACCTCCCGTTCCGATACTCCGTTAGAACGCGAGCGGGACAGCGGCATCTGTACCGTCAGGGGGCCGCTCTGACGTGGGGCACTCTCGGCTGGTAGCCGACTGAGCTCGATCGCATCACACCGTCACCAATCGACCGGGAGCGGGTGGCACTCCTATGCCGAACGGCATGCCTATAGAAATCGCCCTGGGGTTTTTCGCACTACTCGGATTCTTCCTGTGGGACGCGCTCCGACATCGCGACGAACCCTGGTTCAAGTTCTTGATGCCCGCGGGATACACCGTTCTGGCCATCGGCATCATCTACTTCTTCATCCCCGCCCTGATCCTCGGCGCGGTGATCATGGGGTGCGGCCTGGCCGCGACGAACATATGGCGCTGGAAAAGGCGGTGATGAGTGAGCCTTTTCCAAGCTGGCGGTGTCGACCACGAGTTGGACGGTTCTGCGTAACGACGAAGCTCCTGGTAGATGGGTTCTCGACCAGGATCATCCGTGTACGTCAGGAGCTTCGTGTGCTTGTCTACCCGTCGTCGATCGATCTGACCACCCGCACCCTGCGGTCCCTGACCGGGCAACTGACAGTCAGGCTAGGGGAGGTCGGCACGCGGCGGCGGCAGCTTCCCCCAGCGCGACAGCTCTACTGGCCCTGGCCCATCTGCGGTGCGGTGACACCTACGCACAGCTCGCGGCCGGTTTCGGCATCGGGATCGCGACCGCCTTCCGCTACATACGCGAGGCCGTCAACATCCTGGCCACCATCGCCCCGTCCTGGCCTAGGCGATGAAGGCAATCCGGGCGAAGGCGTTCGTCATCCTTGACGGCACCCTGCTGCCGATCGACTGCATCGCCGCGGACCGGCCGTTCTGTTGAGTCGGCACGGAGCGCGGTGCCGATGTTGCCATCGGTCCGTTTCTCCGTGCCGCTCGCCGAACCCGGCGTGCGGCTCTCACCGCACCGGGCTCTCCAGGGTCGCTGCCGTTCAGGCGTGGTTGAGTGTCCAGGGGTTGGGGATCGTGTTGCCCCGGTAGCGATAGCGGGTGACCGCGGTCGAGACCATGGGAAACAACTCGATCCCGTCCGCCGAGAGCTTGTGCCACCGACCGTTGCGGTCGGTGAAGCGTCGGCGGACGTCTTTCCACCTCCAGCGGTGCAGCACCATCCACCAGCTGGTCACCCGTCGCCATACGAATTGGTCCAGGGCTTTCAGCGTGGTCTTGCATACCGCGTGCTTGAAGTAGTTGACCCAGCCGCGCAGGATCGAGTTGATCCTCTTCAGCACGGTCCCCGGGTCCTGCTGCGACGTTCTGTTCGTCAGGGCACGGATTTTGTCCTTCAGGTGCCGGATGGGTCTCTTGGCGATGAAGGTGTAGACGTACCACTTGTTCGAGCCTCGCTTGCGGCGCCACTGGATGCGGAACCCAAGAAAGTCGAACCCGTCCGACATGTGCACGATCTGGGTCTTGGCCGGTGACAGCCTCAGCCCGAGAGGGTGCAGTACGTCGGCGATGTCCTCGCGCAGACGGGCGATGTTGTCACTGCTGCCGTCGACCAGGACGACGAAGTCGTCCGCGTAGCGGACGATGCGCCAGTTCGGGCGGCTGTGGCGACGGTGGTGTGCCCGCCTGCCTCTGGTGGACGTCCTCCCGCCCGGCTCCCATGGCTCCATCACGTGCTCTTCGAGCGCGGACAGGGCGATGCTCGCCAGCAGCGGGGAGAGGATGCCGCCCTGCGGGGTGCCTGTGAAGGTCTCCTCGCGGCCGCCGCCCTCGGTGAGGACGCCGGCCTTGAGGAATGCCTTGACCAGCCGCAGCACGTGCTTGTCCTTGATCCTCGTGCGCACCCGGTCCATCAGGGCCGTGTGGTCGATGGAGTCGAAGCACGCCTCGATGCCCGCATCCAGCACCCAGCGATAGCCGTTGGTGCCGTAGCGGTGGATCTCGGCGAACGCATCGTGTGCGCGCCGCATGGGCCGGAAACCGTAGGAGACCGGCAGGAAGTCGACCTCGAAGATCGGCTCCAGCAACAGCTTGAGGGCCGCCGCCTGGACCACCCGGTCGGAGACGGTCAGGATGCCGAGCTTGCGCACCTTCCCGCTCCCGCCGGGTTTGGGGATCTTGTGCTCGCGCACCGGCAGCGGCCGGAATTCACCCGACTTCAGTACGCGTCGCAGGTCCTCCAGGTAGCCCGGGAGGCCGAGTTCCCGCTCGACGTTGACGACGGTCAGGCCGTCGACGCCCGGGGTCCGGGCTCCCTTGTTGCCGCGACCCGTTCGAACGCCACGAGCAGCGTCGCCGGGTCACATGCGAGGTTGAACAGATCGTCGAACCTGCGGCCATGGTCGGCCGCCGTCCAACGGTGAAGCTTGGCCTGCATCCCCGATACCCGCTGGTAAGACCCCAACGGGGCCTCGGGAGCACTGCTGTTCAGCGGTGCGTCTTTCGGCATTACAGCCTCCCTCCCTTCTCGGAACCGCTGCCGCCCTTCCCCATGTGCCGGGCTCTCCCCAGCTCGGAGTACTACGGCGGCTCCGCCCCGTCCCGGCCCGATCGGCCGACGATGGACCCAGCCCTCCGCCCGCGCTGGACGCGCGGCAGGAGGGCGGAACCGGGACGGTTCCTGTGTTCGCTCGTTGTTCGATCGTCGGAGTAGGAGCCCGGCTATGCCCCCACGGCCTCGCCACGGCTACCCCGCAGCACTTCACCGTGGCCTCCCCGCGCGACCGAAATAAGCCGCCCGGGAAGTTCTCCGCCAGCCAAATATCCAGCAGGGACGCACCGCATCCAGCCCTCATCCACCAGGTTCGAGCTGGCGCGCCTTAGAAGCCATCTCATTTGGGTGGCTCGGTGTTCTGTTGGTCATGGTGGGAATCGTTGAGCGACTGGTGCCGGACGAGTTGTGGGAGTTGTTCCAGCGGGTGGTGCCGGAGGCGCCGTCGCGGCCTCAGGGGGGTGGTCGGCGTCGGCACGGCGACCGGGAGGTGCTGGCCGCGATCGTGTTCGTGGCCACGTCCGGTTGCACCTGGCAGCAGCTGCCTTCGGCGTCGTTCGGCCCGTCCGGAGCGACCGCCCACCGGCGGTTCTCGGAGTGGTCGAAGGCCATGGTGTGGGCCAAGCTCCACCGCCTGGTCCTCGACGAGCTCGGCGCCCGAGGCGAGCTGGACTGGTCGCGGTGCGCGATCGACTCGGTGAACATGCGGGCCCTGAAAAGGGGGACCTGACAGGTCCGAATCCTGTCGACCGGGGCAAGTACGGCTCGAAGATCCACCTGATCACGGAACGGTCGGGTCTGCCCATATCCGTCGGGATCTCGGCCGCGAACCTGCACGACAGCCAGGCATTGATCCCTCTCGTGAAGGGCATCCCGCCGATCCGCTCGCGCCGCGGCCGGCGACGACGCAAGCCCGGCAAACTCCACGCCGACAAGGGCTACGACTACGCCCACCTGCGGCGATGGTTGCGCGAACGCGGCATCACCCACTGCATCGCCCGCAAGGGAATCGAGTCCTCGCAACGGCTGGGCCGCCACCGCTGGACCGTCGAACGCACCATGTGCGCCACGAGGCGCTTTGTCTGTATCCCCGGCTGAGCCGGGAGGAATTCGGAAGGAGATTCCTGGGCCAAATGACTTACCTGGATCCGAAA
>NZ_JBWKCM010000061.1:0-5930 GCF_056436485.1 Streptomyces sp. NPDC043746 | reverse complement strand
GTCACCCCAGCCGACCACTGACCGCACTGGGATGGACGTGATCAAGCAGGACTCAGGTGCTCAACCGGGCGGAACGACAACACGCAATGTCCCTGCTGCACCGCCTCGCCGCCCGCGCGACTTCGACGACGACCCGCTCAAAGGAGACGCCGCGTCGCCAGGCCGCCGGTGGCTTACTGGCCTCCGCTCCAATGTCTTGATCTGGTACCCGTATGGCCGAATGGATTTGGTCCATAGGATTTAAGCCCCGCACTGGCTGATGGACGCCTAGCGCACACATATTCCGCATGCAAATGTTCATGATCTGCCTGTCCGGGCGTACTACTCAACCCTCCACTTCGCTCTCCCGCACCAGGTGACTAAATGACGCTGAAGGTACTACTCGCGAATGCCCCCAACCCCACCGCCAACAGGAACGCCTCGAACTACGCCTGCTATCCGCACATAGGGATCATCCAGCTCGCCACGGCGATGCGCGATGAGCTGGGTGACCGCGTCGACGTTCGGGTCGTCGACGGCGGCATCAGCAACACAGAGTTCGTGCAGCAGGCTGTTCGGTCCTTCGCACCCGACCTTGTCGGCATCAGTGCACTGACGCCGACCTATTCCGAGGCCCTGAAGATCGCAGAGACCGCCAAAACGTGCGGCGCCAAAGTCGTCCTTGGTGACGACCACGCGATCTTCTTTCCCGAGATGATTCTTCGTAACCGGCCCCAGGTCGACTACGTGATAGCCAACGACGGCGGCGAGATCCCCTTCGTGGAGCTGGTCCGTGCCCTGCTCAACGGCACCAGCATGTCCGAGGTGTCCTCGCTCGCCTACCGGCGGGACGGCCGGGTTCACCTCAACCCGGCACCGAAGTACGCGCTCTCACTGCGCAACACGATTCCAGATCTTTCCTTCATCGATGACGTCATCGATGTCTATGCCGATAATTATCGAACGCAGTTCGGTCATCTACACGGCCACCAAGTACGACCGGTGACCGTCAACAACGCACGCGGCTGTGAGAACGGCTACAAGCGCTGCACCTACTGCTCCATCGCAGACCTCACCGTCAACACCGGCGACCCGCGCGGGTTCTGGAAAATGATCGACCAGTACAACCGCGAGCACGGAATCAACCTGTTCTTCGAGGTCTACGACAGCTTCACCGCAAGTCCCCGCTATGTGGACGCGCTCATCGACGCCACCCCTCCGTACCTGAAGCGCCGTATCGACGAAGGCGAACTGCAGGTCATGGTCTACGCCCGCGCCCTGGGGCTGACGAAACGCAACAACGTCGACAAGCTCCGGAGGCTCGGCGTCACACGTGCCAACATCGGCCTGGACGCAGCCGACCCCGAAATGCTCGAAGCACAGCGCAAGAACAAGACAACCGGCGAAACCAACCTCGAAGCCATCCGCATGCTCAACAAGGCGGGCATCTCGGTCCATGCCTCCTACATCGCCGGCGCTCCGGGAGAGCGGCCGGAGACGCTGGACCGCACCATCGCCGGGATCCGACAGATGCTGGGCGAGGTGGAGCTCTCCTCGGTTGAGTTCTCGCGGTTCATTCCGCTGCCGAACAGCCCAGCCTGGGACCTGCTGGTCGACTACGAGCGGCCCAACTTCTTCAAGAGCAGCGCCGAGGTCGACAGCTACCTGACCGCCCTCGGAATCACCGTGACGCGAGAGGACCGGGAGGAGATGTTCGCCAAGTTCGGTGAACAGGATTTGCTGGACATCGACGAGCTGGGAGCGTTCTGGGCAGACAACTTCACCCACATCAGCGAGACATACGCTCTGGAGCGGATCAGCGAGGTGGATGAGATGGTGATCGCGCACAACGTACGAACGGGAAACAACGTCGGATAGCCGTGCTGTGCGGGTCGGGATCGGCCGCCGAGCCCCAGGCGAAGAGAAGGGTGCTGTAATGCTGGGAGTGGAGAACGTGCTGACCTACGCCGTGGGCGCGCTGCTGATCATTCTGCTGCCCGGGCCGAGCTCGTTGTTCACCCTGTCTGTGGCCGCCCGACTGGGAATCCGGGCCGGCTACAGAGCTGCGGCGGGAGTGTTCCTAGGCGAGACCCTCCTCATGGTGGCAACGGCGGCCGGACTCGCTTCACTGCTCCAGACGAACGAACTACTGTTCTCCATCGTGAAGTACGCAGGCGCTGGATACCTGACCTGGATCGCGGTGGGCATGATTCGGGCGGCATGGGCGATGTGGCGTCGCCGCTACGAGAAGAGCACGCCAGACGACCTGGCCGCTTCCGACTCGGCTGAAGGTGGAAGGCTCTTCCGCCGCTCCTTGGTGATCACCGTCCTGAACCCTAAGGCGATTCTCTTCTTCATCTCGTTCTTCGTGCAGTTCGTCGACTCCCAGTACGCCTACCCGGCGCTCTCCTTCGCGTTGCTCGCATTCATCTACCAGGTCATCAGCATCGCGTACGTGACGGCGCTGATCCTCGCGGGTACGTATCTCGCCACACAGTTCCGCCGCAGGAAGAAGCTGTCGGCGGGTCTCACAACCGGGGCAGGAGCACTGTTCCTGGGTTTCGCGGCGAAACTGGCCACGACGAGCAACTGAGACCGTGTTTGAGATCTCATTCAGGGCGGACGCAGAATGGCATCGTTGCCTCCTGTTGTCGCAGGTAACGCCTATGGTTCCGCCCATGAGCGTTCCCGGGGTCATCCCAATCAGACACGAGCCTGATTACCGCACGAGCACGATCGGGCGGTGGCGGGGCGGCCAGTTCTTCGCCTCGGTCACTGCGGCCTTCCCCGAGGGCTGGAGCGGCGACGACTGGCAGTCCCAGAAGCGTTGGTGTGCCGTGCTCCATCGGTTCGACGAGGCAGGCCGGCACCTGGACTCACGCATCCAGTTCACCGGCACCACGGCCGACGGCGAGAAGAAGGCGATCGACGCGGCCCGGCTGCTGCTTGGCGAGTGGCTCGGCGCTCTTCCGGAGCGGCAGTACCAGGACATCGCGATCGCGCCCTTCGAGGTCCGGTTTGAGGGAGCCCTGTTCAGCCTGGTCGTGGAGGAAAACACGGGCGAGGAGGAGGGCGACGGCGTGTGGGCCGAGTTCTGTCCCGACGACCTGGCTTTCAGTGCGCCCTGGAACGGTTGCTACGACACCTGAGCCGAGCCGGCGAGAAGCCGCGGGCCGCTCCGGACGGCTGCTCGGCCCCGAGCCAGTCGGCGCGCCATTACGCCGATCATCGCCCAGCGGATCATCGTCTCGGCGTGTGCCGGGTTGGTCTCGTAGTCTCGTGTAAGACGCCGGTGGGCGGTGAGCCACGAGAAGGTGCGTTCGACAGCCCAACGCTTGGGCTGGACCTGGAAGCCGCGCTGGCCTGGGTCTTTTCGCACGATGGCCAGCTCGCGGCCGAGGATCTGGGCGGTCCGGTCGACCAAGCGGCCGACGAAGCCCTGGTCCGCCCAGATCTTCTGAACGCCCGGGTGGTCGAGCCGGGTCCACAGCAGCGGGCGGCGGGCACCGTCGCGGTCCTGGACGTTGGCCGCGACGACGTGCACGGCCAGGAGCAGGCCGAGGGTGTCGGTGACGATGAACCGCTTGCGGCCCTTGACCTTTTTGCCCGCGTCGAAGCCCCTGGTTGCGGACGGGACGGTGTCGGCGGTGCGGACGGACTGGGAGTCGATCAGCCCGGCGGTCGGTTCGGCATTCCTGCCGTCGGCCGCCCGGACCTTGCCGCGCAGGGCATCGTGCATGCGCTCGACGGTGCCGTCGTCGTGCCACCAGGTGAAGTACCAGTAAACGGTGGGCCAAGGCGGGAAGTCCTTCGGTAGCTGCCGCCAGGCACATCCGGTCCGGACCACATAGAAGATCGCATCCACGATCCGTCGCCGCGGGTGCTTCTCCCGCCGCCCGCCCTTCGGCCCCACCCTCGCTGGTGGCAGCAACGGCTCCACCAGCGCCCACTGGCCGTCGGTCAGGTCCGATGGATACCCACCCCCAGAAGCACTCACACAGGACTCAACGACCTCTCCCACCCCAAGACACGGCAGATCTCAAACACGGTTTGAGGACGGCATGGTTGCCCCAGCCGTCGGTGGAAGCGTCGCTCTGGTGGGAACGGCGTGACAGAGAGGTGTGATCTTGCTGGATCCGCTCCAGGTCGTTGACCCAGCTGCCGAGGCCGTCGATCGACCTCTTCATCTCGTTCTTCGTGTCAATCACGATGGACGACACCTCGCTCACCAGCCTGGCCGTCGACACCCTGGGCCGCGAGGAAGCCGAACAGCTCCTACGGCCCCTCCCTGGTCCGCCGCGGCCTCCAGCTCGCCCACGGGGCCCGCAGCTCGCTCATGACCTACGGACGCCGGTACGAGGCCAAGATGCCCCAGGCTGCCGCCGAACGGCAGCTCCGGGAACCGGAGGAGCACTTCGCCGACGGCCGCCAAGCCCTCAAGGAACTCCGCGCCAAAGCGGCCGCCCAGCAGCAGGCGCGCCCAAGCTATGCATCCCGGGCAGGGGCACTGCACCGGCTCGCCGCCGAACGGGCGGGACTGGCCACCATCACCCCGGTGCCGCGGCCGGTGCGCACGGTGCGGCGCGACGGGCGCGAGCCGATGGGTCTCGGTGCGGCGATCGGCGCGCTGGTCACCGAGCGGGCCTGGGAGCTCCCGCCCGCCGGCGCGGAGCTGCGGGAGCGGTGGGCGGCCATCGCCCCGAGCTCTCCGGGCACGTTGCCGCCGTGTCGTACGACGCGGACTCCGGCCGGCTCACCGTGTGCCCGGAGTCGTCGGCCTGGGCGATGAAGGCCCGCCTGGAGCAGACCCGGATCGTCGCGGCCGCCAACGAGGCGGCGGGCCGCGCCGCGGTGCGCGCCCTGCGGCTCCGCCGCGCCCCGGGACTCTTCTTCGGGGCGCGGCGGCATGCTGGGCCGCACTGCTGGGAGGCCGTGTGAAATCGGCCTGAAGCGGCAGTTTCAGCCGTCTTTCCCTTACGGGGCAGTTGCGGTCGCGGCGCTGCTCAAGGATGACGTGGTGAATATGTCGAAGCTCTTTCGCTCGCCGCGTACGGTCTTGGCCGTCGCCGCTGTCGTCTGCCTCGCGCTGGCAGGTTGCACTCACTGATCGTTTCAGAATGGGTTGAGCTGCGGGTCTTGCATTTGTCGATCTTGGTCGGCAGGGTGTCCCGGATGCGTGATGATCTTGTTCCGAGCGACCTGTGGGAGCGGGTGGCCCCGCTGCTGCCGCCCGCTCCCGAACGGCGCCGTCGGTATCCCGGGCGGCTTCGCGTTCCGGACCGGACGGCTCTCGCCGGCATCTTGTACGTCCTTCGGACTGTCGTCGCCTGGCGCGATGTCCCAGCCGAGACCGTGGGCTGCTCCGGAATCACGGCCTGGCGTCGGCTTCGGGATTGGACCGAGGCCGGTGCCTGGCCACGCCTGCACGCCGCCCTGCTGGCCGAGCTTCGCCGCGCGGACCTGCTGGACCTGGATGACTGCGCCGTGGACGGATCACACGTCCGGGCCGCCAAAGGGGGGATCACGTCGGCCCGTCGCCCGTCGACCGCGCTCGTCCCGGTTCCAAGCACCACCTGATCGTCGACCGGCACGGAACCCCGCTTGCGGTAACACTCACCGGCGGAAACCGGCACGACGTCACCCAGCTCCTGCCGCTGATGGACGCGGTCCCACCGATCCGGGGGCTGCGCGGACGTCCCCGCCGCAAGCCCCGGCGGCTGTACGCCGACCGGGGCTACGACTTCGACAAGTACCGCCGCCTGCTGTGGAAACGCGGCATCAAACCCATGATCGCCCGACGCGGAGTCGCCCACGGCTCCGGACTGGGCAAGGTGCGCTGGGTGGTCGAGCGCACCTTGTGCGCCACGAGGCGCTTTGTCTGTATCCCCGGCTGAGCCGGGAGGAATTCGGAAGGAGATTCCTGGGCCAAATGACTTACCTGGATCCGAAAG
>NZ_JBWKCM010000060.1:0-7061 GCF_056436485.1 Streptomyces sp. NPDC043746 | reverse complement strand
CAGGCCCTTATTCGTGTCACGCTCTCTAAGACTCTGTCCCTTCCGACCTTCCCCCTTCCCCGCTCCTGTCCTCGCGCCGGCCCCCCCTCCCCCCCCCGGTTCCACTCTGGCGGGGACTAGGCCTGCGAGGGGGACGGGGGGGGGGGGGCCCGGGGCGTCCCTGTGGCCCCCCCCGACCGCATGTACAAGGACGCGAACCACAAGCCCGAGCTGATCTGCGCCCTCACCCCCTTCGACGGCCTCTGCGGCTTCCGCAGGCCCACCGAGGCGGCGGACGCCATGGAGGCCCTGGGAGTCGACTCCCTGAAGCCGTACGTGGACCTCCTGCGCGCCCACCCCGAGGAGGCCGCCCTCCGCGAGGTCCTCACGGCGATCCTCGGCGCCGACCCGGCCGAGACGGCCGACACCGTGGCCGAGGCGGCGGCCGCCGCGGAACGCCTCGGTGGTGCCTACGCCCCGTACGCCCGCATCGCCCACCACTTCCCCGGTGACCCCGGCGTCCTCGCGGCGATGCTGCTGAACTACGTACGACTCCAGCCCGGCGAGGCCCTGTTCCTCGGCGCCGGCGTCCCGCACGCCTACCTCGAAGGCCTCGGCGTCGAGATCATGGCCAACTCGGACAACGTGCTGCGCTGCGGCCTCACCCCCAAGCACATCGACGTCCCCGAACTCCTGCGGGTCGTCCGCTTCGAGGCCACCGACCCCGGCGTCCTGCGCCCCGAGGCCTCCCCGTCCGGCGAGGAGAGGTACGAGACCCCCGTCGACGAGTTCGCCCTCTCCCGCTACACCCTCGCGCCGGGGGCCGCCCCCGCCGAACTGACCGTCCCCACCCCGCAGATCCTGCTCTGCACGGCGGGCACCGTCCGCGTCGGCGAACTCGACCTCACCCCCGGGCAGTCCGTCTACGTACCGGCCGCCGAAGCGGTGGAAGCCACGGGATCGGGCACACTCTTCCGCGCCACAGTGGCGGCTTGACACGGCGTCCCCCCTCGTGGCTGGGACAATGTGCCGCCACAACGCGGTATCCCGTACCAGCTGCCGTCCACCGAGGAAGGGACACCACGCAACCCATGAGCGCGTCCGGCGGAACCAAGGCGATCGTGGCGGCGCTCGTCGCCAACCTCTCGATCGCCGTGGCCAAATTCGTAGCGTTCCTCTTCAGCGGTTCCTCGTCGATGCTCGCGGAGAGCGTCCACTCGCTGGCCGACTCGGGCAACCAGGGCCTGCTGCTGCTCGGCGGTAGGAAGGCCAAGCGCGAGCCGACCCCGCAGCACCCGTTCGGCTACGGGCGCGAGCGCTACATCTACGCCTTCCTCGTCTCCATCGTCCTGTTCTCGGTCGGTGGCATGTTCGCCGTCTACGAGGGCTACGAGAAGATCAGGCACCCGCACGAGATCACGGCCTGGTACTGGCCGGTCGGGGTCCTCGTCTTCGCGATCATCGCGGAGATCTTCTCCTTCCGTACGGCGATCAGGGAGTCCAACGAGACGCGCGGCGACCACTCCTGGACCGAGTTCGTCCGCCGCTCCAAGGCCCCCGAACTGCCGGTCGTCCTCCTGGAGGACCTGGGCGCCCTCGTCGGTCTGGTTCTCGCGCTCGGCGGCGTCGGCCTCGCCCTCGTCACCGGCGACGGCGTCTGGGACGGCATCGGCACCCTCTGCATCGGCATTCTGCTGATCGTCATCGCGATCATCCTGGCAGCCGAGACGAAGTCCCTCCTGCTGGGTGAGTCGGCCGGCCTCGAAGAGGTCGAGAAGATCAAGGCGGCCGTGGTGGACGGCGACACCGTCACGGGCATCATCCACATGCGCACCCTCCACCTGGGCCCCGAGGAGTTGCTGGTCGCCGCCAAGATCGCCGTCCAGCACGACGACACCGCGGCCGAGGTCGCCCGCGCGATCGACGCGGCCGAGGGCCGGATCCGCGAGGCGGTCCCGATCGCCCGGGTCATCTATCTGGAGCCGGACATCTTCGACGCGGAGGCCGCGGCGGCCGACACCGACCTGGCCAGGCCGTCCGCCCCCTGACCCTCCCGGGGCCTGCCTCCGGGGGCAGGCCCCACCGACACACCGAACGGCCCAGTGACCCTCCCCACGCCGGGTTCCAGGGGACGGGGCGAGGGCCCACTGGGTTGTTCGGTGTAGATTCGAGAGGGAACAGACGTCGCTGCTGATGGCGGTCGACCGGTCAGCCGACGCGAGCCGGGCGAGGGACAGAAGGCCTCCGACGGACTGCACTGCGAACCGCCCGGGCATGCGTGTACCCGCTGCCTGCCCGTCGCCGCAGAGCCAGCCCCGACAGCCCACCTCGACCCATCACGAGGAGCAGCCCGTTATGACGACGGCCGCCAACAGCCAGGACTTCAAGGTCGCCGACCTCTCTCTCGCAGCCTTCGGCCGCAAGGAGATCACGCTCGCCGAGCACGAGATGCCCGGCCTGATGTCCATCCGCAAGGAGTACGCCGCCGCCCAGCCGCTGGCCGGTGCCCGGATCACCGGCTCGCTGCACATGACCGTGCAGACGGCCGTGCTCATCGAGACGCTCGTAGCCCTCGGGGCCGAGGTCCGTTGGGCCTCCTGCAACATCTTCTCCACCCAGGACCACGCCGCCGCGGCCATCGCGGTCGGCCCGAACGGCACGCCGGAGGCCCCCGCGGGCGTCCCGGTCTTCGCCTGGAAGGGCGAGACGCTGGAGGAGTACTGGTGGTGCACCGAGCAGGCGCTGACCTGGCCGAACACCCCCACCGGCGGCCCCAACATGATCCTGGACGACGGCGGTGACGCCACCCTCCTCGTCCACAAGGGCGTCGAGTTCGAGAAGGCCGGCGCGGCCCCGGACCCGTCGACGGCGGACAGCGAGGAGTACGCCCACATCCTCACCCTGCTGAACCGCACCCTCGGCGAGTCGCCGCGGAAGTGGACCCAGCTGGCGTCCGAGATCCGCGGCGTGACGGAGGAGACCACCACCGGTGTCCACCGCCTCTACGAGATGCACCGTGACGGCACCCTCCTGTTCCCCGCGATCAACGTGAACGACGCGGTCACCAAGTCGAAGTTCGACAACAAGTACGGCTGCCGCCACTCCCTGATCGACGGCATCAACCGCGCCACCGACGTCCTGATCGGCGGCAAGACCGCCGTCGTCTGCGGCTACGGCGACGTGGGCAAGGGCTCCGCGGAGTCCCTCCGGGGCCAGGGTGCCCGCGTGATCATCACGGAGATCGACCCGATCTGCGCGCTGCAGGCAGCGATGGACGGCTACCAGGTCGCCACCCTTGAGGACGTCGTGGAGACGGCCGACATCTTCATCACCACGACGGGCAACAAGGACATCATCCTGGCCTCGGACATGGCGCGTATGAAGCACCAGGCGATCGTCGGGAACATCGGCCACTTCGACAACGAGATCGACATGGCCGGCCTGGCCGCCATCGACGGAATCGTCAAGGACGAGGTCAAGCCGCAGGTCCACACCTGGACGTTCCCCGACGGCAAGGTCCTCATCGTGCTCTCCGAGGGCCGCCTGCTGAACCTGGGCAACGCCACCGGCCACCCGTCGTTCGTGATGTCGAACAGCTTCGCCGACCAGACCCTCGCGCAGATCGAGCTGTTCACGAAGCCCGAGGAGTACCCGACCGACGTCTACGTGCTGCCCAAGCACCTGGACGAGAAGGTCGCCCGCCTCCACCTCGACGCCCTCGGCGTCAAGCTCACGACGCTCCGCCCCGAGCAGGCGGCGTACATCGGCGTCGAGGTCGAGGGCCCGTACAAGCCGGACCACTACCGCTACTGATCCACCACCGCTCACCGGCCCGGTAGCGCATCGGCTCAGCAGCCCACCCGCCGGGCACCGAGCCTCAGCCGTACCACCGACTGATCACAGCAGCCCAGTGGCCGACGGCTGACGAGACAGGCCCCCGCACCCCCGTGTCGGGGGCTTGTCTCGTCACCGCCCGCTGCTATCGCGGCCCCCGCACAGCTCGAGGAACCCGAAGGACCCCATGCCCCGCGGCAGGTATTCGCTCCACGATCTCCACGACCACACCCCCCTCGGCGAAGAACACTTCCACTGCGCCCCCGGCCCCTCCGGCTGGCGGTACGTCTCCCAGACCACATCCCCCTCGGGCGACCACCTCGGCTCCGTCGACCTGGCCCTGGACGAGCTGGGTCGGCCGATCCGTCTCGAACTCCACTCCGCGAGCTGGCAGGTACGGGGAGCGGCCCTGGAAGGCGTCACCTGGGTCCGCACGGACCCGACCAGTGCCCATGCCACCGAGGGCAACGTCCGTGCCCACGCCTTCTCCGGAACCTCCCCCGCGTTCCTCGTCGCCCTGACCCGACTCCTGCGCCTCACCCCCGATTCCCCCGAGACCCGCGTCCGCGTGGTCACCTTCACGGACCCGGTCCTCGCGCCCCGTACCGACGACCAGTCCTGGGCACTGGTGAACAGTGAAGCGCACGCCACTGACAACGGCCCTCTGATCGTGGACGAATACCAGGTCAGCGCCCTGGACACGGGGGAGCGGCACACCGTTCACATCGCCGGGGACGTGGTCCTGGCGGCACCGGGCATCGAGCTGGAGCACCTGGAGTCCCCACCGTCACCCCGCGCCCCTCAATCCAGCGGCTAACCGGGCGGAGCGAACCCGCCCGAGGAGCCCCCGACGGCCTGGGACCGCTCGGCCTCGGGCCGGGCAGCACCACCGGGCACAGAAGACGGCGAGGGCCCAGAAACCCCCGAGGACGTGGCGCCCCGGAAGGACGCAGGTCCCCCAGGGGCCACGGAGGGCAGAGAACCAGCGGCAGGCGGAGAACCAGAACCAGCCGTAGGCGGCACCCCAGCGAACGCCCGCCGGGCATCCCGCGCCTGCCGCTCATGCACCACCGCGGCCAGGAACGCGGCCGCCGGAATCCCCTGCGGCGGCACGAGCCCCGTACGGGCCACCAGCTCGTCGGCCAGCCGTCCGGCGATCGAGCCGCCGACGGCGGGATCCAGCTGGTGCATCCGCGTCAGGTACTGCCGGACCGCGAGCCACAGCTCGTCCGGTACGGCGGACAGGTCCAGCTGGGAGAACCTCCCCACCAGCCACGGCGGAGGCGGCGGCAGGGCGGCCGACCCCTTGGCCGCCACGCGCTCCCGGACGACCAGCGTGCCCGCGAAGACATCACCGAGCCGACGCCCACGCGCCGACACGAGCGACGCGACGCAGGCCACGGCCCCGAACGTCATCAGGAGCTCCACGGCCCCCATCGCCCCCCGTACGAGCGCGTGCCGGAACCGGATCGGCCCGCCGTCGTCCCGCACCACGCGCAGCCCGCAGGCGAGCTTCCCGAGGGAACGGCCGTGGCTCAGGGTCTCCACGGCGATCGGCCCACCGATCAGCACCAGCAGGAACAGGGCGACCGTGATGGCCGCGACCGCCGCTTCGTCCAAGGTGACGGAGGCGATCCCCACCACGACCGAGACCAGGATGAAGACGAAGAAGACCACCGCCAGATCGATGGCCGCCGCCAGGGCCCGGCTCGGCAGCCGTGCCGGCCTCAGCCCCAGGACCACCGCGTCCCCGGTCACCAACTCGCTCATCGCGCCCCCACTCTTCCCCGGCCTTCGCTGCTCCGGCCCGCCCCAGTCTGCCAAGCTGACCCGCAACGCGCCGCAGTAGGACGGCCCGTACGCACGCACCCCCGCCCGGAGCCTGGAGCAACAGCCGCCCATGGACCTCGACGTCTTCGTCACCGCCCACCGCACGGAGTGGGACCGCCTCGACCGTCTCCTGCGCCGGGGTCGCCGCCTGACGGGCGAGGAAGCGGACGAACTCGTCGTCCTCTACCAGCGGACGGCCACCCACCTCTCCCTGATCCGGTCGAGCGCCCCCGACCCCGTGCTCACCGCGCGCCTCACCCAGCTCGTGGCCCGCGCCCGAGCCACGGTCACCGGCGCCCGCAAGGCCTCCTGGCGTGATGTGGCCCGCTTCCTCACCACGGGATTCCCGGCGGCGGTCTACCGCTCACGCCACTGGTGGGTCCCCACCGCCGTCCTGTCCACACTGGTGGCCGCCCTCCTGGGCTGGTGGATCGGCGCGCACCCCGAGGTCCAGGCCGCGATAGCGGCCCCGGACGACCTCCGGGCCATGACCCGCCCCGGAGGGGAGTACGAGACCTACTACTCCAGCCACCCGGCGGCCTCGTTCGCCGCGCAGGTATGGACGAACAACGCGCAGGCTGCCGCGATGTGCCTGGTCCTCGGCGCGTTCCTCTGCCTGCCGGTGATCTGGATCCTCTTCCTCAACATGCTCAACCTCGGCATCGGTATCGGCCTGATGTCCTCCGCGGGCCGCCTGGACGTCTTCCTCGGCCTGGTCCTGCCGCACGGCCTGCTCGAACTGACCGCGGTGTTCGTGGCCGCCGGTACGGGGCTCCGCCTCGGCTGGACGGTGATCGACCCCGGCCCCCTCTCCCGCCGAACCGCCCTGGCCCAGCAGGGCCGTGCCGCACTGGGGATGGCCATCGGCCTGGCCCTGGTGCTGTTCGTCTCCGGCGTCATCGAGGGCTTCGTCACCCCCTCGGGCCTTCCCACCCGGGCCCGGATCACCATCGGTATCGCCGCTGAGCTGGCCTTTCTCGCGTACGTCTACATCCTGGGCCGCCGCGCGGTACGGGCCGGCGAGACCGGAGACCTCACCGCGGTCGAACGCAGCGCCGAGCGCCCCTCCGCCGCGTGACCTCCGGTGTGCGTTCGCCCCCGCGGAGCTGCTAGTCTCCTCTTCGCCCACAAAACCGTTGACACGGTCGATGTGGGGAGGTAGATTTAAACGGTTGCCTCGGACTGGACAAGTTCGAGTGAAGCGCATAACATCTAGCTCGCTCAGGCCGGGACGCTCATATATCCGGTGAGAGCCATTGATCCCCTTTATCTGTGATCGCAGGCCGTTCAGTCGGTTGACGAACTTCTGATAAAGTCGGATCCGCCGAAAGGCAAGGCCGCTCCACTGGCCGCCGGAAATCGAATTCGGACCGGAAACGGAACGAAAAAGAGTCTGGTAAAGTTGGAACCGCCGAAAG
>NZ_JBWKCM010000059.1:0-7271 GCF_056436485.1 Streptomyces sp. NPDC043746 | reverse complement strand
CTGCGCTGTCCACACGTCTGCCCCGCCTTCCACCCTGTAGGGTCATTCCTGGTGGAATTGTCCCCCCCCCTCCCTCCCCCCCCCCCCCCCCCCCCCGCCCAGCACCCCCCCCCCCCCCCCCCCCCCCCCCCCCCTCGACCGCTGCTACCCCCTGAGGGCTCAGCGCCCGCCGTTGTACGGACCGTAGGGCCCGTCACTGCTGGAACCGCCCCGCCGGCCGCCACCGCCCGAGACCTCCTTGAGCGCGGGCCGCACGTCGACCATGAACACGATCGACGCGACGACACCCGCGAGCTGGAGGAAGAGGAAGGGGACGAACAGGTTCACGGCGACGGACACGCCGAGAATGATCAGCCAGAAGGACTTCTTCTTCTTGTCGGCGGCACGGTAGGCGTCCTCCCGGGCGATCGCCGCGAAGACGAAGGCGACCACGGCCAGCACGAGCATCGCCAGATAGAGCAGCTGGAGGAGTGTGCCGAACCCTGAGAGCAACATGGTGTGTACCGCCTAGTGAGTGGATGAGCGCCCTGCGGCCGCGAAGGCCAAGGTACCGGGACAACGAACCGGCCACCGGTAAAGGTGCCCGCCTCGCGCCCCGGTCACGCCTCGCGGGTACGGGACATGGGTACGGGACGTCACGCTCCGCACGTACGGGGCCGGACCGCCGGGGTCACTCCCCGGCGGGCGGGGTGGTCTTCTTGGCTGCGGGCTTGCGCGGGGCGGGAGCCTTCTTGGCGGCAGGCTTCGCGGTGGCGGGCGCGGCGGGCGTCGCCTTCGGCTCGCTCCTGACCGCCGCGGCCTTGACCTCCGGCTTCGGCCCTGGCGCGGCCTTCGGCTCACGCGTGGGCTCGGCCTTCGGCGCGGCCTCCACGACGGCGGCGATCTCGACGATCTCGTCGGCCGTCTCGCCGCGCCAGGTCCGTACGGCCTGCTCGCCGTGGACGGCGACCTTCTCGTACGTCTCCCGGGCCCGGACCGCGTACTCGGCGGCGATGCCCACACTGCGCAGAGCCAGGTCCTGAGCGCTCTCGCCCAGCTTCTTCAGGTCGGCGGCGTCCAGCGCCCCGAACACCTCGGAGACCTTCGCCTGCACGGTGGCCTGCGCCTCCTTGGCCTGCGCGGCCACCTTCTCCTGCACGGCCTTGGGGTCGGTGTTCCGAACGGCCTCGAACCGCCCGGGCGCCTCGGCCCGCAGCTGCTCGATCAGCGCGGGCACCTTGAGCGCCTGCTGCACGGCGAGGTCGGCCGTACCGGCGGCGAAGTAGAGGGGGGTGCGGTCGGTGAGGGTCTTGCGCAGGTCATCGGTGATGGCCATGACTGTGGTCCTCCCGGATCATCAGAACCAGCGGCTAGCTGTGAGGGTTGTCGTCTTTTCTGGCGTCTGCCTTGAGCGTCGGTCCGGCACCGTCCGCGCCGCCCACGCCGGGACTCCCGTCGGCGCCGGGGCTCCCCTCCGTTCGGGGTCTCCCGTCCGCCTCATCCATCTCATCCGTCTCGTCCGTCGCGGGCACGAATCCGTTCTCGCGGCGGAAGGAGTCGTAGATCTGCAGCAGGACGCTCTTCTGCCGCTCGCTGATCGACGGATCGGCCAGAATCACCGCCCGCGTCTCCAGCTCCTCCCGCTCCCGCTCGTCGAGGATCCCCGCCCGTACGTAGAGGGTCTCGGCCGAGATCCGCAGCGCCTTGGCGACCTGCTGCAGCACGTCCGCACTGGGCTTGCGCAGGCCGCGCTCGATCTGGCTGAGATACGGGTTCGACACCCCGGCGGCATCGGCGAGCTGCCGCAGCGAGAGCTGCGCGGCCCGGCGCTGCTCCCGGAGGTACTCACCGAGATTGCCGACGTTGAGTGATGCCATGACGCGATAGTGCACCACGGGCGCTAACTATTGCAAGCGCATGCTTGCAAAAGTGTCACGCGCCACGCGCGCGGTGGTTGTGACTGAGCACGGTAGGTGTCGTATTTGCGCGACAGCTGTCGCCATCCAGGTCCAGGCGGAAATTGTGGGGCGGTTTCGGGCTGCGCAGCCATAGATTGGCGCTATGCCCGATTTTGCGCATGACGAGGCCACGGCCTGGCGCGCTCTCGACGTCATCGACCAGCTGCTGGCCGCCCGCGACAGGATGGCCTCCGGAGTGGGCGGCATCGGCTTCCTCCGCGAACACGAGGCAGTGGCACCAGTCGCGTGGAGCTGGTGGATGCTCATTTCGGACTCCGCCCGCGTGGTGGCGGAAGCGGCCAAGAACGGTAACGGGTTCGTCGTCGCACCCGTGATGCGGAACCTGATGACGCACGCGGTGGCGATGGCCTGGCTCGTCGACGGCGGCGACGCCGCGGTGCAGGCCGTTGACGCCTACAGCGACGACCAGCTCCTCAAGCTGATCACTAACGCGAAGCGAGCGGGGTGGGATGTCGAGGGAGATGAGGTCGAGGCAAAGGTCCGTGCCGCTGTCGACGAACGCACCGCCCACCCGGCCCCTAAGGTTGTCCGGCTGACGAACGAGATCCGCAACACCGCCGACCTGATGGCGGCATTCGGAGAGCAGGAAGGCTATCTGCCCTACCGGCACCTCAGTTCCTACTCCCACACCACACGAGAGACAGCGCAGCTGTATCTCCATCGCACACGGGCCGGCGGCTGGGAACTGCGCAACAAGCCCAGGGAGAGTGGCCTGAACGACGTCATTTGGACGGCCGTCTGCCTGATCCAGGCCGGCCGGATCCTTGACTCCATCCTCAGCGAGCAGTTGCTGGCCGAGGAGCTTGACCAGGCCACCGCGCACCTCGGTATCTCTGGGGACATCGTCCCTCGGCGTCGCCTTCGCCGGGACGCCGCCAACTGACGTGGGCGACGCCCAGCTTCGGCGAGCAAGATGCCGATCCCGTCGCCACGGCGGGATAGCGCCATCTCGGGGCACGCTTATCGACGCCGCCTCGCCAGCAGATCCTCCAGGGCGGCGCAGTCGCGACCCGGCGCAGCGGCCGCGGCAACCGCATCACCGTCCGGCTGGATCTTCGAACGTGGCAGCAGGTCCAGCCCAGCTTGGGTGTAGTCGAGCCGAAGCGGCGGCACATAATCTCGGCGATCAGGGCCAGCGTCCAGCACTGATCGAGCCAGCCAAACGCGGCCGGACCGGCCTGACCAGACTCGACCTCCAACCCCCCGTGGCCCCAGCCATTAGAGGTCTCTAGGTAGGCTCCCTCAGGCTAGAAGCCACACGACAGGGAGCTTAGATGGCAGGGTCGTTGACAGCTGCGGTGCGGAACCACTGAGCCCTTTCCAACCTCACGCTGACGCGTGGTGGAGGACGAGTACGGCCTGGATGATCGCTGTGATGCGGTTGGTGCTGCAACGGAGCTTTCGCAGGAGGCGCCAGCCCTTCAGGGTGGCCATGGCCTGCTCGCCGAGGCAGCGGATCATGGCGTGTGTGCTGTTGTGCCTGCGCTGCCACCGCTTGAGGCGACGGCCGCGAAAGGGAACTCGGACCGGACGGCCGGCACCCTGATACGCCTTGTCGGCCCAGCACTTGAGGCCGCCCTCGGCGAGCGCTTCCACGATCCCGTGGACGCGGGCGGCGGTCAGGTCGTGGGTGGAGCCGGGCAGCGCGGGCGAGGCCCAGAGCAGTCGTCCGAACGGGTCGGTGAGGACCTGGACGTTCATGCCGTGGCGTTTGTGTTTTCCGGAGTAGTACGGGGTGTCGGCGGCGATCCGGTCGATCGGCAGGAGGGTGCCGTCCAGGATCACGAACGCCTTGGTCCGGGCGACGTGCATCGCCTCGGCCAGGGTGGGCGCGAGGGCGGCCAGCACCTCGACGGCCTCGCGTATGTAGCGGTATGCGGTCGCGATGCCGATACCGAACCCGGCGGCAAGCTGGGCGTAGGTGTCACCGCACCGCAGATGGGCCAGGGCGAGGAGAGCCTGACGGCCGGCGGTCAGACGCCGCCACCGGGACCCGATCTCCCCTCGCCGGGCAACGAGCCGTCCGGTCAGGTACCGCAGGGTGCGACTGGACAGGTCGATCGACGACGGGTAGACAAGCACACGAAGCTCCTGGTGGCTACGGGCGATCTTGGTCGAGAACCCGTCTACCAGGAGCTTCGTCGTTCCGCAGATCCGTCCAACACGCGGCCAGCACCGTCAGGTTGGAAAAGGCTCACTGTCGCCGCCGTCCGATGGCTTAGCAAGCGCTGAAACCGGCCCCCTACCCATGGCGCGTGTTCCGAAACGGTATATATCGAGCCCGGGTGTCCACTGACAGAAGCCCTCCGGCCGTTCGTTGACGGCACTGCGGTCATGGGCGGAATCCGCTCTCGCACCGGGAAGGGCCGGCCGCCGTCGTCGCCCTCGCCGGACGGCTCTTGTCGGGGCTCCACCTCGACATCGAGGCGTTCACCGGCGCGGGTGCGGCTTCGCCGCGACCTGGCGGCCCAACCGTGCTGATCAGGGCGGGTGAGCGTCAACACGGCACACCCTAAGGCATCCCGGAAGGCCAAACGATACGCATTCACTCGATTACTCTGTGCGCCCATCCCCTCGGTTCAATGAGCGTTTTCAGCGTTGCCGCTCCAGGGTGAGAACGGCTTTGGCGATGACGGTCATGCGGTTGGGACTGATGCGGGATCTACGGAAGATCTGCCATGCCTTCAGCCGTGCCATGCCGCGTTCGACCGGTGACCTCGCCGCGGCCAGGGCGCGGTTGACGGTGCGCTGGGTGACGGTGAGTTCGCCGCCCGGTGGCCGTTTGAGCCCGGTGGTGACCCAGGGGCCGGCGCCCTGGTAGGCGCGGTCGGCGAGGATCGGGACGCCCTGGCGTTCGGAGATCTGGATGATGCGGTGGGTGCGGGCTGCGGTCAGGTCGTGGGTGCGGCCTGGCAGTGCGGGCGAGCTCCACAGCACCTCGCCGGCGGGGTCGGTGACGACCTGGACGTTCACGCCGTGCCGGCGGTGTTTGGCCGAGTAGTCGGCCCGGCTGTCGCCGACGCGGTCGCACTCGGCCAGGGTCCCGTCCAGCAGGACGAACTCCGGATCACGCTCCCGCAGAGTCTTGAGCAGGCCCGGCGCCCGGTCGGCGAGCAGGCCGGTCACGGCGGTGACGTATGCGTGGGCGGTGCCGACGGATATGCCGAAGCCGGACGCGATCCTGGTGAGGGTGTCGTGGTGGCGGAGGTACGCCAGAGCGACGAGCGCGCGCTGGTGCGGCGGGAGTTTGCACCGCCGGTCACCCTCACGGGTGACGATGAGCATCGTGACCCACTCGACCAGGGCATGCGGGAGGTCGAGTGCGGCAGGATAGGGAACCAACAGGGCTCCTGTGCCGATGGGTTGAGACTTCGAACACCTCCCCCAACGGCGCGGGAGCCTTGTACGTTGCGGCCCTCACCTCGACCTGACCGGCGTCACTCGATCAGTGGCCAAGCTGAAAACGCTCAATGAGCCTTTTCCAAGCTGGTGGCGTTGACCACGAGTTGGACGGTCCTGCGGAACGACGAAGCTCCTGGTAGATGGGTTCTCGACCAAGATCGCCCGTGTCCGCCAGGAGCTTCGTGTGCTTGTCTACCCGTCGTCGATCGATCTGTCCACCCGCACCCTGCGGTTCCTGACCGGGCAACTGACAGCCAGGCGGAGGGAGATCGGCACGCGGTGGCGGCGGCTTCCCGCAGCGAGACAGGCTCTGCTGGCCCTGGCCCACCCGCGGTGCGGTGACACCTACGCACAGCTCGCGGCCGGTTTCGGTATCGGGATCGCGACCGCCTTCCGCTACAGACGCGAGGCCGTCGATATCCTGGCCACCCTCGCCCCGTCCCCGGCCGAGGCGATCAAGGCGATCCGGGCGAAGGCGTTCGTCATCCTCGACGGCACCCTGCTGCCGATCGACCGGATCGCCGCCGACACCCCGTACTACTCCGGGAAACACAAACGCCACGGCATGAACGTCCAGGTCCTCACCGACCCCTTCGGACGACTGCTCTGGGCCTCGCCCGCGCTACCCGGCTCCACTCACGACCTCACCGCCGCGCGACAGCACGGGATCATCGAAGCCCTCGCTGAAGAGGGACTCAAATGCTGGGCTGACAAGGCGTATCAAGGTGCCGGCGGAACCGTCCGAGTCCCGTTTCGGGGCCGCCGTCTCAAGTGATGGAAGCGCCGTCACAACACCACCCACGCCAAGATCCGCTGCCTCGGCGAGCAGGCCATGGCCACCCTCAAGGGCTGGCGGCTCCTGCGGAAGCTCCGCTGCAGCACCAACCGCATCACCGACGTGGTGAAGGCCGTCCTCGTCCTTCACCACCACGCGTCAGCCTGAGGTTGGAAAGAGCTCACTGATCGCGGTGCTGGCCGTCGCCGACGAACGCCGACGAGAGCGCTTCTGCTCCGACGGTTGCGGCCGCGCGTGGCATCGCCTGTCTGTCGACACCCCCGAAGCCTCGGCCTGATCCCTCGCGCTTTCGCGCCTACCGGACCAGTGGCCGGAGGGGAAACATCGCGCTCAGTCTCGGCAGTTTGCGCATCGCCTCATCTTCGCATCGCACGTCCCACTGCTCGCCGCGCGGCCCTCGATTGCCGCCTACAGCGCCCTCCTCGGCTTCGACGGCTTCATAGAATGCGTCGCCGCAGTCGTCATCCGCGCGGGTGAGTAGTCCATACGCCTCCATGGCGACGTAGTCGAGAGACTCCCACTCCGGCCAGTCGTCGTTCCAGAGCTCCCGAGGGCGACCCACCAGGCACTGAACCTCTGGGGTGTCGGCCAGAGCGTCGGGATCGATCACTGCCCGCGCGAAGGCTTCCCGACCGATCCCCACCATCCACAGGCCGAAGTAGCAGAATCCGTCGTCCGAGCACCAGCCGCCGAAGATCCGCTCCGCCGCAGCCCATAGATCCCAGGTGAAGGCTTCACGCGTCACTTCGTCCAGGCGAACCTGGAACTGCACGATCTCTGTCAGCGGCCTTCGCGACAGTTCGTCACGCAACCATGCAAGCCGTTCGTCCCGGCCCTGTGCCTGCCGTCGGCACTCTTCGAGAAGCTTCCAGAAGGAATCAATGTCCACAGCGGCACTGTGCCAGGCACCTCTGACAGCGTACGGTCGGCGAACCATGTTTGAGCAGTGGATGTGACTGGTCGCGATAGATGACACCTGGTCGCCACGACTGACACCCAAAGCGCGACCGACCCCCGCCACTAGGGAGCGTATTCGGTTGTGATCAAGGTGCTGCTCGTGTGAGGTCCTTGATCCAGATCATGGAGGCGCGGAGGTGGAGGCCGGCGAGGTAGCT
>NZ_JBWKCM010000058.1:0-7499 GCF_056436485.1 Streptomyces sp. NPDC043746 | reverse complement strand
CCCTCCCCCCCCCCCCCCACCCCCCCCCTCCCCCCCTCCCCTCTCTCCCCCCCCCCCCCCCCCCCCCCCCCCCCCCCCCCCGCCGGGGCTCGTCACCGAGGTGCTGTTCACCGAGGGCCGGGTGGCGGCGGTGGCGGTGGACGGCCCGCTCGCTTCCCGTAAGTCGCTGCGCCTGGCCGACCTCGTGGACGGCCCCGTCGTCCTCAACACCGTCTCCGGCATCACGACCCCCGAGCTGTGGCCGCCGCACGCCCGCCCCGCCGCCACCCTCACCGTCGCCAACACCGACGACTGGCTGGCCGCCATCGCCGCCGGGCGCGGCAGCGGGGTCTCGGCCGCCTCCACCGCCGCCGTGCACCCGCACCCGGGCGTCGCCTACGTGCCGCTCGACGACGCCCCCGGCGTCCCCGTCCTCCTCGTCCGCCGCGACGGCCCCGGCCACCCCGCGCTGCCGAAGCTGGCCGCCCTGGCCCGGGAGATCGTCGCGCGGGGGTGAGGTCCCGGCGCACGCGCCCGCGGCTGCATGGTGCCTCTGCTAAGGCCGGCCCGCCGGAAAGTGTTGACGAATCGCGCATGCCTTCTGCCCGGGTTGCGCCTGTTCGAGCGTCTGGAGCCGTGGCCCATCAGAGGTTCCGATGAGCCGTAGAAAACCAGCATGCGGGTATGTTCCCATGCTGGCGGACGTACGGAAGGCAGGAAAAGAGCCACCCCGGGCGTGAACCGCCACACCAGCGGTCGCACGCACGCCCGGCGGGAACTGATCGTCGCGCCAGGCAAACGGGAGATGCGATGCTGCGTGCCAACGAACCAGGCAGATGGCCTTTGAACAGCCACGAGAGAGCTGACCTCCGCACCGAGGCCGGTCCGGGCGCTGTCACGGAGCGCTCCGACGGATTCGGTGGGACGACGGTCAGCAGGCGTTTCGGCGAGGTGTGGATCTGTGTGGTGGAGGGGGGTTCGAGCGAAGTGCGGGGGCCGGGAAGAGCGGGGCCCGCGGACGAGACCCACCTCCGGGTCTTCCGCCCCCTGGTGGGCGAGGTCCATGTGGACCAGGACGGCCGACAGGCCGTCACCGGCAGTTCGGGCCTGGTGTGTTACGACAGCTCGCGGCCCCACCGGATCACCACGCCGGGTGACTTCCGCATGGTGACCCTCGCGCTGTCGCACCGTTCGATCGGCCTGACGCCCAAGGAGTCGGAGCTTCTCACCGCGAGGGTGTGGCACGGTTCCCAGGGGCTCGGCGCCCTGATGTCGGACCTGCTCGCCGGACTGGCGCGGTACGGAGAGGAGGTGGACACCTCCATCGGTCTCCTCGGCGGAAGCGTCGCGGGGCTGGCGGGGGCGCTCTTCGCCGAGCGGCTCCGCACCGCGGCGGCGGCGACGGGCGGGGGCCACCAGACCCTGATGGTGAATGTCCAGGCCTTCATCCGGAAGAACCTCGCGGTCCCGGAGCTGAGCCCGGTGGCCGTGGCGCAGCAGCACAACGTCTCGCTCCGCTACCTCCAGAAGATGTTCAACGAGCACAACACCAGCCCCGCACGGTGGATCAGGGACGAGAGACTGGCCCGTTGCCGTGCCGAACTGGCCGACCCCGGCCTCTCCCATCTCTCCATCGCGGTGATCGGCGAGCGCTCGGGCTTCTACGGGGCGTCGCACTTCAGCCGGCTGTTCCGGGACCGCTACGGCGTGACGCCCCGGGAGTACCGCAAGACCATGCGACCGGCCGCCCTCACCGCCTGACGCCTCCGCCACCCGCCCCATCACGCACGTCGTACCGATCGCGTCGTACGGATCACGCCGTACCGACGTGCCGTCAATGCTGTGAAAGGTGGAACGTTGACCAGTTTCGAGTTTCCCGGCGAGTACTACGAAATCATGCGTCAGGACTTCCGGGACCTGGACGCCGAGACCGCATTCCTCGCCTCCTGCGCACCGCCCGGCGGCCGGATTCTCGACCTCGGCTCCGGCACGGGGACCAATCTGCGCCGACTGGGCGCCCTCGGCCACTCCTGCGTGGGGGTGGACCAGAGCGCGAGCTTCGTGGAGTACGCCCGGCAGGCGGGCGGCGAAGGGGTCGAGTACGTGCACGGCCGGGCGGAGGAGTTCTCGACGGACCGCCACTTCGACCTCGCCTACAGCCTCTTCACGACGCTCAACCAGCTCCCGCACGACAGCGTGCGGACGTTGTTCGAGACCACCCGGCGCCATCTGGCGCCCGGGGGCAGGCTCGTTCTGGAATTCGGTCACCTGCTGAACTTCGTCGAGAGCTACCAGCAGCACACGGTCGCCCACCACCGCTCCGACGGCGTGCTCATCACCCGGCTCGCCCGCCAGTCGCTCCACCCGCACACGGCGACCTGGCGGCACGAGGAGACGCTGCTCGTACGTCGTCCGGACGGCCGGGTCGCCCTGTACGACAACTTCTTCGACCAGTCCGTGCTCACCGGGCCCGAGGTGCGCGGCCTGCTGGCCGACGCCGGGTTCACCGTGACCGCCGAGTACGGCGGGTTCCGCGAGGAACCCGCCCCCGGCCACGGCCGCGGTCCCCTGGTGATCGTGGCCTCCCCCTCCCGTAAGGCAGCGATATGACGAACACGGAAGTCTCGTTCCTCGACGGCGGCCCGCCCGCCCCCCTCGATGTCCACCACCTCGGCGAGACCCTCGTCCGGGCGGCGCGGACCGCCACCTCGGCCGACATCTGCTTCCTGGACGACGAGGGCTCCGAGACCACACTGACCTACGCCCAACTGCTGGACCATGCGGCCCGGGTCCTCGGCGGGATGCGCGCGGCGGGCGTCGCCCCAGGCGAGACGGTCATCCTCCAGGTCGCCGAACCCGCCGCCCTGCTCGCCGCCTTCTGGGCCTGCGTGCTGGGCGGATTCCTGCCGATGCCGGTCAACGCCGGTGCCACGGCGGACCAGCGGGCCACCGCTCCCGAGCTGCTGCGGCGGGTCTGGCAGGGGTACGGCAGGCCCAAGGTGGTGACCGGTCCCGGCCAGGAGATCGCGGCAGCGGTCGCCGCGGACCCTCGGTGGCAGCGGGCACGGGTCGGGGACACCGACCGGTTGGGCGCCGCCAGGCCCGAGACCGTATGGCACCGCGCGGCTCCGGACGACCCGGCCGTACTGCTGCTCACCTCGGGCAGCACCGGCGTGCCCAAGGCCGTCACCCTCACCCACCGGAACGTCCTGAGCCGCACCGCGGCCACGGTCCGGGCGAACCGGCTGGGGGCCGCGACCCGCAGTTTCAACTGGATGCCGCTCGACCACGTGGGCGGACTGGTCATGTTCCACGTACGCGACGTCCACCTCGGCTGCTACCAGGTGCACGCCGGGATCGAGTGGGTGCTCGGGGACCCGCTGCGCTGGCTGGAGGCCGTCGACCGGCACCGGGCCGACACCACCTGGGCCCCCAACTTCGCCTTCGGCCTGATCAACGACCAGGCGGACCGGCTGGCCGGCTCCCCGTGGGACCTCAGTTGCCTGCGGTACATCATGAACGGCGGCGAAGCCGTCCGCAGCGGTGTGGTGCGCCGCTTCCTGGAACTGCTCGCCCCTCTCGGGCTGCCCCGGGACGCCATGTGGCCGGGGTGGGGCATGTCCGAGACATCGGCGGGGGTGGCCGACTGCGAGTTCTGGGAGGTCGACGCCGGGGACGACCGGTACGTGCCGGTGGGGCGGCCGCAGCCGGGGACGGCGCTCCGCGTGGTCGACGAGCACGACCGGGTCGTCCCGGCGGGCACGACCGGCCGACTACAGGTCAGCGGGGCCTGCGTGACGTCGGGCTACTACCGCAACCCCGGACAGAACAGGCTCGCCTTCACGGAAGGCTGGTTCCGGACGGGTGACCTCGCCTACGTACGGGACGGCGTCCTCACGGTGACCGGTCGCGCCGACGATGTCATCGAGCTGGGCGGGACCGCCTGCCACGGCCATGAGATCGAGGCGCGGGTGGAGGAGCTGGACGCGGTGGTTCCGTCCTACACCGTCGCCTGTCTGGTGACCGGGCCCGAGTCGGGGAGCGAGGAACTCGCGGTCTTCTTCCATCCGCGCGCCGGGACGGACCCGGCCGACGCCGCTCGGCAGGTCCGCGACCAGGTGGCGAGGACCCTGGGCGTGACGGTGGCCCACGCCGTGCCGGTCGCCCGGGAGGACGTGCCCAAGACGGGCATCGGCAAGCTCCGGCGGGCCCAGCTGCGGGAGCGGTTCGCGCGGGCGGGCTCGCCCGGTCCGGCCGGGGAGCCCGTGCCGGTGAGCTGAGCCCGTCGGTCGGTGGGGAGCCCGCGGCGTGCGCCGCGGGCTCCCCTGTCTTCCCACCGGCACCGACTAACCCCTCAAGCGGCGTTCGATGGTTGCGAAGCCTTCTGCTAACTCATAAAGTCACTTTTGACAGTTAGCCGAAGGGGGTGCCTGGGGGCCCACGGGACCGCACGCAGACGTGTCAGATCACGTGCGCGTTCACGCGACAGCCACGGAGCGAGCGTCCCTACCGTGAGGGGCACGGACACCGGACCCCCCGCGACGACGTGCGCGGCACGGCCTCGGAGCCGTTCATCCGATCCGGCACGCAGACACGCACTGGAGGCTTTCCATGACCATCACTCAGGCACCGGCCGGCGACGCGGGGACCCTGCCGAAGACGCTGACCGCGCAATCGATCCTGACCCGTGCCAGGGCGGCGGCACCGCGGTTGCGCGAACTCTCCGAGGAGATCGAGCGCACCCGGAGGCTTCCGGAGGAGGCCGTCCGGCTGATCCGGGGAACCGGCGTGTTCCGCATCGGCATGCGCGAGGAGTGGGGCGGGCCCGAGCTGACCTTCTGGGAGCAGACCGAGGTCATCGAGGCGCTCTCCCACGGTGACCCGGCGGCCGGTTGGTGCGCGATGATCGGCATGGACACCTGGATCTACGCCGGTTATCTCGACGAGAGCGTGGTCGAGGAGATGCTGACCGACGTCGACGCGATAACCGCCGGGCTCATCTTCCCGGTCGGGCGTGCCGACCGGGTCCCGGGCGGCTACCGGATCACCGGCCGCTGGCCCTTCGGCAGCGGCGTCACGCATGCCGACTGGGTCGTCGGCGGCTGCGTCGTCCACAGCGACGGCGCCCCGGAGCCGGGCAAGGACGGCGCACCGGTGAACTGGCGGCTGATGCTCGTACGCCGCGAGGAGATCACGCCCGTCGACACCTGGCACACGCACGGCCTGGCCGGAAGCGGCAGCATGGACTACCAGGTGGAGGACCTCTTCGTACCCGAGAGCCGTACGTTCGACTTCACCACCCCTCGGGACAGCAGCCCGTTCTCCGCCCCCGACGCCTTCCTCGGCAACGTGGCGGGCGTGCCGCTCGGCGTCGCCCGGGCCGCGCTCGACCATGTGCGGGGCATCGCCGAGGACCGCGTGGACCGGGCCACCGGGGCCCCCTGGTCGCAGAGCTACCGGGTGCAGACCACCATCGGCGAGGCGGAGATGCTTCTCTCCGCGGCCCGTTACGCCGTCCGGGGCTCGCTGGACGAGCTGTGGAACCGGCTGAAGGAGGGCGTCGAACCCACCCCCGACCAGCAGGTCGCCGCCGCGCTCGCCCGCCTCAACGCCTTCCGCACCGCGCGCTCGATCGTCCAGCGCCTCTCCGACCTCGTGGGCACGGCGTCCATCTACCGGACCTCACCGCTGGAGCGCTGGTTGCGCGATCTCCACACCATGTGCCAGCACATCCTGGCCCAGGAGCAGATCGCGCAGTCCGCGGGCGCCCACCTGATCGGTGGCACCCCCCAGGCTCCCTTCCCCCTCGGCCTCAAGGGCTGAACCGGCCGCGAGGAGCGCGGCCGGGAAACGAGGGAACGTCCAGCACCCCACTGCCGCGACAACCGGCACTCACCCAAGGAATCAGGAAAGCTGATGGCAACTTCCGGCGAAGTACAGGTCGAGCCCGCGGGCGGCAAGAAGAGACGTGCCGAAGACACCGGGACATCCTGGGGGTTACGCGAGTGGGGACTCCTGGTCAGCGTCTGTGCCGCGTTCTTCCTGGACGCCCTCGACAACATCATGGTCGGGATCGCCGTACCGCCGATCCAGGCCGATCTCGGGATGAGCACCGCGGCCGTGCAGTGGGTCGTCAGCTCCTACGTCCTCGGCTTCGGCGGATTCCTGCTGCTGGGCGGCCGGATGGCCGACCTCATCGGGCGCCGCCGCGTCTTCCTCGTCGGTGTCGCCGTCTTCGCCGTGGGGTCGCTGGTCGGCGGCCTCACGAGCGAGGGCCTGGTGGTGATCGTGGCCCGGTTCGTCATGGGGATCGGCGCCGCGTTCACCGCACCGGCCGCTCTGTCGATCATCATCACCAACTTCCCCGCGGGCCCGCAGCGCAACCGGGCGGTCGGCATCTACACGGCGTGCGGCGCGGTCGGCTACTCGACCGGTGTGATCGTCGGTGGAGCGCTGACCGAGATCAACTGGCGCTGGACCTTCCTGCTTCCGGTCGTGGTGGCGATAGCCGCCCTGGTCGGCGGCATGGTCCTGGTGCCGCGCGACGTCGTGGCGGACCGCTCCCGGGGGTCGTTCGACGTGGCGGGCGCCGTCACCGTCACCGGGGGGATGCTCCTCCTCGTCTACGCCATCGTCGAGGCGCCCAACGTGGGCTGGACCTCGGCGCGGACCCTGCTGGTGTTCGCGGCGGCGGCGGCCCTCCTCGCGGCGTTCGTCCTCATCGAGTCGCGCGCCTCCCAGCCGCTGCTGCGCCTGGGGCTGCTGCGCAACCGGTCGCTGGTGGGGGCCAGCCTGGTGGCCGCGGCGATCCTCGGCACCTACATGAGCTTCCAGTTCATCGGCGGTCTGTACCTCCAGACACTGCGCGGCTGGTCACCGATGGAGATGGCCCTGGCCTTCCTCCCGATCGGGCTGCTCATCGCGACGATCGCGCCACGGTCCGGGAAGCTCATCTCCCGGTTCGGGGTCCAGTGGATGATCGTCGCCGGGTTCGTCGCGTACACCGCCTCCTATCTGCTCTTCCTGCGCATCGACGAGAACTCCAGCTACCTCTGGGTGATCCTGCCGAGCATCCTCCTCATCGGTATCGCCTTCCCGTTCTCGTTCCCGGCCGCCAACGTCCAGGCGACCTCGAACGTGGCGGACGAGGAGCAGGGCCTGGCCGCCGGGGTGCTGCAGACCGGATACCAGGTCGGGGCCGCCGTGGTGCTGGCCGTGGTGACCGCCACGATGGCGGTCGACCACACCGGCGGCGGGGAAGGGGCCGGCACGCTGGCCGGCTACCACAGCGGCCTCTGGGTGCTCTCGGGCATCTCCGCCCTCACGGTGGCGCTCACCGCCGTCGCGGCGATCCGGGCCTCGGCCAGGCGCCGGGCATCGGCGGACGCGACGGTCTAGAACACCTCACCACACCAGCGAACACCAGGGGTGGGGGGGGGGGGGGGGGGGGGGGGGGGGGGGGGGGGGGGGGGGGGGGGGGGGGGGGGGGGGGGGGGGGGGGGGGGGGGGGGGGGGGGGGG
>NZ_JBWKCM010000057.1:0-8717 GCF_056436485.1 Streptomyces sp. NPDC043746 | reverse complement strand
GGACTCCTCCGTGGTCGTCCCCGGACGCTTCCCGGAGTCGATCCCGTCCCGCTTCACCCAGTTCCGCAGGGTCTCGGCCGAACCGATCCCCAGTTCCTGGGCAACCGCCCTCACGGCGGCCGACTCGTTCGGATAGTCACCACGGACCTCAGCGACCATACGGACCGCTCGTTTGCACAGCTCAGCGGGATAGGAGGAAGGGCGTGCCATGACTCGATCCTTTCACGGAATCGAGTCTCTATCGAACCCGGAACGGTTCAACAAGTCACCGCACCGTCTGAAACGGAGACCAGGTGTCCATCCGAGCCATAGAGACCAGCTACGCCGGGCACCGCTTCCGCTCCCGGCTGGAAGCACGGTGGGCCGTCTTCTTCGACAAGATGGACATCCGCTGGGAGTACGAACCGCAGGGCTACGCTGTCGGCCCAGACAGCAAGCGCAAGCCGTACCTGCCCGACTTCTGGCTGCCCAAGGAGAAGCTCTGGGCCGAGGTGAAGGGCTCTGAGGAGCAGCTCGATGTGGAGTTGCTCTTCCACGCGGTGATCCCTCACTTCGGCCTCCCGAACCCGGCCGGCCCTCACCTGACCAACGAGCATCAGGTGAGGCTGCTCATCCTGGGCCCGATCGGTCCCGCCGACGCCTTGGTCAACTCGACCACCGGCGAGCACGCGGGATACTCCCAGCCGGCCCACACAGTGCTCACCTTCCGCAAGGGAGACGTGTTCCAGGGCATGGCCTGCTTCTTCGCCGGCGGCATCGATATCACGCCCGAGGGCGGACTCGTCGGAAATGACGGACCTTACATCGACTGGGAGGGGACGGGGACCCGGTGGGGGAACTGGGTCGGCGGAGGTGGCCTCATCAGCGAGGACCGCGACGAGGCCGCGCACGCTGCCTACCGCGCAGCCCGCTCTGCCCGCTTCGAGCACGGCCAGACTCCGTAGCCACTTCACGTCGGTGAACTCCACGTCCAAGCCGTGCGCGAGGGCGTTGTTGGCGCGGAAGTACATCTGGGCCAGGCCCTCGGCGGCGATCTGCCGGAGCTGATCTTCGGTGTGCTGGGAGGGCCCTGAGCGCCATGCTGAAGACCGCTGGCCCGCAGCAGCTCACGAACGCCATCGCGTCCAGCCAAACCCGGTAATTCGGTGTGGAGATGGGGCCGTTGATGGAATATGGGGCGATGAATAACTCTTTGTTCGCCGCGTCGGCGGCGGACCTGACGATTGAGCGCATCCGCGCCCTCGCCGCGCGTCTGGACCAGGTGGAGAGCCTGACGCTGGAGTACAAGAGCGAGTATTCCTCCGGCCTGGTGCAGACCATCGCGGCGATGGCGAACACCTACGGCGGCATGATCCTGGTCGGCATCAACGACAGGGTGGAGCCGGGCGTCGAGCGGGTGGTCGGCGTCGATGCCCAGGCGACGATCGACCAGATCGTCAGCGGGTGCAGCACGATGCTCGATCCACCCTGGGAGCCGGCCTTCTTCAACGTGCCCTTCGATGACGGGTCCGGACGCAGCGTTGTGGTCGTCCGCGTGGACGCGAACGTCGCTCCGCGGCCGGTTCTGATCAAGCTGAAGGCACCGATCCGGCTGAGCGGACGCAACGCCACCGCCGACCGCACCCGACTCCTCCAACTCGCCCGCGAAAAACCGTTTGCAACGGTGCTGCCCATGGGGCAGAACGTCATGTCGCCGAACCTGGGCCGGGACGTCGAGGGCAAGGCCACCGCTGACTTCATCCTCCGCACCGGCATCAACATCCCGATGGGAGAGGCTGGCGCCTGGCGCCCGCTGTCGGAGAAGACCGTCGCCGCCCTCGCCCAGGCGCTGAACGGCTCAGTCTTCCCCGCGGCCCTGCACAACCTCGGAAGCGGGGCGATCGACTACACCACGGGCTTCCGCCCGCTCGGGCACAACCGAGCCCGAAAGGCCCGGCTGGTGTGGCAGGCCACCGGGCGGCCCGCCGAGAAGACGCACCTGATCGAGGCGATCGTGTCGGTGGAGCTCCCCGAAATCTACGGTGTGGCGGCGACTGCTGTTGCGAGCGTCACCATCGACGTCATCGCCCGGGTCTGCCAGTACGCCGAAGGCCGAGGAAACGCAGGATGGAAGCATCGGTACGCGGTGCCCGACCTGGCAGTGCTGTTCGACGGGCTGCTCAAGACAGCCGTCGATCCGAAGGTCGTTGCGGAGATTGCCCGTATCGCCGACATCGACACCGCCCTGGTGGCTCAGCCTCGTGAGCTCCACCTCGTTGCCGACCGGCAGGTCAAAGAGCTCCTCCACTCCGGCGGTCTCCAGGAGATCCCGGACGCCGGTGCGTCGGCCGGAGGCGTCTTCCGCAGCAATCCGGCCCTGAACCTGCGCAGCGCCACCGACCGCCAAGAGCAGGTGGACGACTGGCTGCGACAGCTCGGCCTGGACGCTGGCCTGACCGGCATGGAAAGCCTGGTCGAAGGATTCCGGGCGGCCGCTGCGCGGACCACAACGTAGCCCGTAGGCCGAAAACGCCGTGGTCCCCGGCAGTTTTAGTGCTGGGGACCACGGCGTTTCCGAGCAGACCTACAGCTCGATGTCGAGCCGTTCCACGTCGGTGAACTCCACGCCCAGGCCATGCGCGCGGGAGTTGTTGGCTCGGAAGTACATCCGGGCCAGGCCGTCGGCGGCGATCTGCCGGAGCTGGTCCTCGGTCTTGCCCTGTTCCCGTGCGGTGAACAGCTTGTCGGCGTACTCGGGCGGCAGGGCCTGGGTGATGTCCCGTACGCGGGCGTCGTCGGTGGTGCCACCGGCGGCCTCGAAGCCGAAGCGGGCCCGGGTGGAGACGACCAGCCCGCCCGTGGACGCCGCCTGCTTCCGTGCCTTCGCCCGGATCTGCGGCTGCCACCTCTTCTTCACCTCGCGCTCCAGGCGGCCGCGCAGGTCCTGCCGGGGCCGCTTGAGCCTGCCCGCCACGTACCGCTCCACGGTGCGCTGGGAGATCCCGAGCGCCTGGGCGGCGGCCTTGGTGCCCTTGAGCTGCTTGACCAGGTACTTCATCTGCGCCTGGGCGCTCTGCGGGATGCGGCGGGTGAACGCCCCCTCCAGCGCGCGGTCCAGGCTGTCCCCGAGCGAGTCCACCACGGCCTACTCCCCTTCTCCGGCGCTCTGGTCGGTCTTGATCAGGTTGGAGATGTTGAAGACACCACCGCGCTCCTCGAACTGGGCTTCCGCCCACAGAACGGTCTGCGTCCCCTGGTGCTTGACCATCCCGGGCGAGACCCCGAGCCGGAACGTGCCCGGCGCCGGCTTGCCCTCGGGCGTGTACGGCAGGACGTCCAGCGGGGACGGCCCGGACGACGGGTAGACGATCGCGTCGGTGCCGATCGCGACCGGGTACAGGTCGGCGGCGGCCGCCGTCTTCATCAGCTTCCGGTGCAGGCCGGTCCGCTGGCTCGCGAGCACGGCGGCCCGGATGTCCGGGCGCCACGTCCACCGGTCCAGCGCCGGGTACGGCTCGTAGTACGGCACCTGGCCCCGGGAGCGCTGGCGCAGCTTGCCGATCGCACCCTTGGCCGTGGCCTTGATCGCGGTCTCCAGCAGAGCCATTGTCGGGTCGACCTGCTTGCGCCGCGCCATCGCCTCGAGGAACTCGGGGCCCTGGAGGTCGGTGGTGACGCCCATGTCGGCCATCGTGTCCACGTACGCGTCGCGCAGCCGCTTGTACCAGGAGTCCAGGTAGCGGCCGGTCTGGGTGCGGACGTACGCCTCGATCGGCGCGACGTCGAACCCGAGCTCCACCGCGTAGGCGACGGTCGGCGTGGCATACCAGGCCGGGCCCTCGGGCCGGTCGCCCTTCGGCGTGAACGGGCTCGGGAGCCGGGAGCCGTCGACCGTACGGCCGTTGACCCGCACGCGGGACAGGTCGACGTGGCTCAGGTCGACCAGCCACGAACCGGGCAGCGCCGGATCGAACTTCGGATTGCCGGTCAGGTGGGTCGGCCCGTTCAGCCCAACCGTGAGCCCGTTCGCGGCCGCGGCGAACGACATGTTGATGTCGACGACGACCAGGTACGGGTTGGCGCACTCCTCATCGGTCAGCGGCCGGCACCAGTCGTACGGCTCCTCCATCAGCATCTCTGCCGGGGTGCGCATGTGGTGCCGAGCGAACTGGCCCTTGAGGACCGGGTGTTCGTCGGGAACCTCGCACGGCACCACCGGGTAGAGCTGGGTGAGAGCGTCCTCGTTGTACGCCCGCTCGAACTCGCCGGTCGCCGGGTTCTTCTCCGCGCGGGTCGGCGGGCGCAGCGCGGTCATGAGCTCCAGGCCGGTCGTCGCGGTGGAGCCGCGCGGCGTCATCACCCGGGCCGCGTACAGCCCGAGGTACTGGACCAGCTCGGCCGGGTGCATCGTCAGCAGCAGCTCCGGATCGTCCTTGCGGCCCCACTCCCGGATGTCCAGGGCGTTCCAGGGCAGGACGCACAGCTGGACGCAGCGCCGACGGGAGCCCTCGGGGTCACGGTAGAGCCGGGCCCACGGGCCGAAGCCCCGCTGGGTCATCTGGAGCCCGGCGCGCTCGATCTGCTTGACCACCTTGTGGCCGGCCGGGATGCGGCCCGCGTGCCGCTCCTCCTCCGACAGGGCGACCGGCAGGCCGAAGCGCTCCAGCGCGGCCGCGGTGAGGACGAGGATCGGGTCGGCGTCGCGGCCGTTGCGGTGCAGCCGGGCCTGACCGAGGCGGGCCTCGGTCAGCGTCCAGTCGACCAGCGCGGGGATCGTCTTGGCGGGCACGTCCAGGACCAGGCCGCCGATGCAGTACGCCGACACCTGCCCGTCGGCGTCGGCGTCGATGACCGCGAGCGGGCCGTTCTCGAAGCGCGGGTCGACGGCGGCCGCCGACGCCGTGGTCCTCTTCGCCACCGCCTTTTTCGCACCCGGGCGCCGCGACGACGCGGCGGACTTCGCGGCGGGCGCCGGGCGTACAGCAGCAGCCGGGGCCGGGGGCGTCGGCACTTCGGCCGCCGGGGCGGGAACGGGCGCGGGGCCGGTGAACGCTTCCGGGACCACCGGCTCCGGGGGCGCGGCGGGCGCTTCGGCGACCGGGGCGGGGAAGCGGGCGGCGAGGCCCTCCAGCAGCCGGGCGTACGCGGCGCGCTTCGGCGGCCGCGGCTCGGTCTTGCCGGTCTCCCAGTTCCCCACCGCCTCCCGGCGGGCGTCCAGCGCCTTGGCGATCTGCGCCTGGCTCAGGCCCGCCGCCTCCCGCAGACGCTTGCGCTCCGCGGGGACCGGCAGGTCGTCCTGCGCGACTTGCTCCAGCAGCGCATCGACCGCGCTGAACAGCTCGTTCTCAGTGGACACAGAGGTCACCTCCAATAGGCAGCATACCCGATCGCGCATTGATTCACGCACTCAATCGCGCATGAATCGCTCGAGAGCGGGAGTGAAACACGCAGGTGGGTAAGTGGCGCAACGGCTGTTCGTGCAGGTCAGGGGCGAAACGTTGCGGCGTTTCAGTTCTCCGTTTCACCGCGCGTTGCACGCTCGCCGACACCGAACGCCGCACGCGGCATGGCGACGGCGCGGAGCCGCGGCCGACTGCCAGGCTGACCTCGTCCGTTCGGCCCACAGAGTGATCAGGAGATCCCGTCGTGTCCGTCCCGTTCCGCATCCGGTGCTGCCGGCGCGACAAGAACATCCCGCTCGCCCAGGACATCTACGAGTTGGACGCGGAATGGCAGCGCCGCCTCCCCGACATGGTGGGAACCCTCGCCTGCCACGACTGCGCCCTGCGCACGTACTGGAGCTGCACCGCCCGCGACGGTTCCTACGTCGACGGCCACTTCCCCGCCGATATCCCAGTCCAGTGCATCGACGCCTGGAGTCACGTCTCGCATCCCGGCACCCACCGGTACTGGGTGGTGCAGAGCCCGCGTTCGGGCTGCTCCAGGGTGCGGGGGCGTACCTGCGCAGCGTCACCGCCCGCAAGAGCACCGATCCCGAAGTCGCCGCCATGTTGCGCACGGTCATCCAGGAGTGGGACGAGCAGCACAGCGCCACCGGCGCCCCGCAGCCGGCCACCGCCTGATTCCGGCTCCTGCGCCGCCGCACGCTGGCTGATCATCTCGCTGACACGGCCTCAGCTCCCGTGGCAGGGTGCGGTGATCGGACTACCGGGCGGCAGGGGGCTGCCGTGGAAGCACGGATGTGGAACGGCTTGGTCGGCGTCGCGAAGGAGACGTACACCGCCTCGCTGAGCGAGGGGGTAGTGCCGCGCCCGCTGATGATGCCGCTGGTGCGCGGCGAGCTGGTCGGGCTGATCTGGGGCCGCCCGCTCAAGGTCGGCCAGGACGCGCTCGCCGGGATCGCCGAACTCGCGAACATCGCCGCGGCGGCCGGCGCGGACGAGGTCGTCCTCGCCTGGGAGACGCACGACGTCGCCACCGCCTGCGAGCTGCCGATCGTCGGCCCGGCGCCGTGCCTGAACATGGTGCTCGCCACCCGGGACGGGCACGTCCTGCACCAGTTTCCCTACAGCGAGCAGCTCCTGTCCCGCAGCCCCGAGGGCTGGGCGTCGGTCGCCCCTGACTGGAGGCCGGCCCCCGCGCCGCAGCCCGGCGGCGAGCTGGTGCCGCCGATCCAGGCCGCGGTGAACTTCTCCTTCACCCCGATCGAGCTGGACCACCCTGACCCGTTCGGCGTCACCGTCGTGCTGATGGAAGAGGACGGCTACCGCATCAGGCTGACCGAAGCGTTCGCCCGCTGAGTCTGCGTCAACGAGAGGACCGAAGCCGTGGCCCGCAGTCTTGACGACGATGCGCCCCGCCGACTCAGCGACGCGGACGACCAGCTGAGCGCCGAGCAACGGCAGGCCGAAGCTGATGAGCACTCCTCGCTGCGCGAGCTGCGGCACAACGTGAGGCAGACGGAACGGGATCTGACGCGACGCAGGAGAAGGATCCGCACGATGGGCGTCGCCCGTTGCCCTTCTGGTGTGGTGGCTGACCAACCGCTCGCGTGATCGTCAGGATGAGGAGCGGGAGAGGGAGACGATTCGCGGGCATGCTGATGCTCTGGTGGTTGCGGTCTCGGATCTGCGGGCGGCGAGCACGGTCAACCGCATGCTGTGGGAGAGGCCGGTCGAAGGTCTCAGGACGTTTCTGCTGGCTGGGCTTGCTGTCGTAGGCGGTACGGCCGGCGCCCGGATTGCAGGGGGGACGGACACGTCGAGCGGCCTGGTGGGTCTTGGACGTGGAGCCGAGTTGCTGGCGCAGGAGCGGATCGTAGGCAAGCAGGCCGTTGCGGCGCTGCGGGAGCCGTTCAACCGGATCGCTGCTGCGGCTGCCCCGTTGCTGCGTTGCCCCTTCCCGGACCTCGTCACGGCCACGGAGGAACTGCTGGGCGCTGCGGGGAACGTGACGGACACCGTGCGGCTGGAGGAGAAGCTCGCGGTATTCGGGCGGGCAGTCCTGGCGGCCACGACACCGCCGCCCAGTCGGCGTGAGCGCCGCAGGGCGCGGCGTTCTGGCTGAGGAGGGCCCGCTGGCGGTGTACGCGTGTTGGGCGCCCGGAGGGGTGTACCTGGCGGCGGCGTTGGGTGTCGGTGGGGTGGGGGGCGGCCGGCTCGTCCGTCATGGGGGTGAGCCTCGGTACGGGCGTGACTTTGCGGGTGTGTCACAGGGTGGTCAAACGCAGTTCCTCGCTCCTTCCAGGCGTCAGGCTCGCCCTTGTGAGCAATCCTTTGCAGCGCCGTCCGAAGCAGGACGGGCGCCACACCCCCGACCTCTGGCCCGTATGGCTTGTCGCCCCCGGTGCCCTGTTACTCGTTGGATTGGCCTCATACGGCCTCTATCAAGGCGCCGAACTGCTCTTGGCCAGTGAGAGCACGGGCGAGACCACGAAGCCGGTTCCGGTGCAGGACGTCATCAAGACCACCGTCACTGTCCTGACTCTGGTCGGCGCCGTCCTCGCGGCCCTGTATGCCTACCGCAAGCAGCTCCTGGACGAGGGGGCGTCCCACCGGGCGGACGCCACCCAGTTGACTGAGCGCTACAGCAAGGCCGCCGAGCAACTCGGTCATGAACAGGCCGCTGTGCGTCTCGCTGGTGTCTATGCCATGGCGCGCCTGGCCGACGACTGGCCTGAGCAGCGGCAGGTGTGTATCGACGTGCTCTGTGCCTACCTGCGCATGCCGTATGAAACCGACATCAACGAACCAGGTTTCCGCCACGGCGAACGGGAAGTGCGCCTCACTGTCATCCGCATCATCCGTAGTCATCTCCAAGACCCCAGAGAAGACACCACATGGTGCGGGCGCACCCTCGACTTCACCGGAACCACCTTCGACGGCGGCACCGACTTCAGCGGGGCCACGTTCTCCGACGGCCGGATCGACTTCAGCGGGGCGAGGTTCTCCGACAGCGAGGTCAACCTCGCCGCGGCGAGGTTCTCCGACGGCCGGGTCAACTTCAGCGGGGCGAGGTTGAACCGTTCCGGGTTCGATAGAGACTCGATTCCGTGAAAGGATCGAGTCATGGCACGCCCTTCCTCCTATCCCGCTGAGCTGCGCAAACGAGCGGTCCGTATGGTCGCTGAGGTCCGTGGTGACTATCCGAACGAGTCGGCCGCCGTGAGGGCGGTTGCCCAGAAACTGGGGATCGGTTCGGCCGAGACCCTGCGGAACTGGGTGAAGCGGGACGGGATCGACTCCGGGAAGCGTCCGGGGACGACCACGGAGGAGTCC
>NZ_JBWKCM010000056.1:5789-9894 GCF_056436485.1 Streptomyces sp. NPDC043746 | reverse complement strand
ACGACATCCGCACCCCCTGGCAGGCCCGCGAACGCATCGTCGTCGGCCTCACCGGCGGACCCGAGGGCCGCACCCTCATCCGCCGGGCCGCACGGATGGCCGCCAAGGGCTCCGGCAGCGAGATCCTCGCCGTCTACATCGCCCGCAGCGACGGGTTGACCGCCGCGTCCCCCAAGGAGCTGGCGGTCCAGCGGACCCTGGTCGAGGACGTCGGCGGAACGTTCCACCATGTCATCGGCGACGACATCCCCGCCGCCCTCCTGGAGTTCGCCCGCGGGGTCGACGCCACGCAGATCGTGCTGGGCTCCAGCCGCCGCAAGACCTGGCAGTACGTCTACGGCCCCGGCGTCGGCGCCACCGTCGCCCGGGAGTCCGGGCCCGACCTGGACGTCCACATCGTCACCCACGGCGAGGTCGCCAAGGGGCGCGGGCTGCCCATCGCCCGGGGCGCCCGGCTGGGGCGGGCCCGGATCGTCTCGGCATGGCTCATCGGCGTCGTGGGCCCGGTCCTGCTCTCCCTGCTGCTGCGCAGCCTGGCGAACGGCCCCGGCCTCGCCAACGACGTCCTGCTCTTCCTCTTCCTCACGGTCGCCGCCGCTCTGCTCGGCGGCCTGCGGCCCGCCCTCGCCTCGGCCGCCGTCGGCGTGATTCTCCTGAACTACTGGTTCACCCCGCCGACCCACACCCTGACCGTCCAGGACCCGGAGAACTTCGTCGCCATCCTGATCTTCTTCGGGGTGGCGGTGGCCGTCTCCTCGGTGGTGGACCTGGCGGCCCGCCGTACCCACCAGGCCGCCAGGCTGCGCGCCGAGTCGGAGATCCTCTCCTTCCTCGCGGGCAGCGTGCTGCGCGGGGAGACCGCGCTGGACGCGCTGCTGGAGCGGGTGCGCGAGACCTTCGCGATGGAGTCCGTGGCCCTGCTGGAGCGAGCGAGCGACGTCGACCCGTGGAGCTGCGCCGGATCCGTCGGTCCCGCGCCGGTCGCCCGGCCCGAGGACGCGGACGTGGACATGCCGGTGGGCGACAACGTCGCGCTCGCCCTCTCGGGCCGGGTGCTGCCCGCCGAGGACCGCCGGGTGCTCGGTGCCTTCGCAGCCCAGGCCGCCGTCGTCCTGGACCGCCGCCGGCTGGTCTGCGAGGCAGAGCAGGCCCGCAGGCTGGCCGAGGGCAACCGGATCAGGACCGCGCTGCTCGCCGCCGTCAGCCACGACCTGCGCACCCCGCTCGCCGGGATCAAGGCCGCCGTCACCTCGCTCCGCTCCGACGACGTCGCCTGGTCGCCCGAGGACGAGGCCGAACTGCTGGCGGGCATCGAGGACGGCGCCGACCGACTCGACCACCTGGTCGGCAACCTGCTGGACATGTCCCGCCTCCAGACCGGCACGGTGACCCCGCTGATCCGCGAGATCGACCTCGACGAGGTGGTGCCGATGGCGCTCGGCGGGGTCCCCGAGGGCAGCGTCGATCTGGACATCCCCGAGACGCTGCCGATGGTCGCGGTCGACCCCGGGCTGCTGGAGCGGGTCGTCGCCAACATCGTCGAGAACGCCGTGAAGTACGGCCCCGCCGGGGAGCGCGTCGTGGTGGCCGCCAGCGTGCTCGGTGAACGCGTGGAGCTGCGGGTGGTCGACCGGGGGCCCGGGGTCCCCGACGAGGCCAAGGAGCGCATCTTCGAGCCCTTCCAGCGGTACGGTGACGCCCCGCGCGGAGCCGGGGTGGGTCTCGGCCTCCCCGTCTCCCGGGGCTTCGCCGAGGCCATGGGCGGCACCCTGGACGCCGAGGACACCCCCGGCGGCGGGCTGACCATGGTCCTCACCCTCACCGCCGCGCCGAGCCGGGACCGGAACCGGGACCCGGTGACCCTCCCGGCCGATGCCACCTCATGACGGCGGCCCTCCGCCCCCTCTCCGCACCATCCGTACCGCAGAAAGGCAGGTCCCCGATGACCCGGGTGCTCGTGGTCGACGACGAGCCGCAGATCGTCCGCGCCCTCGTGCTCAACCTCAAGGCCCGGCAGTACGAGGTCGACGCCGCGCCCGACGGGGCGACCGCCCTCCAGCTCGCCGCCGCCCTCCACCCCGACGTGGTCCTCCTCGATCTCGGGCTGCCGGACATGGACGGGGTCGAGGTGATCCGCGGCCTGCGCGGCTGGACCCGGGTCCCGATCCTCGTCCTCTCCGCCCGCCACACCTCCGACGAGAAGGTGGAGGCGCTCGACGCGGGCGCCGACGACTACGTGACCAAGCCGTTCGGCATGGACGAGCTGCTGGCCCGGCTGCGCGCCTCCGTACGCCGCTCGGAACCCGTCGGTCAGGACGTCACCGAAGACGTCGCGATCGTCGAGACGGCCGGCTTCACCGTCGACCTGGCCGCCAAGAAGGTGCACCGCGACGGCCGCGACGTGCGGCTCACTCCCACCGAGTGGCACCTCCTGGAGGTCCTCGTCCGCAACGCCGGCCGCCTGGTCGGCCAGAAACAGCTCCTCCAGGAGGTCTGGGGGCCCTCCTACGGCACGGAGACCAACTATCTGCGGGTCTACATGGCCCAGCTCCGCCGCAAGCTGGAGGCGGACCCCTCGCACCCCCGCCACTTCGTCACCGAACCGGGGATGGGCTACCGCTTCGAACGCGGCTGAGGCCGCGGCAGGGGTCGTGGCCGACGTCGCCGGGGCCCGGCGCGTCACCCTTCCGAGTGACCGCCCGGGCCCTCCGTACCGTGCCCGTGGGACCGGTACCCTACGGGTATGAGTGCTGTTCCCCGACGCGAGAAGGCCGGCAGGGCGGAGAGGCCGTCCGGCCGCTTCCGCCGTATGCTCGACCGGCTCTCCAGCTCCCAGGGGGACCTGGAGTCCCAGGAGCTGCGGGAGGACGCACAGGCCACCGGATGCACCCGGATATCGGAATGCTCCGACCGGCAGATCGTGAAGGTGGCTGGTACGTTGCGGACCGTCACCCTGCGTCCCCGGGCCGGAGTGCCCACCCTGGAGGCGGAGCTCTTCGACGGCACCGAGCCGCTGGACATGGTCTGGCTGGGTCGGCGCTCCATCGTCGGCATAGAGCCCGGCCGCAGGATCATCGCCTCGGGCCGGGTCGCCATGAGCCACGGGCGCCGGGTGCTGTTCAACCCCACATACGAACTCCGACCGCTCGGCAAGGAGTAGCCGGTGACGTCTCTCGACAAGCCGACGTCCGAAACGGACCAGTCCCACCGCACCGAACAGCACAGCGCCACCGGGGAGCGGAGCACCGGAGGCAGGCACGCCGCCCAGCAGGACGCCGAGTCGAAGGCGGTCACCGAGGCCGCCCTCTTCGAGGCCTTCGGCGGGGTGCGCGGCATGGTGGAGACGGTCCTGCCCGGGCTGCTCTTCGTCACGATCTTCACCATCAACAAGGACCTGCACATCTCGGCCATCGCGGCCCTGGCGGTCTCCCTGGCCCTGGTCGCCGTACGGCTGGTCCGCCGGGACACCGTGAAGCACGCCTTCAGCGGGGTCTTCGGGGTGGCCTTCGGTGTCGTCTTCGCGATGATGACGGGCAACGCCAAGGACTTCTACCTGCCGGGCATGCTCTACACCCTGGGGCTCTCCGTCGCCTACCTGGTCACGGCCGCCGCCGGCGTACCGCTGATCGGCCTGATCCTCGGCCCGGTCTTCAAGGAGAACCTCTCCTGGCGAACGCGTAACCCGGGCCGTAAGAAGGCGTACACCAAGGCCAGTTACGCCTGGGGCCTCATCCTGCTCGCCAAGTGCGCGATCCTCTTCCCGCTCTACTGGTGGGCCGACACCACCCAGTTCGGCTGGGTGCTGGTCGCGCTGAAGATCCCGCCGTTCCTGCTCGCGGTCTATCTGACCTGGGTCTTCCTGGCGAAGGCGCCGCCGCCCATCGACGTCTTCGCGGAGATGGAGGCCGAGGAGCAGGCCGAGAAGGAGCGCAAGGAGCGGGCCGCGGCCGCGCTGCGCAACCCGGAGGCGTGACAGCACGTACAGGGAGGGGGGGGGGGGGGGGGGGGGGTGGGGGGCCCCCCGGGATGTGTGCCCCAGCCGTCGGGCGAAAAAAGAGAGGGGAAGAACGAAAGAAAGTCCCCCAAATGCTCCTCCCACGCCTTT
>NZ_JBWKCM010000056.1:0-5779 GCF_056436485.1 Streptomyces sp. NPDC043746 | reverse complement strand
AAAGAAACCACAGGTCCCCCCCCCCCCCCCCCCCCCCCCCCCTCCCCACCCCCCCCCCCCCCCACGCCCCCCCCCCCCCCCCCCCCCCCCCCCCCCCCCCCTCCCTGTACGTGCGCCTCAGCCGTCGGACGACGACGGAGCGCGGCGGACCGACAGCAGGTCCTCCAGCTGCTCCTCACGCGCCTGGGCCGCCACGAAGAGCAGCTCGTCACCGGCCTCCAGGGACTCCTCGGGGCTCGGCGTCAGGACGCGCGCCCCGCGGATGATGGTGACCAGCGAGGTGTCCTCGGGCCACGCCACCTGCCCGACCCGGGTCCCGGCCAACCCCGACTCCGGCGGCAGCGTCAGCTCCACCAGGTTGGCGTCGCCGTGGCTGAAGCGCAGCAACCGGACCAGATCACCGACGCTCACCGCCTCCTCCACCAGGGCCGACATCAGCCGCGGGGTCGAGACCGCGACATCGATGCCCCAGGACTCGTTGAACAGCCACTCGTTCTTCGGGTGGTTGACCCGTGCGACCACGCGCGGCACGCCGTACTCGGTCTTGGCGAGCAGCGAGACGACCAGGTTCACCTTGTCGTCGCCCGTCGCCGCGATCACCACGTTGCACCGCTGCAGCGCCGCCTCGTCCAGCGAGGTGATCTCGCAGGCGTCCGCGAGCAGCCATTCGGCCGACGGGACGCGCTCCACCGAGATGGCGGTCGGCGCCTTGTCGATGAGCAGCACCTCGTGCCCGTTCTCCAGCAGCTCCACGGCGATGGAGCGGCCCACCGCGCCCGCCCCCGCAATCGCCACACGCATCAGTGACCACCCTCCTCGGGACCCTCGGCGAAGGCCTCCTCGACCTTGGCGATCTCGTCCGTACGCATCATCACGTGGACCAGGTCGCCCTCCTGCAGGACCGTCTGCGAGGTCGGCAGGATCGCCTCGCCCAACCGGGTGAGGTAGGCGACGCGGACGCCGGTCTCCTCCTGGAGTGTGCTGATCCGGTGACCGATCCAGGACGGCGTCGTATGCACCTCCGCGAGCTGCACACCGCCGCTCGGATCGCGCCACAGCGGCTCCGCGCCCGAGGGCAGCAGCCGCCGCAGCATCTGGTCCGCCGTCCAGCGCACCGTCGCGACGGTGGGGATGCCGAGACGCTGGTAGACCTCGGCCCGTTTCGGGTCGTAGATCCGGGCCGCCACGTTCTCGATGGAGAACGTCTCGCGGGCCACCCGCGCCGCGATGATGTTGGAGTTGTCGCCGCTGCTGACCGCGGCGAACGCCCCGGCGTCCTCGATGCCCGCCTCGCGGAGGGTGTCCTGATCGAAGCCGACCCCGGTGACCCGGCGCCCGCCGAATCCGGAGCCGAGGCGGCGGAAGGCCGTGGGGTCCTGGTCGATCACCGCGACCGTGTGCCCCTGCTGTTCCAGGGTCTGCGCGAGAGCGGCTCCGACGCGCCCGCAGCCCATGATGACGATGTGCACTGTGCGTCTACCCCGCCGTCCTGGTCATCCGGCTGACCTGCGAAAACACGCTGCTCACACTTCTCTCTCAGCTTGCCGGGCAAACAAGGGGGCAACGACTTCGGCGTTGCCCGGGATGAGCTTATGCCGCCGTGGGCCCGGCGTTCCCTCCGAGTGTGCGTTGCCCGCGGCACATGGGCAAAGGGGGAGTAAAGGTGTAGGGGCCGCTCGCAATGATTGCGTTAAGGATTGTGGCCGGATTCCGCTCCCACCGCAGGAGAGACGGGGGCCACGGCGATCAGGCGTCCTCGACCGGCACAGGCTGCCCTTACGATCCTCAGCGTGTCCAAACTGACCGACCTGCCCAAAAGGATTCTGATCGGCCGGGCGCTGCGCAGCGACAGGCTCGGGGAGACGCTCCTGCCCAAGCGCATCGCGCTCCCGGTCTTCGCGTCCGACCCGCTCTCGTCGGTGGCGTACGCCCCCGGCGAGGTCCTCATCGTCCTGTCCATCGCGGGTGTGTCGGCGTACCACTTCAGCCCCTGGATCGCCCTGGCCGTCGTGGTCCTCATGTTCACGGTCGTCGCCTCCTACCGGCAGAACGTCCGCGCGTATCCGAGCGGCGGCGGCGACTACGAGGTGGCGACCACCAACCTCGGCCCCAAGGCCGGACTCACCGTCGCCAGCGCACTGCTGGTCGACTACGTCCTCACCGTGGCCGTGTCGATCTCCGCCGGCGTGGAGAACCTGGGCTCCGCGATCCCGTTCGTCGTCGAGCACAAGACCCTGTGCGCCGTGGGAGCCATCGTCCTGCTCGCCCTGATAAACCTGCGCGGGGTCAGGGAGTCGGGGAAGCTGTTCGCGATCCCGACCTACCTCTTCGTGTCCGGCGTCCTGCTCATGCTCCTGTGGGGCGCGTACCGCGGGCTCGTCCTCGGTGACACCATGCACGCCCCGACCTCCGGGTTCGAGATAAAGCCCGAACACCAGGGCCTGGCCGGTTTCGCCCTCGTCTTCCTCCTCCTGCGGGCCTTCTCCTCCGGCTGCGCGGCCCTCACGGGTGTCGAGGCGATCAGCAACGGGGTACCCGCGTTCCGCAAGCCGAAGAGCCGGAACGCCGCGACCACGCTCGCCCTGATGGGCCTGCTCGCCGTCACCATGTTCTGCGGGATCATCGCCCTGGCCATGGCCACCGGCGTCAAGATGGCCGAGAACCCGTCCCAGGACCTGATCCGCGACGGTGTCCCGGTCGGCGAGGGCTATACCCAGCACCCGGTGATCGCCCAGGTCGCGGAGGCGGTCTTCGGCCATGGATCGTTCCTCTTCATGGCCCTTGCCGTGGCCACCGCGCTGGTCCTCTTCCTGGCCGCGAACACCGCGTACAACGGCTTCCCGCTGCTCGGCTCGATCCTCGCCCAGGACCGCTACCTGCCGCGCCAGCTGCACACCCGCGGGGACCGGCTCGCCTTCTCCAACGGCATCGTCCTGCTGGCCGGTGCCGCCGTGCTGCTGGTCGGGATCTACGGCGCCGACACCACACGCCTGATCCAGCTCTACATCGTGGGTGTCTTCGTCTCCTTCACCCTCAGCCAGACCGGCATGGTCAGGCACTGGAACCGCCTGCTGGCCGACGAGCGCGACCGGGCCCGGCGCCGCCACATGATCCGTTCCCGCGCCATCAACGCCTTCGGCGCCTTCTTCACCGGCCTGGTTCTCGTCGTCGTCCTCGCCACCAAGTTCACCCACGGCGCCTGGGTCGCCCTGCTCGGCATGGTGATCTTCTACGGCACCATGACCGCGATCCGGAAGCACTACGACCGGGTCGCCGCGGAGATCGCCGCGGACGACGCCTCCCCGGACGACAGCGTCCGCCCCTCCCGCGTCCACGCGATCGTCCTGGTCTCCAAGATCCACCGCCCGACCATGCGCGCCCTCGCCTACGCTCAGCTGATCCGCGCCGACCGGCTGGAGGCGCTCTCCATCAGCGTCGACCCGGCCGAGACGAAGGCCCTGCGCGAGGAGTGGGAGCGGCGCGGCGTCAACGTACCGCTCAAGATCCTCGACTCGCCCTACCGCGAGGTGACGCGCCCGGTCATCGAGTACGTGAAGGGCCTGCGCCTGAGCAGCCCGCGCGACGTGATCAGCGTGTACATCCCGGAGTACGTGGTCGGCCACTGGTACGAGCACCTGCTCCACAACCAGAGCGCGCTGCGCCTCAAGGGCCGCCTGCTCTTCACCCCCGGCGTGATGGTGACGTCCGTTCCCTACCAGCTCCAGTCCTCCGAGGCGGCGAAGCGGCGGGCGCGGAGGCGGGCGGATTGGAGCGCGCCGGGTTCGGTACGGCGGGGGCCGGTGGAGCGGAGGCAGAAGGAGTCGAGCCGGAAGGAGTGAGGGGCCAGGAGCGCAACGGTCTCGACGGGCGGCGGGCCCCGACCCCAGCTTGGGAGCGGCACGGCACCCCCCACCCCGCCCCGGCCCGACGCGGGCGGAACTTCACCCGTTCCCGGCCCCGGCCCGGGGCCCCGACACGGGCGGAACACCACCAGCCCCAGGCCCCAGGCCCCCGGCCCCGGTCCCGACACGGGCGGAACACCACCAGTCCCAGGCCCCCGACCCGGTCTGGACACGGGAGGAACGTCTCGTGGTCAGCACTCCGACGGCACGCACGTAGACTGGTGGGCTGTCGTCCGGCCGCGCGCCGGCCCTGCCCTCCCTTCCTCCCTGGAGCCTCCCCTCATGCAGAACGAACCCATGTCGTCGCTGGTCGGGGAGGAGTACGAGGTCGAGGTCGGCCCCGTCGCGCACGGCGGCCACTGCATCGCCCGTACGGCCGAGAACCAGGTCCTCTTCGTCCGCCACACGCTCCCGGGCGAGAAGGTCGTCGCCAAGGTGACCGCGGGTGATACGGACTCCCGCTTCCTGCGGGCCGACGCCGTACGGATCCTGGAGCCGTCCAAGGACCGGGTCGAGGCCCCGTGCCCGTACGCCGGTCCCGGCATGTGCGGCGGCTGCGACTGGCAGCATGCCAAGCCCGGTGCCCAGCGCCGCCTGAAGGGCGAGGTGATCGCCGAGCAGCTCCGCCGCCTGGCGGGGCTGACGCCCGAGGAGGCCGGCTGGGACGGCACGGTCATGCCCGCCGACGGTGACAAGCTCCCGCCGGGCGAGGTCCCGGCCTGGCGCACCCGAGTCCAGTACGCCGTCGACGCGGACGGCCGGGCGGGCCTGCGCAAGCACCGCTCGCACGAGGTCCAGCCGATCGACCGCTGCCTGATCGCCGCTCCCGGGGTCAGCGAACTCGGCGTGGAGAAGCGCGAGTGGCCGCAGATGGCCGGAGTGGAGGCGATCACCGCCACCGGCTCGAACGACCGCCAGGTCATCCTCACCCCCCGGTCCGGCGGCCGGCTCCCGCTGGTCGAACTGGACAAGCCGGTCTCCGTACTCCGCGTCGACGAGAAGGACGGCGGCGTGCACCGCGTCCACGGCCGGGCCTTCGTCCGCGAACGCGCCGACGACCGTACGTACCGTGTCGGCTCCGGCGGCTTCTGGCAGGTCCACCCCCAGGCCGCCAACACCCTGGTGCGCGCGGTCATGCAGGGTCTGCTGCCCCGCAAGAACGACACGGCGCTCGACCTCTACTGCGGCGTCGGCCTCTTCGCCGGCGCCATCGGCCAGCGCATCGGCGAGAAGGGCGCGGTGCTCGGCATCGAGTCCGGCAAGCGCGCGGTCGAGGACGCCCGCCACAACCTGAAGGACCTGGACCGCGTCCGCATCGAACACGGCAAGGTCGACCAGGTCCTGCCCCGCACCGGCATCACCGAGTGCGACCTGATCGTCCTGGACCCGCCCCGCGCGGGCGCCGGCAAGCAGGTGGTCAACCACTTGGTCTCCCTGGGCGCCCGCCGCATCGCGTACGTCGCCTGCGACCCGGCGGCCCTGGCCAGGGACCTGGCGTACTTCGCGGACGGGGGGTACCGGGTGCGGACGCTGCGGGCGTTCGACCTCTTCCCGATGACGCATCACGTGGAGTGCGTGGCGATTCTGGAGCCGGTGACCAAGGGCCTCTGACCTGCTTTTTCGCTGGTGTGCCCGGCCCCTGGCGGGTTGCACCGATCTGTCTCCGTCTCTGCATGAGATCGAACGTTCCGCGCGAGCGAAGGGGGTCGTGACCCGCGGCCTTGTGGGGGCGGTGTGCAGACGGTGGAGAGACGTGATCGTCGTGCCCCTCCGCCGGCCGGAGCTAGGGAGCGTATTCGGTTGTGATCAAGGTGCTGCTCGTGTGAGGTCCTTGATCCAGATCATGGAGGCGCGGAGGTGGAGGCCGGCGAGGTAGC
>NZ_JBWKCM010000055.1:3387-12414 GCF_056436485.1 Streptomyces sp. NPDC043746 | reverse complement strand
GTTGCACTCGCGTCATACATGACGGTCTACCGGGCCAGACTGTGCCACGAAGCCGCATCCCGCAGATTGATCACGACTCGATACGCTCCCTAGGCCGGTGTGGCTCGGTCTGGTCAACGAGCCCGACGCGACAGAGGACATCCCCGCCTGGGTCCGGGCGGGCGGCCTCGGCGCCGCTCCCGGCCGGAGACGGACGTCGGCGTGCGACGGCCACGAGCCGGGTCGTGCCGGGGTCAGGAGTTGTTCCGGCGCGCGGTCCAGACGGTGCCGCGGGCCTCGTACTCCAGCATGCTCTCCAGGCCGAGCGCGGCATCGACGCCGAGTTCGCGGTGGACCAGCCGGAGTGCGAGGTCGAGGCCGGAGGTGACGCCCCCGGCGGTCACCAGGTCACCGTCGTCGACGACGCGGGCGTTCTTCAGGACCCCGCCCTGGCGTTCCAGGTCGGCCTTGGCCCGGTGGTGGGTGGTGCAGGGCCGGCCGTTGGTCAGGCCGGCGGCGGACAGGAGCATCACGCCGGTGCACAGAGCGCTGATGGTGAGCCCCGGCCGGGGGGCCCGCGCCAGCGCCCGGGGCAGGTCGCCCCGCTGGATCTCGGCCCAGACGCCGGGGTCCTCACGGCGGGCGTAGCCACCGCCGGGAACGACCAGCAGGTCGGCCTCTTCCGGGGCCCAGGCGTGGTCGGCGCGCAGGCGGGTGCCGTAGGCGGCGGTGACGGTGCGAGGGCCGTCGAGGGCCACGTAGCGGATCTGGACGGTTCGGTCGGTGAAGTAGTCGGACGCGGCGAACACTTCATAAGGGGCCGCGAGGTCGAGTTCCTCAACGCCCTCGAAGAGCACGACGTGCACGCGAAGGGAGTCGGCACTCTCGTGTCGGAGTGGTGCTGCGGCGGAGTTGTGCGTGGTGGCGCCGGTGGCGATGCCGGCGGCCCCGAGCGCGGTCGCGGTGCGCAGGAGGGTGCGTCGCTTCACGGATCGTCTCCTTCTGGGTGGTCGGCGAGGAGCGGGAAGGGCCTCAGAGGGCGAGCGGCTCGTCGGCGAGGTAGGGGGGTGCGGGGTCGTACCGGAGTTCACGCCTCACCGCGCGCGCGTGGTCCCGGCCGTGCAGGTGCCCGACGAGTCAGAGGGCGCTGTCGATTCCGGCGGACACGCCCCCGCAGGTGACGAGGCCGCCGTCGTCGACGACCCTGCCGCCGACCACGTGTCCGCCGTCCCGGCGCAGCTCGTCCCGGGCGATGTGGTGGGTGGTGCAGCGGCGCCCGGCCGTCAGGCCCGCCGCCGACAGCAGCATGGTGCCCGTACACACGGCGCCGAGGACGAGGCCCTTTCTGGGGGCCGCCGCGAGGGCCCGGGGCAGGACGCCCCGCCGGATCTCCCGTTGGAGCCCGGAGCCGTCTCCGTACCCCGCGCCGGGCGCGATGATCACGTCCGCCGAGCGGGGCGACCAGGCGTCCCGGCACACGATCTCCATACCGGCGGACGTCGTCACCCGCCGGGGGCCCTCGACATGGACGAAGGACTGTGCGACGAGCTTCTCACCGGCGATGCCGAGCACCTCCACGTGACCGGCGAAGTCCTGCTCCTCGGCGCCGTCGTACAGGACGGTGTGGACGCGTAGCGGGCGTGCGCGCGGGGGAGTGGCTTCCGGCCGCGAAGTCGCGCTGGGGCGGGTGGACACGGGGCCTCCGTGAGGAGTGGCGGCGTGGTGTACGAGACCGCCGGGACGTGGGAACACGCCCAGTCTTCCGGCGGCTCGAGACCCATGGAACGGGCACGCGTGCCGCGGGTGCGGAAGATCCGGCCAACCCCCTTGCGCCTGAAGGCCCTCCGCTCCGCCGCTCAGACGAGAAAGGCAGCCCGGTAGGCGGACGGTGTGGTGCCGACCTGCCGTGCGAAGTGGTGGCGCAGTGTCTCGACGGAGCCGAACCCGCACACCTCCGCCACCCGGGTCAGCGGCAGCGCCGTCGTCTCCAGGAGTTCCCGGGCGCGCTGGACGCGCTGTGCGAGCAGCCAGCGCAGCGGCGTGGTCCCGGTCTGGGCGCGGAAGTGCCGGGCCAGGCTGCGGCGGCTCATCATCGCGTGTGCGGCGATGTCGGCCAGGCTCAGCGGTTCGCCGAGTTCGCCGCGCATCCACTGCAGGGTGTCACCGAGGTCGGCCGTGTCCTCCTCGGGCGCCCGGTACTCGATGTACTGCGCCTGTCCTCCCGTTCGTTGGGGCGGCATCACCAGCGTGCGCGCGGCCATCGCGGCCACCGCCGCGCCGTGGTCCCGGCGGATCAAGTGCAGGCACAGGTCGAGCCCGGCGGCGATCCCGGCCGAGGTGAGGATCCGGCCCTCGTCCACATAGAGCACCGACGGGTCCACACGCATGCCCGGAAACAGCTCCGCAAGCACGTCGGTGAACCGCCAGTGGGTGGTCGCGCGGCGCCCCCCTCCAGGAGCCCGGCGTGGGCCAGAGCGAAGGCTCCCGTGCAGATCGAGGCGATGCGGGCCCCGCCGGCCGCCGCCTCTCGTAACAGTCGCAGCGCCCGCGGAGACGGGACCTGGTCGTGCGGGATGCCGGGTACGACCACGGTCCCCGCGCCCAGGACGTCGTCCCAGCCGTACGAGGAGGAGATCCGGAACGGCTCGACCGGGCCGGCCGTCGCCGCCACCGCCCGATCGGCACAGACGCGCACCTCGTAGGCCGGTGTCCCGTCGTGGCCCGTGGGAATCGCGAACGCCTGGCAGGGGATGGCCAGATCGAGGGCTGACACTCCGTCGAGGGCGAGAACGGCGACCACGTGCATACGTCGGGAGCCTACGCGGCCGGGAGAGCGGCTCGGCGGGCGGTCCGCGAAGCGGGGCGGGTCGGCAGTGGGCCGCATCCAGTACGGGATGTCACGACGAGGGACGCTGTCGCGCACGGGGGTGGATCCCGCTCGGTGCCCTCCGGTGGCGGCACCGCGCCACTGCCTCGGCTCGGCTCGACGAGGTGCGTCGGACGGATCGGGCGAGGGGGAGCACATCCGTTGCTCGCGAGAGAACCGCCTGGACCGTCGTCGCAGCTGCGACGTGTCGCCGCCGGCGACTGGAACCAGGCGCCGTGGGAGAACGGTCCCGGCGGACCCACCTCCATGCCGAGTTCGGCGGCAGCCAGGGCACAGTCCCCTCGTCGAGGGGGACGGCGAGCAACTCGTGCGTCGGTTGCCGTGGGGCCACGCCGCTGTCGGACCGCCCGCAGCCCGACCTGACTCGAGCGGGACGTCCGCGGTCGGATCGACGAGTTGAACAAGAGCCCCGAGCCGCTGTCAGTACGAGGACTGCCGACGGCCGCCCCCGGCATTCTCCCCCGTACGGCACCCGGACTACCCGCTCAGAGCGCTGGGCAGTAAGCTAGAGGCTTACGGTAGAAGGCTTGGATTATTAGGGAAGCGTGTGAGAAAACGAGCGGGCCTGACCGTCGAGAAGATCACGCAGGCCGCTGCCGCCCTGGCCGACGAGGTCGGTATCCAGGCGGTCACTCTCTCGGCGCTGGCCCGCGACTTCGGAGTCAAGGACGCCAGTCTGTACGCGCACGTCAAGAATCTCCAGGACGTGCGGACTCGGGTGGCGCTGCTCGCGGCCGAGGAGATGAGCGACGAACTCGCCGCCGCCATCGCCGGCCGGTCCGCGAAGGGTGCTCTCATGGCTTTCGCCGACGCGTATCGCAAGTACGCTCTGCGCTGTCCCGGACGGTACGCGGCAACTCAGATGAGGCTGGACCTCGACCAGATATCCGACGCCAAGGGGTTCGTCCGAAACATCGAGTTGACGTATGCGGTGCTGCGGGCCTACGAACTCGAAGAGCCTGACTTGACCGACGCGGTCCGGTTCATGCGAAGCACGTTCCACGGCTTCATCACGATCGAGGCGACCGGCGGGTTCGGGCACCCCCGAGACCTCGACGGGTCCTGGCGCAGAGTGGTCGAGTCGGTTCATACGGCGCTTCGGCAATGGCCGCAGGGCGCGGTATGACACCGTGACGGCGCCAGCACCCGCAACGGCTCGCGTCGGCTCTGGTGAGCTCCGGTCCCGCGTCAGTCGACGACGAAGCCCCTGAACACGGCGTCACGCATTTCGACGTACCGCTCCATCATGTCGGCGCGCTCCGTGAGCACGTCCGAGATGTGCTGGACGCCGAAGAACGCGGACACGACCACCCGGGCGAGGGCCTCGGGATCGGTGTCGGCGCGGAGCTGCCCCGCGTCCCTGGCCTCCGCGATCAGGGTGGCGAGCATCTCCCGCCACCACTCGTACGGCTTGGGGAGGTTCCCGCCGATCAGGGAGCGCTCGATCTGCAGCCGGGCGCCGGCCTGGACCACGCTGTCGCCGCGGAACGCCTCCGCCGTGCCGTCCAGTACAGCGAGCAGTGTGTCGAGCGGAGTGCCCTTCGAGGCGCGCATGCGCTCCACGAGTTCGGGCCAGCGCTTGTAGTGCTCCTCGACGACGGCGATGGCGAGCACGTGCTTGTTGGCGTAGTGGAAGTACACCGCGCCCTTGGTCATCCCGACCCGGTCCGCGACGTCCTGCAGGGTGACGGTGGGGTAGCCCCGCTCCGCGAACACCTCGGCTGCGGCGGTCAGGATCTGGGCCTTGGTGCGTCGCGAACGCTCCTGTTTGGGCTGGCTGGTGGCCGGTTGGGTCGTGTCCGGGCTGCTGTTCGTAGCGTGCACCGAAGCCCGCCTCCTTCGTCGTGTGAGCCCTGGGAGTGCCCCTGTGGGCCGGTGGGGCTCTGCTCTTGAAATATCCCTTCGGGAATGTATATTTTCCCGAAGTCGATCATAGTCCCACTCGCTGGGGCTGCTGGGGGGGTCATGTCGATCTGCATCTCTGAGAACGTCCAGGGCATGGGCGCGTCGGAACACGCTCTTACCTACGACCAGACGGTGTCGCGGGCCTTGGTGCACCGCGCCGCCGTGTCCGAGGTCTTCCTGACGGACGCGTGCAGAGTGGACGACACGGAAGGTGTCCGCATAGCCGCGCAGTGGCCGCGCAGTCACGCGCTGTACGAACCGGACGAGGCGGGCTTCAGCGACCCCGTCCTGATGGTCGAAACCGTCCGTCAGGCCGCCGTCTACGCGGCCCACCGCTTCCACGACGTGTCGCTGACCCACCGCTTCATCTTCTGCGACCTGCGGCTTGACATCGATGTCCCGCACCCGCTGCGGGTAGGGGCGACACCGCTGCACGTGGTGCTCGACGGGCGGTTCACCCCGAACGGCAACCCGACCGCCGAGCGCTTCGAGGCGCGCTTCTCCACGGCCGTCCACGTCGACGGACAGCGCTGCGGCCGAGCCTCGGTGAGGCTCCTCGCGGTCGGCGACGAGTCCTACACCGCGCTGCGCTACCGCGTGTCCACGCTGGTCGGCGGACCCCGGCCGACACGGCCCGGGATGCTGCTCTCGCCCACCGAGGTGGGGCAGGTCCGCCCGGAGAACGTGCTGCTCAGCAGGGAGGGGGTCGGGCGGTTCGGCGTGCACCTGGCCACCGGGCACCCGGGCTACTTCGAGCATGCGTGCGACCATGTCCCCGGCATGGCCCTCGTCGAGGCGTTCCGCCAGGCGGGCCACCAGACACTGCGCCAGTCCGGGGAGCTCAGGTCCCACCTGATGACGGGCTGCGAGGTCAGCTTCGACTCGTTCGGCGAGTTGGACGTCCCCGTCACGATCCGGGCCCACCAGCACCACGCGCCGTCCGCGGGGCCGGGTGACCGGTCGGTCCGGCTGACGGCCTTCCAGGGCGAGGTCGCCCTCGCCCGGGCCACCACGACGTACCGCCTCCACGGGACCTGTCAGCCGCCCGTCACTGTCTGACGCCCACCGTCGTACGGCCAGAAGGGGATCGTCGTGGAGATCCATCAGTTGCGTGTCTTCCGCGAAGTGGCGCGGGAATTGAGCTTTACGCGGGCGGCCAGGAACCTGCACTGCGCCCAGTCCACCGTCACTGGTCAGATCAAGAGCCTGGAATCGTCCCTCGAGGTCGTCCTCTTCCTGCGGCGGGGCCGCTGCCCCATCGAGTTGACGCCCGCGGGCTCGGTGCTCCAGAGCCGGGTCGACCAGCTCTTGCGCGAGGTCGAAACGGTAGGCCGCGAGGTCAAGGGCGCCGCCCGGCACGGGGAGTTCGGCCACCACCGGAGTCACCTCCCAAGCGCCCACGCGGTCTGAACCGGCGGTGGACACCTCGTGCCGGGCCGCCCTGCCCGGACGGCCGTCCGCCCCTTCCGACGTACCCCACCGGCAGGTCGTACCGGCCGGACCCGCCGTGTCACCATCCGCCTCCCCCGAACTGCCGCCGCCCGGAGCCGGAGGCGGCAAGGACACCATGAACCACCCCTCAAACGCCGTCGCCTTCTTCGACGTGGACGAGACGCTCATCAACCGCAAGAGCATGGCCAGCTTCCTCGCCTTCTGGTGGCAACGGTCCCGCGAGGACCGGAACCGATACGCCCGGGCGCGCGACGAACACCTTGGACAGCAGGCCGCCGGGGCGTCCCGGGCCCAGCTCAACCGCGCCTTCTACCGCAACTTCCGAGGTGCGCGCGCCGACGAGCTGCACCGGGCCGGACGGGACTGGTTCGCCGTGGAACAGGCCCGCGGGGACCTCTTCCACCCGCCCGCCGTCGAGGCCCTGCGCGCCCACCGGCGCGCCGGTCACCACATCGCGCTGGTCTCCGGATCCTTCCTGCCGTGCCTGGCGCCGGTCGCCGACGTCCTGCGGGTCGACACCGTGCTCTGCACCACGCCCGAGGTCCGCGAGGGCGTGCTGACCGGCGAGGTCGGCCCGCCGGTGATCGGCCCGCGCAAGGCCGAACTGGCGCGACGGACGATGGGGGAGCGCGGCGCGGACCCGGCCGGCTGTCATGCGTACGGAGACCACTCCAGCGACGCGGACCTGCTGCGCGCCGTGGGCCGTCCGGTGGTGGTGGGTGCTGACCCCGTGCTCAACCACCTTGCCCTGCGGGAGGGTTGGGCCACTATGCCGGGATGCCCCCGGGAGCCGGGTGGCACACCGCGGGCAGCAGTGTCCGCCACACCTGCGGGGAGGCGTCGTCCAGTGTCACCTGGGAGCCCGCGGTGATGTGCCGCAGCCCGAGCAGCACGGCGAGCAGGAGCTGGCTGAGCACTTCGGGCCGGTGGACCCGATCGATCGTGCCGCTGTCCTGGGCCACCGCCACCAGTCGCTGCAGCAGCTCCTGCAACTCCTGCACCTGCTTGGCGCGGACCCCCTCGGACCACGCCTCGTCCAGCACCAGGCGCAGGCCGGCGCCGAACAGGGCGTCGTGCCGGACGCGGTGGGACAGTTCCGTGAGCAATGCGTCGAGCACCTGGACCGGTGCCCTGTCGGAGTCGGCGGCTGCGTCGAGGGCCTTCTGCCAGTGCTGCTCGAACTGCCGGGTCAGCTCGGCGCTCAGGGCGGCCTTGGACGAGAAGTGCCCGTAGAGCGCCCCCTTGGTGAGCCCGGTGCGTCGCGCGATGGTCTCCAGGTTGGCGCCGGCGAACCCCTGGGCGGCGAACTCCTCGGCCGCCGCGTTCAGGACCAGCGCATAGGTACGTCGTGCTCGGTCCTGCTTCACCATCGCGTAGTCCCCACCTAAACACCTCCCCAAAAGATTCCTTCGTGGAGGAATCCTTTCCCATCTCGGAGTACCGCGCAAGGGGCTCCGTCCGGTGAATATAAGCCACTTCGTCAAGTGCGGGTCATGCACCCACAGAGAGAGAGCAAAAAGATGACGCTTTCCAGTCACCTCGCCCCGACGCCCCCCACCCGGGTCACCGTGCGGGACGCGGCGACCCTCGGCGCGCGCCACGCGGCGGAGTCCGAGCTCCTTCGCACCCTGCACCCGGCCGTGGCCGGGGCGCTGACCCGGGCCGGGTTCCCGCGCCACTTCGTCCCTGCGGAGTTCGGCGGCGATGCGGGCACGTTCGCCGAACTCGTCGAGTCCGTCGCCCTGCTGGGGGAGGGGTGTGCCTCGGCCGCCTGGTGTGCCGCGCTCCAGGCGGCCCACGGCAGGCTCGCCGCGCACCTGCCGCACCGCGGGCAGGCCGAGATCTGGGACGCCGGCCCGGACGTGCCGATCGCGGCGGCCGTGGTGCCGCCGGCCGGGGACCTCGCCGAGGCGCCCGGCGGCTACCGCCTGTCCGGCCGCTGGCACCTGGCGAGCGGCGTCGACCACGCCGACTGGCTGCTCCTGGCCGCCCCCGAGCCGGGCGACGGCAGCCGGAGCCCCCGCATCCTCGCCCTGCCCCGCGCCGACTTCACGGTCGAGGACACCTGGCGCAACAGTGGACTGCGCGGGACCGGCAGCAACTCCGTGACCGTGGTCGACGCCTTCGTGCCCTCGCACCGCACCATGTCCCGCGACGTACTGGCCACCGGGCGCCCCGAGGAGGGCGCGGCGCGCTGTCACCGCGTCCCGTTCCCCCTGGTGGCCTCCCTCATGTTCGCCGCGCCCGCGCTGGGCGCGGCGCGCGGAGCGCTGTGCGCCTGGACCGATGGGCTGGTCGGGCGCGCGACGGACGACGGCGGCGGGCGCCTGGACGACGGCGTGGCCCAGCAGGTGCTGGCCCGTTCGTCCGCCGAGATCGACGCCTCGTACCTCCTGCTGCGCGGCGCCGCCGAACGCGCCGACCATGCCCCGCTCGACCGGCTGCCGGTGGCCCGGAACATGCGGGACGCGGCCGTGGCCGTGGAGATGCTGGTCGCCGTGGTGGAGCGGCTGTTCCGCAGCGGCGGGACGCGGGTCCAGTCCGAGACGGAGCCGTTGCAGCGGTTCTGGCGCGACGTGCATGCCCTGGCGGGCCACGGTGCCTTGCGTCTCGCGCCCGCGGCAGCCGCCTACGCGCGGTCGGTGGTTCTGGAAGGGGGTCGGGGATTTGAGGGGGGCGGGGGGGGGGGGGGGGGGGGGGGGGGGGGGGGGGGGGGGGGGGGGGGGGGGGGGGGGGGGGGGGGGAGGGGAGGGGGGGGGGGGGGGAGGGAGGGGGGGGGGGGGGGGGGGGGGGGGGGGGGGTGG
>NZ_JBWKCM010000055.1:0-3377 GCF_056436485.1 Streptomyces sp. NPDC043746 | reverse complement strand
CATTGATGCGCGGGTTCGACGGGTGGTGTGTTGATTGCACCCCCCCTCCCCCCCCCCCCCCCCCCCCCCCCCCCCCCCCCCCCCCCCCCCCCCCCCCCCCCCCCCCGGGGCGAGCGCCCGGGGGTGGCGCCGACGGCACTATCGGGATCTCCGATCAAATTTGAAACCTTTGCGAAGGAATGATTTTCTCCTCGCAGGACACCTCGTGGCCTCCGAGCGCATCGGGGAGGCGGGTGCCCGGCCGCGAGCAGGCTCCTCCTGCTCGGCATCGACCGAGAATGGATGATTCCCGTGACCACGTATCCCGGACCGTCTGTCGTCCTCGCCGTCAGCGGTCGCCCCCACCCGGTTGACCGCGGTGACGGCCCGTCATGCCAGCCCGCCCGAGAGTCCTGCGCGGTCCAGGGCCGTGTCGACCGGCGCGGTACGGGACTGCCGCCCAGAGTGTCCGTCGAGTCGGCGTCCCGCGAACCGGGCGGCGCCGTCCGCGGCTCCGGCGCTCGTGAGGCGTCCGCACAGGAGCTGGCCTGGTGGCAGCGCACGGAGGAGCTGCGATGTCGCTTCGAGAGGGCGCTGACGCGCGAGCTGAGCCGACTGGGACTGTCCCCCTCGGCCTATCTGGCGCTTGAGCAACTAGCCATCAACGACGGGAACTTGCGCATCAGCGAGCTCGCCCAGGAGGTCCGGCTCAGCCCTTCCTCCGCGTCCCGCGTCGTGGACCGCCTGGTCCGTGACGACCTCGCGGTCCGCATGCCGAGCCCCGGCGACCGGCGTACGGTGCGCGGCCGGATCACCCAGCGGGGCATGGCGCTGTACGAGAGGGCGGTGCCCGCCTACCGCAAGGCCCTCGCGCAGGCGCTCGACAACGCGCCGCGTGCCCGGGGCGGGATCGACGACCCGTACGCGGGGCCCGGCTGTCAGCCGGGCCCCGCGCCCCGATCCGGCCGCTGACGGCTGTCCCGTCCTCCTCGGCGGGCGCACGCCGACGGCTGCGGCGCCTCGCCGCTCGTCGCGACGCCCGAATGCGTCAAGTGCGCGGACGCCCCTCCGTCTCGCGATGCGCCGCATCTGACACCGTGCGCTGTTCCGTCAGGGATGACGGGGCGGCCCTCAGAGAAGCGTGTTGAGGAAGCCGGCGAGCTTGGTCCGCAGGCGCTCGACCTTCTCGTCCACCGTCAGCGACTCCTCCATGCGGCCCCCGACCTGGGTCCGCTTCTTGCCCCGCACGTAAAGGGAGCAGGCCAGGTCGCTGCAGACGTACTCGCCCACCGTGTCCTCGCCGTTGCCGCTCTGGCGCGCGCGGCGCGCGGTCATCAGCGTCACCCCGCTCGCCTGGTGCGTCGTCAGGCAGATCGAGCACATGGACTGGTGCCGCAGGCTGCCCCGTTGGGACGGCAGGCGGAAGGCGAGGCCCACGAGGCGGTCCTCGTGCTCGGCCACGATGTAGCTGCGCTGCGGTGCGGCAGGGTCCCGCCAGCCGAGGAAGTCGAGGTCTGCCCAAGGCAGTTCGGACAGATCCCGCGGCGTCGTGAGGCGGGAGGCCTCGCCCTTGCTGCAGTTGACGAACGAGGCGCGGATTTCCGGGTCGGTCAGTTCCTTCATGATCCTGACCGTAACAGTGCCTATGTATAGTAGGCAAGTGCCAAGGGTTCCTAGGTAGAGTCTCGTGTCCATCCCATCCATCGCGCAAAGAGAGGCGAAAGCCATGTCCGAGGAGATCAGCACCGCGAGCGCCAAGGAGGGGGTATCGGCCGAGCCGGCTCCGCAGCCGGAGCGCTCGCCCGTCGTGGTGGCACTCGTCCTGGCCGTGGGCGCGTTCGTGGCCCTCCTCGACACCACGATCGTCGGCGTGGCCATGCACTCGTTCACCGAGTACTTCGGAGTCGGTCTCGCGGACGCCCAGTGGGCGTCCACGGCGTATCTCCTCGCGATGTCGTCGGTGATACCGGCGACCGGGTGGGCGGCACAGCGCTTCGGCGCGGCCCACACCTGGATCGCGTCGCTCTCCGTCTTCCTGATCGGTTCGCTGCTGTGCGGTACCGCCTGGTCGATGGGCAGCCTGATCGCGTTCCGGGTCGTGCAGGGCTTCGGGGCCAGCATGCTCTTCCCGCTGATGCGGATCATTGTCGTCGAGGTCGCGGGCCGCGCCCAGATGGGCCGCATGATGACGATGATGGCTGTGCCGCTGCTCGTCGCACCGGTGCTCGGTCCCGTGCTCGGCGGCACGCTCATCCAGGAGTTCTCCTGGCGGTGGGCGTTCTTCCTCAACGTGCCGATCATCCTCGCGGTGATCGTGCTGTCCGCCCGCACCCTGCCCAACTCCAAGGGCGAGGCGCCCCGTCGCCTCGACGTCGCCGGCCTGCTCACCATGGGCGGCGGCCTCGTCGCCCTCATCCTCGGCTTCAGCAACCTGGCCAAGGGCACCGCGGCTACGAGCCCGCAGGTCTTCCTGCCCGCCGCGATCGGCGTGGCCCTGCTGGCCGCGCACGGCATCCGGGCCGTCGGCTCCCAGACCCCCGGCGTCGTGGACTTCTCGCTCTTCCGCGACCGGGCGTTCACCGCGTCCACGTCCATCACGCTGCTGAACAACTTCGGCCTCTACGGCGGCGTCGTCCTCGTCCCGCTGTTCTTCCAGCAGGCGGGCGGCAAGGGGCCGTTGGGCGCGGGAACCATCATGGTGGCGCAGGGCGTCGGCACGGCGGTCGCCGTACTGCTCGTCGGCCGGGTCATCGACACCAGGAGCAACCCGCGCGCGCTCGTGCTCTTCGGACTCCTCCTGGTCGCCGCGGGCCTCACCACCTTCGCCGTGGCCGACACGAGCGAGGTGACCGTCCTGCTGCTCGTCGCCCTGTTCGCGCAGGGCATCGGCCTCGCCCTGGCGTCGTCGCCCATCATGGTGACGCTCTACCACTCGCTGCCGACCACCAGCGTCCCCGCGGCGACGACCGCGAACGCCGTGTCCCAGCAGCTCGGCGGCGCGGTCGGCACCGCCACCATCGCGCTGCTCCTGCAGCACTACGTCTACGTGGCCGGTGGCGCCCGGGCGGACTTCAGCGCCGTGTTCTGGTGGGCCCTGCTCTTCGTGGCCCTCACCGCCGTCCCCGCGCTCTTCCTCCCCCCGGGCGCGTCGAAGCAGGCGTGAACCGGCCGTGGGCGTTCCGGGGCGGGCGACCCGCCCCGGAGCCCACACCCGCCCCGGCTCTCTGAGCTCCCCCAGTTGTCCAGGAAAGAATTCTTATGTCTGTCACCACACTTGACCTGGCCAAGGTGCGCAACATCGGCATCATGGCCCACATCGACGCGGGCAAGACGACCACCACTGAGCGGATCCTCTTCTACACCGGTGTGAGCTACAAGATCGGTGAGGTCCACGACGG
>NZ_JBWKCM010000054.1:0-20864 GCF_056436485.1 Streptomyces sp. NPDC043746 | reverse complement strand
CCCCCCCCCCCCCCCCCCCCCCCCCCCCCCCCCCCCCCCCCCCCCCCCCCCCCCCCCCCCCCCCCCCCCCCCCCCCCCCCCCCCCCCCCCCCCACGCCCCTGCACGTCGGCCCGCTCAGCTCTCGCCCTGGGCGGCGGCCTCGTCCATCCAGACGACCTCCCAGATGTGGCCGTCGGGGTCCTGGAACGAGCGGCCGTACATGAAGCCCATGTCCTGCGTCTCGCCCGCCGGGGAGCCGCCCGACGCCAGCGCCGCGTCGGCGAGCGAGTCGACCTCCTCACGGCTCTCGGCGCTCAGGGCGAGGATGACCTCGGTCGTCGTCGAGGCGTCGGCCACGTCCTTCTTGGTGAACTCCTTGAAGCGCTTTTCGGTCATCAGCATGGCGAAGATCGTGTCGCTGATGACCAGACACGCGGTCTTGTCGTCGCTGAAGGTGGGGTTGGTCGTGAAGCCGAGCTTCCCGAAGAAGCCCTTCGAGGTCTCCAGGTCCTTCACCGGCAGGTTCACGAAGATCATCCGAGCCATGGCCGTTGCCTCTTCCCGCGTTCCGTGGTGCGCCGCCGTGGTCCGTGCGGCGCTGTCGAAGGGGTAGACGGCAAAGCCGCCCGGAACTCATCGCCGTACAGAGAAGAATCTCCCGCGCGCACGGCGCCCCCGCAGCCCGGCCCCTGGTCCCCGGCCCGCTCAGGACAGCGCCATCGGCGCCCCGCCCCGCAGCAGCGAGCCGCCCAGCGGGGTCAGCGTGTGGAGCACCGAGCTGCCGTGGCGCAGGGTGAGGACGAGACCCGCCTCGCGCAGGACGGAGGCGTGCTGGCTCGCGGAGGCGAGCGACACCCCGGCGCGGCGGGCCAGCTCGCTCGTGGTGCAGCCGGTGCCTATGGACTGCAGCACGGCGGAGCGGGTGTGGCCGACGAGCCGGCCGAGCCAGGGGCCGGGCTCCGCGAAGGCAGGGGCGCCGGTGTGGGTGACCGGGTACACGAGCACGGGCGGGAGCGAGGGGTCCCGGTAGACGACGGGGGTGCCCCGGCAGAAGAACGAGGGCTGGAGCAGCAGCCCGCGCCCGTCGAGATACAGGTCGCGGTCGACCGGGTAGTCCGCCTCCAGCACGGGCGCCCGCCACCGGATCATCGGCGGCAGGGTGGCCAGCAGCCCTTCGGCCCCGCCGTCCAGGAGCGCCCGGCCGCGCACCGCCCGGTCGGCCTCGATGGAGGCGCGGATGTGCGGCCAGTAGGGCTCGACGGCGGCGTCGTGGTAGCTGCGCAGGGCCCCGATGAGCCGGACCAGGGGCTCGGCGCGCCCCTCGGAGAGCGCGGCGGGCAGGGCGGCCGTGGCCCGCGCGGGGCCGGCGTCGCAGCCGCCGCCCGCCCGGCCGCCGCGCTGCCGCCGTCGGCCGGCCGCCATCAGGTCCAGCTCGCGACGGACGCGGTCGACCGGGGTGTCGCGCAGGGCCTCCATTCCCGCGTCGAGCCCGAAAGGCTCGGCGCCTTCCTGCGAGGGGGTCAGGAAATCCGGGAAATACCCGCGGGGCGGGACGACCGCCGCCAGCAGTTGTGCTTCACCATTCAACCGCGCTCGTGTTTCGGTCCGCCATTTCCCGAAGACCGTCGAAGCCCGCCGGTCCCTCAGCCGGTGAAAACTGAGAATCGTCTCCCACAACGCGTCCGGTCTCGTGGCCATCCGCACCCGCGAAAGGTCCAGCCTGGACACATGGATCCGCAGCACTACCGCCCCCACCTGTTGCATCCGCAATTGCCCCCACCGAAGGGTATGCGGACCGTCACAGGAGGTCACCACGGGGTTTCGGCCAGAAGTGAAACGTCTCGCCCTGTTCCGCTTCACCCGAAAAGCTGTACGACGTCGGGTACGCATCCGGTGCCCGCCGGATGAGCACGTGAAGGCCGTGGGGGGCTTCGTGTGTTCGGCGGCGGCGGGCGGCGGTGCGGCTCCGTACCCGACGGGGGTAAGCCGGGTGCGGTCCATGGGTGGGGATCCATGGACCGCACCCCGGTCCCGGCCCCGGTCCACCCGGCGGCCACCGTCACTTCTTTGCGTATTAAACGAAGCAATGTGTGCTACGACACATCGGTAGCGCCCATTCCGCTCCGGGACGGTGCACGGCACATATTCCACCGACAAGCGAAACGGCTTCCACGGCTGGGCGGAGTGACTCCCGGCGACAAGCGGAACGGCTCCCGCCGGACAGGACGAAGCGGCGGCACCCCCGCACAGGGTGCCGCCGCTTCCGGGCGTTCCGGGGATCGAGACAGGGCATCGGGCCGATGAGGGACTCGGCCCAATTCCCTTATAAATCCCCGGAGTTGGTCTATCCGAAGAGGGTCAGCGGCTGTCGCTGGCCCGCGCTCCGGCGGCGGCCCGGCCCGCTTCGAGGCGGGCGACCGGGATCCGGAACGGTGAGCAGGAGACGTAGTCGAGGCCCACCTCGTGGAAGAAGTGCACCGACTCCGGGTCACCGCCGTGCTCGCCGCAGACACCGAGCTTCAGGTCCGGGCGGGTGGCCCGGCCGGCCTCCACGGCGCTGCGCACCAGCGAGCCGACGCCGTCCTTGTCGATCGTCTCGAACGGGGAGACCCCGAAGATGCCCTTCTCCAGGTAGGCGGTGAAGAACGAGGCCTCCACGTCGTCGCGGGAGAAGCCCCACACCGTCTGGGTCAGGTCGTTGGTGCCGAACGAGAAGAACTGGGCGGCCTCGGCGATCTGGGCCGCCGTCAGCGCGGCGCGCGGCAGCTCGATCATGGTGCCGATGGTCAGCTTCAGGTCGGTGCCGGTGGCCGCCTGGACCTCCGCGATGACCCGGTCGGCCTCCTCGCGGACGATCTCCAGCTCCTGCACCGTGCCGACGAGCGGGATCATGATCTCGGCGCGCGGGTCGCCCTTGGCGTTCTTGCGGTGGGCGGCGGCCTCGGCGATGGCCCGTACCTGCATGGCGAAGAGGCCGGGGATGACCAGGCCCAGGCGGACCCCGCGCAGACCCAGCATCGGGTTCTGCTCGTGCAGCTTGTGGACCGCCTGGAGGAGGCGCAGGTCGTTCTCGTTGGCGTCCTTGCGGGACTCCGCGAGCGCGACGCGCACCGACAGCTCGGTGATGTCGGGCAGGAACTCGTGGAGCGGCGGGTCGAGCAGCCGTACGGTGACGGGCAGCCCGTCCATCGACTCGAACAGCTCGATGAAGTCGGCCTTCTGGAGCGGGAGGAGAGCGGCCAGCGCGCTCTCGCGCTCGTCGTCGGTGTCCGCCAGGATCAGCTTCTCGACCATCTCGCGACGCTCACCGAGGAACATGTGCTCGGTACGGCAGAGCCCGATGCCCTGGGCGCCGAAGCGGCGGGCGCGCAGCGCGTCCTCGGCGTTGTCGGCGTTGGCCCGCACCCGCAGTCGGCGGACCCGGTCCGCGTACGCCATGATCCGGTGCACGGCGGCGACCAGCTCGTCGGCGTCGTCGGCGCCCGCGTGCATCCGGCCCTCGAAGTACTCGACGACCGGGGAGGGGACGACGGGCACCTCGCCCAGGTACACCTTGCCGGTGGAGCCGTCGATCGAGACGAGGTCGCCCTCCTCGATCACCGTGCCGCCGACCGTCATCCGGCGGCGCTTGGTGTCGACCTCCAGGTCCTCGGCGCCGCAGACGCAGGTCTTGCCCATGCCGCGCGCCACGACCGCCGCGTGCGAGGTCTTGCCGCCGCGCGAGGTCAGGATGCCCTCGGCGGCGATCATGCCTTCGAGGTCGTCGGGGTTGGTCTCGCGGCGGATCAGGATGACCTTCTCACCGGAGCGGGACCATTTGATCGCGGTGTACGAGTCGAAGACGGCCTTGCCGACGGCGGCACCCGGCGAAGCCGCGATGCCCCGGCCGAGCAGCTCCGTCTTGGCCTGGTCGTCGAAGCGGGGGAACATCAGCTGGGCGAGCTGGGCGCCGTTGACGCGCTGGAGGGCCTCGGCCTCGTCGATCAGCCCCTGGTCCACGAGCTGGGTGGCGATCCGGAAGGCGGCCCCGGCGGTGCGCTTGCCGACCCGGGTCTGGAGCATCCACAGCTGGCCGCGCTCGATGGTGAACTCGATGTCGCAGAGATCCTTGTAGTGGTTCTCCAGGGTCTCCATGATGCCCATGAGCTGGTCGTACGACTTCTTGTCGATCGACTCCAGATCGGCGAGCGGCACCGTGTTGCGGATACCGGCGACGACGTCCTCGCCCTGCGCGTTCTGGAGGTAGTCGCCGTAGACGCCCTGGTGGCCGCTGGCCGGGTCGCGGGTGAAGGCTACGCCCGTACCGGAGTCGGGGCCGAGGTTGCCGAAGACCATGGAACAGACGTTGACGGCCGTGCCGAGGTCGCCGGGGATGCGCTCCTGGCGGCGGTAGAGCTTGGCGCGGTCGGTGTTCCACGAGTCGAAGACCGCGTTTATGGCCAGGTCCATCTGCTCCCGGGCGTCCTGCGGGAACGCCCGCCCGGCCTGAGCCTCGACGATCTTCTTGAACTGCTTGACCAGCTTCTTCAGGTCGGCCGCGGCCAGGTCGGTGTCGACCGTGACCCCCTTGGCCGCCTTCGCCTCCTCCAGGGCCTCCTCGAAGAGGTCGCCGTCGACGCCCAGGACGGTCTTGCCGAACATCTGGATGAGGCGCCGGTAGGAGTCCCAGGCGAAGCGCTCGTCGCCGGACTGGGTGGCGAGACCGGCCACCGAGGCGTCGGAGAGGCCGATGTTGAGGACCGTGTCCATCATGCCGGGCATGGAGAACTTGGCGCCGGAGCGTACGGAGACGAGCAGCGGATCGTCCGCCTGGCCGAGCTTCTTGCCCATCCGCTCCTCCAGCGCGGCGAGGTGTGCACTCACCTCGTCGCGGAGGGCCTTCGGGGCCTGCCCGCTCTCCAGGTAGACCTTGCACGCCTCGGTGGTGATCGTGAAGCCCGGAGGGACGGGAAGACCGAGGTTGGTCATCTCGGCGAGGTTCGCACCCTTGCCGCCCAGAAGATCCTTCAGATCCTTGTTGCCCTCGGTGAAGTCGTAGACGAACTTCTGAGGATCTTTGTTTTCCGACACGGGTCTCGACTCCTCGAGGACGCGGTGGCTGCCCTGACGGCGAGGAACATACCCAGATCGAAGGCGTATGGGTACGTCCACTTGGTCGTCATGAGGCCGCAACCACTCGTCCGCCAGCAGATCTAAAGAACCTTCCCGACGAGCGGAGTGCGATCCTCTGTTCAGCCCCTGAAGGCAGCATGGCCAATTCTTGACCCTGGACTCTCATATGAGCGGACCAGTCCGCACCTGAGTTCACTTCCCGAAGGCTGACACCTGGCACTGAGTGCCAGGTCTTCCAGAAGTGCAGCCACCGCCTACCCGCTCATCTGAGCGGACCCCCGATCAAGGGTGGCGTGAATCACGCTGGTTTCGGACCCTGGATTTCAGGATTCGGACGCCTCAGGCAGTCGGTCAGCACCCCGAGGTCCACCTCCTCCAGGCTACGGGCGAACGTCCGCGCCCGCCCCGGGGCGACCGGCAGCAGCGACGGGACGACCAGCACCGCGCACCCCGCCGCGTCGGCGGAGGCGGTGCCGTCCGGGGAGTCCTCCACCGCCACGCAGGCGGCGGGATCGGCGGCGAACCGCTCGGCGGCCGCCCGGTACGGATCGGGGTGCGGCTTGGTCCGTACGGTGTCGTCGGCCGAGAGCGTGAAGGCGAAGTCCACCCCGGCCAGCGCCCCCGCCACCACCGCGTCGACCACGCTCCGGGGCGAGGCGCTGACCAGGGCGAACGGCACCCCGGCCGCTTCGAGCGAGGCCAGCAGCGCGGCGGCGCCGGGGCGCAGCGGGGCGCCCGCGTCGACCTTCCGGAAGAAGGAGTCGGTCAGTTCGGCGGCGGTGCGCTCCAGGGCGGCGGACCGGGCCTCGGCCGCGTGGGAAGGGACCGGGGAGCCGACGCCGGTGACCTCGATCAGATGAGCGGCGGTGTCGGCGACGGCCCGGCCGACGACCTCGGGGGCGTCCGCGTCGGTCAGCCGGTGGCCGAGCCCGGCCGCGACCTCCCGGGCCGTCTCCCACCAGAGCACCTCGGTGTCGACGAGCGTGCCGTCCATGTCGAAGAGGACGGCGGCGGGGGCGGTCGGCGCCTTCACGCGTCCACCTCGTCACCGGCGGCGGTTTCCGGCGCGGCGCTCTCCCCCGCGGGCACGACGAGCACCGGCCGGCGGACCGGGGTGACCCGGGCCCGTACCCCCGGAGCCAGCTCCGAGGCGTCCCGGGACGCGAGGTCGGCCTTGACCGAGGTGCCGCCCGGGAGGTCGAGCAGGACCCGGGTGACCGAGCCGAGGAAGGAGGCGGAGACGACCGTGGCGGTGCCCTCGGGGTCGGCGGTGACGCCGATGCTCTCGGGCCGGATGAGGACGTCGACCCCGCCCCGGCCCGCGGGAACGTCCCCGTCGACCGGCAGTGACGCGCCCGCGACGACCACCGAACCGTCGCCGGTCAGCTGCCCGGGCACCCGGTTCATGGTGCCGACGAACTCCGCGACGAACGGCGTGGCGGGGCGCTCGTACAGCTCGGCCGGGGGCGCGCACTGCTCCAGGCGGCCCGCGTTGAGGACGGCGACCCGGTCGGCCATGGAGAGCGCCTCCTCCTGGTCGTGGGTGACGAAGATGGTGGTGATCCCGAGCGCGAGCTGGAGGCGGCGGATCTCCTCGCGGAGGGTGAGCCGGACCTTGGCATCGAGTGCCGAGAGCGGTTCGTCCAGCAGCAGGACCCGGGGGCGCAGGGCGAGCGCGCGGGCCAGGGCCACGCGCTGCTGCTGTCCGCCGGACATCTGGTGCGGGTAGCGGTCGCCGTGGGTGGGCAGGCCGACGAGTTCGAGCAGTTCGTCGGCGGTGGCGTGGCGCTCGGCGGTGGCGACCCCCCGCATCCGGGGGCCGAAGGCCACGTTGTCGCGGGCGTTGAGGTGCGGGAAGAGGCTGTAGGACTGGAAGACCATGCCCGCGTCGCGCCGGTTGGCGGGCACGGGGGTGATGTCCTCGCCGTCGACCAGCACGTCGCCGGAGTCGGGCTGCTCGAACCCGGCGAGGACCCGCAGCGCGGTGGTCTTGCCGCAGCCGGAGGGGCCGAGGAGGGCGAGCAGTTCGCCCGGTTCGGCGGTGAGGTCGAGGCCGTCGAGGGCGACGGTGGGGCCGAACGCGCGACGCAGGGAGCGGAACTCCACCCGCGCTCCGGTGACGGCCCGGCCCTCGGACGCGGCGGCGGCCGGGACCGGCCCGGAGCGGGGGGAGGTGGCGGTGGGCGGGGCTGGCAGGGCTGACATGGGTGGCTACTCCTTGCCGGGTACGGAGGTGGGGGCGGCGGCCGGGGTGGTGGCCGGGGCGCCCGGGGTGGTGGCGGCCGGGGTCGCGGCGGCTCCGGCGGGAACCGCACCGGCAGGGGCGGAGGCGGACGACCCGGTTCCGGCGCGCGAGAGGATGAGCAGCAGGACCCAGGTGATGAGGAGCGAGAGCAGCGAGACGGCGACCGACATCCGGGCCTCGGCGCCGGAGACGGTGACGATCCACACCGCGAAGGGCCGGAACCCCAGCAGGGAGGCGACGGTGTACTCGCCGAGCACCAGCGCCAGGGTGAGGAAGGAGGCCCCGGCGAGCGAGGAGCGCAGGTTGGGCAGGATGACGCTCACGATCACCTGCAACCGGCTCGCCCCGCAGTTGCGGGCCGCCTCCACCAGCGTCGGCACGTCGACCGTGCGCAGCCCCGCGTCCAGCGAGCGGTGCACGAACGGCAGCGCCAGCACGGTGTAGGCGAGGACCAGCACCACCGGGAAGGACTCGTTCTGGACGGCCAGGAAGGTCTGGTAGAGCGGGGTGCGCGAGAAGTGGTCGGGCCCCCAGCGCAGCACGGTGGCGATCCCGGTGACCAGGGCGATCGGCGGCACCACCAGCGGCAGCATGCAGACCACCTCCACGACGGCCCGCAGCCGGGGCGGCCCGAGCCGCACCGCGACGAGTGCGGGGACGACGAGCAGCAGGGCGAGCGCGATGGTGGCGGCGGCGAGGGAGAGCGAGAGGAGGAGGCTCTCGGTGAAGCCGTCGGCCGACAGGATGCCGCTGTACGCCTCGAAGGTGAGGCCCTGGTTCGGCACGTGGACCGTGAAGACGAACGAGGAGAGCAGCGGGGTGACGAAGTAGAGCCCGGCGACGGCCAGGACGGCACCGCGCCAGTAGCGCGGGCGCGGACGGCGGGCCTTCACCGGCGCGGGCGCCGGGACGGAGGCCTCGGGGGCGGCGGTGGTCAGTGCAGCCATCGGGAACTCCGTCGCTGGAGGGGCAGATAGACCGCCATCACCAGTCCGGCGATCACGATCATGTCGAGGCTCAGCGCCAGGGCCACGTTCTCCTGGCCGACCAGGACGTTCCCGGAGAGCGCGTCGGCGATCTTCAGGGTGACCAGCGGTACGGAGCCGCCGACCAGGGCGGCGGCGGTGGCGTGCGCGGCGAAGGCGCTGCCGAAGAGGAGGACGAACCCGCCGAGCAGCGAGGGCGCGAGCACCGGCAGTCCGACGTGGCGCCAGAACTGCCAGGCGGTGGCGCCGTTGTTGCGGGCGGCCTCGCGCCACTGGGGGCGCAGCCCGTCCAGGGCGGGGACGACGACGATCACCATGAGCGGGATGAGGAAGTAGAGGTAGATGACGGTGAGCCCGGTGAAGGAGTAGAGGTTCCAGCCGAGCGCGTCCAGGTGCCCGAGCTGGGTGACCACACCGGAGATGCCGAGGGTGGCGATGAAGGCGAAGGCCAGCGGGACGCCGCCGAAGTTGGCGAGCACCCCGGAGGCGGTGAGCACGGCCCCGCGCAGCGCGGCCCGCCGGGAGGTGACGACGGCCTGGGCGATCAGCACGCCGACGACGGTGGCGATGGCGGCGGTCAGCGCGGAGAGCTGGACGCTTCCGGTGAGCGAGGTGAGGTAGGGCCCCTGGAGCGAGCGCTGGAGGTGTTCGCCGGTGAGCTGGGTGGCGCCGGAGGCCGGGTCGGTACGGGTGACGGCCCCGTACAGCAGGGCGCCGGCGGGCAGTCCGAAGCAGAGCCCGGCGAAGACGAGCAGCGGGAGCGCGCCGAGCCAGGCGCGGGCCGGCCGGCGGCGGCGCGTGCGGCCACCGGCCCCGGCGGCGGCCGCCCCGGGTCCCGGGGCGGCGGACGGGTGGGAGACGGTCATCAGGAGACGGCCTTGTCCCAGTTCTCGGAGAGCGTGGCCTTGGCCTTGTCCAGCTCGTCGGAGGAGGGGAAGGCCGGGGTGCCCTCGACGGCGGGCAGCTTGGCGACGAAGGCCTTGTCGGCGGTCCCGTCCTCGGTCATGGCGGGCAGCAGCACCGGGCGGGCGTACCCCTTGAGCCAGAGGTTCTGGCCCTCGGCGCTGTACAGGTACTCCATCCACAGGCGGGCTGCCGCCGGGTTCGGGGCGTCCTTGTTGATGGCCTGGGAGTAGTACTGGGCGTAGACGCCGTCCTTCGGTACGGAGACCTTCCAGTCGACGCCCTTGGACTTGAACTGGTCGGCGTACCCGGCGTTCAGGTAGTCCCAGTCGATGCTGATGGGCGTCTCGCCCTTCTCGACGGTGGCCGGAGTGGACTCGACGGGGATGAAGTTGCCGCTCTTCTTCAGCTTGCCGAAGTAGTCGATGCCGGGCTGGATGTCCCCGAAGGAGCCCTGGTTGGCGAGGGCCGCCGCGTAGACGCCGCCGAAGGCGGAGCCGGACTTGGTCGGGTTGCCGTTGAGGGCGACCTTCCCCTTGTACTCGGGCTTCAGCAGGTCCGCGAAGGTCTCCGGGCAGGTCTTGATCCGGGCGGCGTCGCAGCCGATGGAGACGTACCCGCCGTAGTCGTTGTACCAGCGGCCGTCGGCGTCCTTCTGGCTGTCGGGGATCTTGTCCCAGGCGGTGACCTTGTACGGGGCGAACAGGTTCTCCGCCGCGCCGCTGCGGGCGAAGGCGATGCCGAGGTCCAGGACGTCGGGGGCGCGCTTCTGGCCCTTGCGGGACTTGACGGCGGCTATCTCGTCGGCGCTGGAGGCGTCCGGCGTCTCGCTCTTGATCTTGACCTTGTACTTCTCCTGGAAGGTCTTGATCAGCTCGCCGTAGTTGGCCCAGTCCGGCGGCAGGGCGATGACGTTCAGCTCGCCCTCCTTCTCGGCGGCGGCGACCAGCTTCTCCATCCCGCCGAAGTCGGCGACCGAGGTGGCGTCGGCGGACTTCACACCGTTCGCCCCGGTCTCGGCCTTCTCCTCGGGCGCGGCACCGCAGGCGGTGAGGACGGTGAGGGTGGCGGTGGTGAGGGCGAGTGCGGCAACGGTACGGCCGTTGGCGCGGATACGGGGACGGGGTCGGGCTCTGCGCACGGTGGTATCTCCCGGAAGCGAAGTGTGAGGGCCACTTGTTCATACAAGCTGGCACCAGTTCGCCCGGGCCAGGTGTCCGGGAAGTTAACGTCCCGTGTCCGGTGCCGCAAGAGGGCGCGAAGAGGAAAGCCCACTATTCAGCGGTTGTGGTAGATAACGACCTCGCATCGAAACGTGTCACGACGACGCTAGAGTGAGCGGCAGGACCGTCACGGACGAGCGGACCTGTACACAACGCCTAGGTCACATGAAGCCAAGGGGGACGCGTGGGCGCTACGCGCTACCGGGAGATCGCCGAGTCGCTGCGGCACGCGATCCGGACGGGCGTCTACCCGCTGGGCTCCCGGCTGCCCTCCGAGAGCGACCTCGCCACCCGCTGGTCGGTCTCCCGCGGCACGGTCCGCCAGGCGGTGGCGCTGCTGGCGTCCGAGGGCCTGATCGGCTCCCGGCAGGGGGCCCGGCGGGTGGTCCTGCGCCAGGAGCGCCGCCAGAGCTTCCAGCAGCTCAACAGCTTCGCGCAGTGGGCGCAGGCGATGGGGTGCGAGGTCACCAGCCGCATCCTGACCCGCACGCTGCGCCCGGCCACCGACGAGGAGGGCGAGCGCCTGGACGCGGAGCCGGGCACCGAGGTCCTCTACGTCCTGCGCCTGCGCCACCTGGACGGCGAACCGGTGATGGTCGAACGGACGGTGTACGCGGACTGGGTGGCCCCGGCGGTCCTGGAGCTGCCGGAGGACTGCGTCTCGATCATGGACAGCATCGCGGAGCGGGCGGACATCGTGGCGCACTACGGCGAGCACCTGATCGACGCGGTGGCGGCGGGCAGCGAGGACGCCCGCCTCCTCCAGGTCCGCCGCGCCAGCCCGCTGCTGCGCCAGCGCCACCTGTCGTACACGGCGGCGGGCCGGGCCATCGAGTGGACGGACGACCGCTACCGGGCGGGCAGCGTGGTCTTCAACGTGATGAACTCGGCGGGCGCGGCCCCGCTGGAGCGCCGGGCGGGCCCGGACGTGACGGGCTGAGGCGTACGGGGGCGGGGTGCTCCGGACGTACGACGAGGGCGCGGGGCCCCGACCGGCCCGGCGCGTCCGGCGCTCCGGCCGACCCCTACGCCTACGCGTTCGGTCCCGGCCTCCGCGCGCGTTCAGCCGCCCGAGGTGTCCAGCTCCGCGTCGGCACTGACCCCGGCGCAGTCGTACGGGTCCTTGAGCCAGCCGTCCGGCAGGACGACCCGGTTGTTGCCGGAGGTCCGCCCCCGGGGCCCGTCGGCGCCGTCCGGCCAGGGCTGGTCGAGGTCCAGCTCGTGCAGCTGGGAGCCCAGCTCCTCCAGCGAGGAGGTGACGGCGAGCTTCTTGCGCATCTCGGAGCCGACCGCGAAGCCCTTCAGATACCAGGCGACGTGCTTGCGGAAGTCGATGACGCCCCGGGCCTCGTCACCGATCCACTCCCCCAGCAGCGTGGCGTGGCGCACCATGACGTCCGCGACCTCGCGCAGGGTGGGCGCGTGCCGCTCCGCACGCCCCTCCATGGCACTGACCAGATCCGCGAACAGCCAGGGCCGCCCGAGGCACCCGCGCCCGACGACCACGCCGTCGCACCCGGTCTCGCGCATCATCCGCAGGGCGTCGTCGGCGCACCAGATGTCCCCGTTGCCGAGCACCGGAATCTCGGGGACGTGCTCCTTGAGCCGGGCGATGGCGTCCCAGTCGGCGGTGCCGCCGTAGTGCTGGGCGGTGGTGCGCCCGTGCAGGGCGACAGCGGTCACCCCCTCCTCGACGGCGATACGCCCGGCGTCCAGGAAGGTGAGGTGGTCGTCGTCGATGCCCTTGCGCATCTTGATGGTGACGGGCAGGTCCCCCGCGCCGGAGACGGCCTCCCGGAGGATGGCCCGCAGCAGGGGCCGCTTGTACGGGAGCGCGGAGCCGCCGCCCTTGCGGGTGACCTTGGGGACCGGGCAGCCGAAGTTCAGGTCGATGTGATCGGCCAGGTCCTCCTCGACGATCATCCGGACCGCCTTGCCGACGGTGACCGGGTCGACCCCGTACAGCTGGATCGAGCGCGGTGTCTCGGCCGCGTCGAAGTGGATGAGCTGCATGGTCTTCTCGTTGCGCTCGACCAGCGCCCGGGTCGTGATCATCTCGCTGACGAAGAGCCCCTTGCCCCCGGAGAACTCCCGGCACAGCGTCCGGAACGGGGCGTTGGTGATGCCGGCCATGGGCGCGAGCACCACGGGCGGCTGCACGGTGTGCGGGCCGATGCGGAGCTGCGGGAGGACAGGGGCGAGCGTGGTCATGGCTCCATTGTCGCGTACGCCGAAGGAGTGGCGGTCGCACCGCCCTCCGCCCCTTAGAGTCCTCGGCACAACGAACTCTCGGGGTGCACATGGCTTACCTGTTCCTTTTCGTCTGCTTCCTCCTGCTGGGCCTGGCCGGTTCCCTGGCGGCCCGCACCGGATACCGGGGCGAGGTCTGCGACAGGTCGACCGGTTACGAGGTCCCCGCGGCGGTGAAGGCGGACCCCGCCCTCCGGAAGCGGGCGAACGACCTGGTGGCGTTCTGGTGCACCGGAGCGGCGATCCTCGGCCTGGCTCCCCTGGTCCCCCTCGGGACCGTCGTCCTGAGCGGCGGCGGCCGGTCCGTCTCCACCTGGGGCCTGGCGGCCTTCGCCGCGTACGCCCTGGTGATCGCGGTCGTGGGCGGCTACCCCTTCGAGAAGATCAAGCACCTGGGGGCGTCGGCCGAGGGGTGAGGCGAGGGACCCAGGACCGTGGAGACCACCATCCGCCGGTGGGTCCTCCAGGCCCCTGTGCGGGTGAAGGCCCTGGACGCGGCGGGCTTCACCGGCATCACGGTCGATACGTTCCCCGCGACGAGCGACGGACCGAGGTCGGCAGCCACCCTGCCGGTGACCGCCGAACGGCCTTGCTGACCGGGCCCGGGGGCCGATCCGCCCCGCCGAAGGGCAGCACCGATTCCGGGGCCTGTCCCGTCAGCCGGTCAGCGCCCGCCAGGTCACCGGCCCCGCCTCGCCGTCGACCACCAGGCGGTTGACGCTCTGGTAGGCGCGTACCGCGCTCGTGGTGACGGAACCGAACCCGCCGTCGACCACCAGCCCGGCGCCGCGCTTGTTCAGGGCGGTCTGGAGGGCCCTCACGTGCGCCCCGCTGCCGCCCTGGCGCAGTGTGTACACGAGCGCGGGCCAGGTGGCCGGGCCGACCTGGCCGTCGGCCACCAGCCCCTTGGAGCGCTGGAACCGCTTGACGGCGTCGGCGGAGACGGAACCGTACGCGCCGTCGACGACCAGACCGTAGCCGCGCTGGTTCATCAGGTGCTGGATCACCACGACCGTCGCACCGCTCGCGCCCGGGTCGATCCGCGACCAGCCACCGGCCAGGTCGACGCCCCGGGCGGCGAGGAAGGAGACCGGGTTGACCGTGGTGCCCAGGGCCCCCGTGTGCGTCTCGAAGTGCAGGTGGGGGCCGGTGACGTCGCCCGTGGCACCCATGTCGGCGATGCGTTGTCCGGCCGACACCGTGGCGTTCAGCCCGACCCGGTAGGCGCTGAGGTGCCCGTAGTAGGTGTACTGGCCGCCGCCGTGCGAGATCACCAGCCCGTTGCCGGTCCGGCCGGGCAGCCCGCCGCCCCACGACCGGCGGATCACCGTACCGGCGGCCGCCGCGTAGACCGCGGTCCCGGTGGAGTTGCTGACGTCCTGCCCGGCGTGGGGCCCGCCGCCCCGGGGCGCGCCGTAGTGGCCCCCTGCCGGGAAGCGCCCCTGCGCCGGACCGGCCCAGGCCCCGTTCCCGGCCACCGCCACGGCCGCCACCGCAGCCGCCGCCTCGGCCGCCGCCTCACGCGCCGAGGACGCCTCCGCCGCCGAGGCGGCCCCGGCCGGCAGGCTCCCAGCGAGCGCGCCCAGGCCCAGACCGGCCAGCAGTCCTCGGCGGGACAGCCGCGGCAGCGGGCGCAGGGTCTCGGCGGACAGGTCGTCCGGCCCACTGGGGGCAGCACAGGATCGGCACATGGTGTCTCCCTCGAAGCGATCGGGCGGTCAAAGCGCGTGGACGAGCCGGACGAGCGGGGGCGAGTGGGCCAACCGCGCACGCGGCACGGGGCGCGGTGCCAAGGGGTACGGGCCCCGCGTGCGGAGTTCTCGCCGCCGCACAGACGCTAGGCGGGCCCGGCGGCCGTGTCAGGGGCCTCCGGACCCAGGCCCGGGCCCAGCACGGGCCCAGCACGGGCCCGGGTCCGGGCCCATCCCGCCCGCAGATACGACCGCCGCTCCGGGCCCGCCCGGGACGCGGACCGGGACGCGGGCCGGAACGCGGACCGGAACGCTGGCCGGGGGCTGGCCGGGACGCGGACCGGAACGCTGGCCGGAAGGCGGGGGCGGTGCCCGTGGCGGGCGCGGCGGCGCGTCAGAAGACGGAGAGCCCGGTGAGCGTGGTGAAGCGGTCGAGGGCCGAGACACCGGCCACCGAGTTGCCGCGCCGGTCCAGCCCCGGGCCCCACACGCACAAGGTGCACTCGCCGGGCACGATCGCGATGATGCCCCCGCCCACCCCGCTCTTGCCCGGCAGCCCCACCCGGTAGGCGAACTCCCCGGCCGCGTCGTACGTGCCGCAGGTGAGCATGACCGCGTTGACCTGCTTCGCCTGGCTGCGGGTGAGCAGCGCGGACCCGTCGGCCAGCAGACCGCCCCGGGCCAGGAACCCGGCGGCGAGGGCCAGATCCGCGCACGAGGCCTCGATGGAGCACTGCCGGAAGTAGGCGTCGAGCAGGGCGGGGACCGGCAGCGTGATGTTGCCGTACGAGGCCATGAAGTGGGCGAGCGCGGCGTTGCGGTCCCCGAAGGCGGCCTCGGAGGCGGCCACCTCCGGGGCGAAGTCGATGGCGGGGTTGCCGCTCTCCGTGCGCAGCAGCTCCCGCACCCGGCCGGCCGCGTCCCCGGTCAGCGCCTCCAGCCGGTCGGTGACCACGAGGGCGCCGGCGTTGATGAACGGGTTGCGCGGGATGCCGTTCTCGTACTCCAACTGCACGAGGGAGTTGAACGGGTTGCCCGACGGCTCGCGCCCCACGCCGCGCCAGAGCTGCTCGCCGTCCAGGGAGAGGGCCAGGGCCAGGGCGAAGACCTTGGAGATGGACTGCGTGGAGAACGGCTGCCGCCAGTCGCCCACCCCGTAGACGGTCCCGTCCGGCTCCGCCACGGCCATGCCGAACCGCCGGGGGTCGGCCCCGGCCAGCATCGGTATGTAGTCGGCGGGGGTGCCGTGGTCGGTGAGCGCGGCGATCTCCCCGGCGATGCGGCTGATCACCGCGCCGAAGCGGTGGGAACCGGAACTCGGGGCGGGGCTGCTCGCCGGAGGGGCGGAGAGGTGGGACACGGTGTTTCCTGACGGGAGGGAGGGAAGGCACCGGCATGGTACGGGGACGAAACGGGAAAAGGCACCCCCGGCCCGACCCGCCCGCCGACCGGGACGCACAGCGGAACCCCGCTCGGGCCCGGACAGCACGTCGCCCCACCGCGCTCGGCACGGTGGGGCGACCTGGACGGCAGCGGTCAGACGGCGTCGAACGCCCCGGACCGCACCCCCGCGACGAACGCCGAGAACGCGGCCGGGCGGACGCCGACCACCGGGCCGTCGGCGCTCTTCGAGTCGCGCACCGGGACGGTGTCGCGCGAGGCGGCGAGGTTGACGGCCACCTCGACGCAGTCACCGCCGTTGTCGCTGTACGAGGACGTGAACCACTGCGGGTGCTGCTCGGCCATCGTGAAGTGCCCTTCTGTCACGCCGAAGTTCCAGGACGTTCCACCATGCACGAGCCCGGAGATGGCCGCCAGAGCACCTTCAGGCCGTGGCCGCCGGGCAGCAGGACGCCCCACTCTGCACGGGGCAGAGTGGGGCGGCGCTCGGAACGGGGATCGTCAGGCGGCGGCGAACTGCCCGGCCTGCACGCCCGCGACGAACGCGGAGAACGCGGCCGTACGGACGCCGACGACCGGGCCGTCCAAGACCTTGGAGTCACGGACGGGGACGATGCCCTGCGAGGCGACCAGGTTGGCGGCCACCTCAACGCAGTTACCGCCGTTGTCGCTGTACGAGGACTTGAACCAGCGGGGGGATTCGGTCTTCACGGGGTGCCCTTTCGCAGCTTGCTGATCTTGGCCGCAGACGCCGTCTTCGACAGCGACTCGCCCTGGAGTTGATGGTAGGTCGTGAACATGGGTGCCACGAGCGATGTTTCGCGCTCCACATACCCCTGCGCCTGCGATTCGGCGTACGCGACGATGGACCGGTCAACCATGGTCAGCAGATTGACCGGCAGGTAGAACGCCCTGCGCTCGCCAAGACTGAACGGCGCCACCTGGATGATCCAGTTGGGCCGCGCGGACACCTCCTCCAGCCGTCGGAGCTGGGCGTTCATGACCTCCGGACCGCCCACGGCCTGATGGAGGCAACTCTCGTCCATGACGACGAACACCATGGGCGGCTGCGAGCGGACGAGCGCTTCCTGCCGCCGTGCCAGGAACTCGACTCGCTGATCCGCCTGTTCGTAGCTGATGGACCCGCGTTCCACGTGCCCGTAGGCCACGGCCCGCGCGTAGTCGGGCGTCTGTAACAGCCCAGGAATGAGGCCGACGTCGAACAGCCTGATCTCCACAGCCCGGCCCTCGTACCCCACGTACTCCGGGAAGCCCTCCAGCAGCGAGCCGTTCCGCATCTCCATGTACTCGCGCTCGAACGATTCGGGCGTGCCGGTCGTACCAAATGCCAGGTCGGACTTCCGCGAGAAGCGAAGGGTCGGCGGTTTGCGAACAGTTTCCACCGCGGAAATGTGCTGGCTGGAGTACCCGATCTTCGGAGCCAGCACGTCCTGCGTCCATCCCCGGTCCTCCCGGAACTTGCGGAAACGTGCCCCGAAGGCCGCCTGCGGGCTGCTGGCGGGGTTCAGCTGCTTGATATTGACCATGGCCGTGCTCCCAACTCTTCCTTCAGGTTCCCTCAGTTGAAGGGGTTCTCACGGTAGGTCAGTCTGAGTCGCCCCGGTAGCCGTTCGGCTACAGAGAGGAGCGATAGGTGTACGGCGTGAACGCGTGCCCGAATACTGCGGGACCTCCCGAACTCCCCGCCCTGGGAACCCTCCTGGTCGACACCAGCCGTGACAACCGCGTGGGCGAGTTCCGCGGGGTCGCCGGCTTCTACTGGTCGCTGCGCCCCATGGGCGGCGGCACCGAGTGGGAGGTCGAACCCCGATACGTACGGCCCCCGTTCCCGATAGAGCAGCTCCGCGCCCGCACCGCCCGCGCCAACGCCCGCAGCCGGGGGGAGGTCCTGTGAACCGCAGCCCCCTCGCCCGGTTACGGGATCGGCTCCGGGCCCTCATCCGCTCCCCCGGCACCCACGGGCGTGCCGCGTGACGCGCGCGGCGTACGCAGCCGAGGTCACGCTCTCCGACGGGCACCGGCACGCCTCGCTCGGCGCCGTCACCGTACGCAACCGGCGCCTGGCCCTCCTCTGGCTCCGCCGCCAGGCTCTGCGCCTGGCCCACGCCCACGGCAACCGCCAGGCCCTGGAGGACGCGTCACCGCGGCCGGCCACCCCCGACGCACGGCCCGTCCTCTTCCACGGCACCGACGCGCCCCACTCCCTGCGGCTCTGGGCCACCACCGGACAGCTCCAGGACGACGCCATACGCGCCCTGGAAGCGGGCCTCCCCCTCCACTTCACCGTCCTCGACCCCGCCACCGGCCTCACCCTCACCCTCGCCGGACGGCGCCTTCCCCCCGGCGACCACCCCTAGCCCCTCCGACAGAAGAGGCCCCCGTGCTGCAATGCACCGCCGTCACCCGGGTTCCCCTCAGCGACACCCTGACCGCGCTCATCACCATGGCCGACGCACCCGACACCCCACCGGAAGACTTCAGCCTCGACCACTACGTCCTGTGCGAACTCGGCGAACACGACACCTCCACCGAACACGCCGCCCTCCTCAGCCCCGCCAACCCACCCGACCACCCCGCACTCTGGCTCTACTGGACCGGCACCGACACCCACCGCATCACCACCGCCCCCTGGTGCCCCGCCACCCTCCACAACCTCACCACCGGCACCACCCTGCACTGCTCCCTCTACGACCCCCACCCCACCGGCCACTCCTGGGACATCACCGACCCCCTCGGAGACCTCCTCGTCGGCCCCCTCACCACCGATAACACCACCGACACCACCACCGACGATCCACAAGGGCGGCCCCACCCATGAACCAGTGCACCGCCCTCGCCCTTCTCCCGCCCCCCGCCCACCTCGTCGCCCTCATGCCCGCCGGGCACCACCCCGAGACCGGTCACGTGCTCTGCGAACTCGGCGGCGGCCACGACGACCACCACGCCGCCCTGCTCTGGGACGAACGCGCCCACCCCGAAACCGCCGTCTGGGTCCGCTGGAAAGACCCCGGACCCACCCGGCTCACCCCGCTCCCCTGGTGCCCCGCACGCCACCCCCGCGACCGGGCCAACGAAGCCTGCGAACTGTTCGCCGCACACCCCTCCCCCCACAGCTGGGACATCACCGACCCCACCCACACCGCCATCACCCGCCACCTCACCCACCAACATCCCCACCTCTTCCCTGAGTTCGGAGACGGAAGCAGGCGTTAGGGCTTCTGGCGCATCCGCGACGGGGCGCCGGACCCGGCCTCGTGCGGCCGCCCGGCCGGGCCCTGACCGGTTCAGCGGAACACAGCCTCACGGCCTGTACCGCCGGGCGGGGCCCGACCCTTCTGATCTCGCCGATGAGGGGTGCCGGTGGATCAGGTGAAGACGACGGAGCGCACCTTGAGGCGTTCCGAAGCACCGCCTGTGTGAGGACGGAGAGTGAAGGAGACGCGACCGGCGGGAAGGTGCTGGACAACCCCGCCGCCGCGGACCGCGGTGTCCGACAGTGGGACGCGGCCGCCGGGAAGAAGGGCCAGCAGTGGCACGTCGTCCCCGTCGAGGGCGAGGCGGGTCTCTACGTCATCGAGGGCGTGACCGACGGCACCGTTCTGGACCTGGAAGAGGTGGCGGAGCCGGACGACCCGGAGGACGGGTGGAAGGGCCCGGACGAGATCGGGATCGTCCTGCGCCCGCACGACGCCGGTGCGGCGAGCCAGCGGTGGCGGTTCGTGCCGGCCGAGCCCGAGCGCACCAGCGACCTCGTACTGCGCTGGTCACCCCTGGGCCACTGGAGCAGCCGGCAGTCCTGGCGGCTGGGCCGCTCGGCCGCGCTGCGGCCCGTACCCGAAGCGGCCCCTCCTTCAGTGACCTGCTGCCGGTCCTCGAAGCGTACGGAAGCGATCCGGAGGCGGGCGGCTGGAAGACCGACGTGGTCACCCCCGGACCCGGCGGAGGGCCCGGCACCTGGGCCGGGTCCGGTGCACGGCTCCTGGCCGACACGGCGGGCTCGGGGCACGCCGACATCGTGGGCATCAGGCCCACCAAGGGCGCCGTGACGCCGGTCGGGCGGGGTGACGGGATGTTCGCCGACGAGCAGCCGCTGCACTAGGGGGCGACCGGCCCGAACGCGGCCGACCTGTGGTCCTTCGTGGACCTGGCGGGCACCGGCAGGCCCGGTCTGGTCGTCCTGTGCACCGGCGGGGTCCGGGTCTCCGCCCGGGGCGAGGACGGGGCGTTCACACCGGCGGGCGGCGAGCTGGCCCTCAAGGCGTTCGGGCACGGCAAGCAGGCCGGCGGGTGGCTGGCGGACAAGCACCCGCGCTTTCTCGCGGAAACCACCGGCGACGGACGCGTGGACATCGTCGGCTTCGGCGGCCCGGGGGTGTACGTGGCCCGCAACCTCTTCCGGCGCTTCAGGACCCGGTAGCCGCACGCCGGGGCGCTCACCGGCGTACGCGAAGGGGCCCGTTCCGTACGTCGTACGGAACGGGCCCCGGTGCGTGAGTGCGTCAGCTCTGCGCGGACGGGGCGTCCTGCTCGGGCTGCCCGTCGGCCGTGGCCGTCTGGCCCTCGGCGCGCTCGCGCATCTTGCGGACCAGCTCCTGCTTCTTGTCCTCGGCGACCTTGCGGTCGGCAACGCGCGCGGAGCCCGCGCCCTGCTGTTCGGCGCGGGACAGCTTCTTGCGCTGCCCGCCGACGCCGAGGAGGTTGTTGCGGCCCTTGGCCATGGCGTTCTCCCGTTCGGGGTGAGAAGTGAATCAGCGAAAGGTGACCGGGGCCGGTCGCGGCCGTCCCGGGGGCGGCGGGGTGGACTCACCCGCCGCGCTCTCACTCGTAGATCTGGAAGAACGAAGACATGGGGAAACCGTACCCCGCCCCCGGAGCGCGCCGCACCAGATTTTCCGGCCGTCGGCGGCCCGAACGGGCGAGGGGGGGGGGGGGGGGGGGGGGGGGGGGGGGGGGGGGGGGGGGGGGGGGGGGGGGGGGGGGGGGGGGGGGGGAGGTGTGTGGGGGGGGGTGGGGCGGGGGGCCCCACGCCAAGTCGGGGGGGTGTGTGCGGGC
>NZ_JBWKCM010000053.1:13392-22984 GCF_056436485.1 Streptomyces sp. NPDC043746 | reverse complement strand
CCGGATGATCGGGAAACCATCACGTCCGGTTCGGCGGGAGGCCGCGCGGAAAAGGACCTGCCTCAGCAGACACCTCGCCGCGCGGCCGACCCAACCGCCTGGATGATGCAGGCCCGTCGGCACGCAAGGGACTACGAACGTCTCATCCAGCACTCCTAGACCCTGATCACCTGGGCAGCCGTAACCCTGATGACCAGACGCCTGACACGGGAAGGAGCGCGCACCCGCAGCCGGACGGGGAAGCCTCCCCAGCAGCATCGAGCCGATCTCCAACGCGACGCGAACCCCCAGGCGTCCGTAGCCCCGGCGTGACGGAAGCCGCGCACTGACGGTTGCGGAGGCGACGTACGAGGTCTCTGGGCGGATTGCGGGTTTGTTCCAGCGTGGGCGCGGCCGTGGTGGTGCTGGTCCAGCTGGCGAGTATGCCGAGTGCGTCGGCGGAGGGGGAGGCGGGTTCGGGGGTGTAGATGCCGAGGCCCTGTTCGGGGTCGTCTTCGGCGGCGAGGACGACGTAGTCGAGGGTGAGGTCGCCGACGAGGGGATGGTGCAGGGCCATTCGGGTGGCTACAGAGACCAAGATCAACAGGACGACCCGCTGACGATTTGATCATGACGCTCTGTATCTGCTTGCATGCCCAAAGTGATGATCACTGGATAGGTGGTCACGCCTCGGGAAGGAAGACCATGTTCCGTAGCTCTACGCGCCGTGCTTGCGTTACCGCTCTGGCCACTGCCCTGATTTCGGTACCAGTGCTTGCCGGTACTGCCTCTGCCGTCGACCTGGACGCCCCTTACGCCCGAGCCGCCGCAAAGGTGGCACCGAACGGCACCCTGATGGCGGGCAAGAACATTGAGTCTGTGAGGCGAGCCCAGGCAGGCCAGTACTGCGTCAAGATCGCGGACCAGGCCAAGATCGCCGACCTGACCGAGGCGGCAGTTCTCGCTACCAGCAACACGGGCATCGTCGTCGTCAGGACCATCACAACCCAGACCAGGGCGTGCAATTCGGCCGACGGCACTGTCACGGTATACAGCAACGCCACCAGTAACGCCGCCTTCGTGGACACGACGTTCACCGTCGCAGTGCTGTAACCACACCAGCCTCCGCCGGGGGTGGTGGGAAGCCTCACCGCAGCTACCCACCACCCGCCGTTCGGCAGCCGGAGCGGCGGTCCGTCCCGGCGGCTGTCGGCCGTAGCCCGGGCTCGACAACGGGCCCGCACCGACACCCTGTCGCCCGAAGGTCGTGCGGCGCAGCCGCTCCCCAATGTCTCTCGTCTGGACCCGCCGTTCCCCCAGACCTGCACAGGGCGACGCCGGCAGCACCTCCCGGGCGGCGCGTGGGGCACCGGGTGGAGTTCTCCCCCACCCCGGCCCGGAGCTGGTGCCCAACTCCGCAGGATCATGGCGCGATTAACGCCCCCGCTCAGGCCGATTCGCATACCGTCGCGGATTCGCATCTGTTGCAATTGGCGGCGCCTGGAACACCGGTACAGCGGTTGACGCTGAGAACAGTAATGGTCAGTTGGCACACCGACTGAGAGCTCCACTGGGGTTCGCGGAAAGAGCGTCGGGCGGATGGCGGGGTCGCACAACGGGCTCGGGGGACTACACGCCTCGGCCCCGCTGGGAGATGATCCACGCGGGGCCGAGTACGGGCTTGAAAGAGCGTCAGCTCACTTGCTGTCCTCGTCGTCGCCCTCTGCGGCGTGGCCGCGCTGCGCCTTGTAGAAGTCGTCCGGCGAACCCTCTGTCGCAGAGGGCTCGCCCTTGCCGGGGTCGAGCGGCCCGCGCAAGGGCGCCTTGGTTGACGCAGGGCCCTGTGCGGTCCTGAGTCGACTACTGCCGCCAGCGGCAGCGGTGTCAGCAGGCTTGTCGTCGGCCATGTGATTCTCCCTCCGGAAGGGGCGCCAATTCGCCACCGTTACGCAGGGTATCCGATCGAGCGCGATTGGTTATTGCGTCAGCTGCCGTAGCTATATGAGAACAGGGCCTGGACAGCGTTGACCCGGAGGATTCGGGTGGTCGCCGGAATCAAGATCATCTGCAGGAGTGAACGCAGCTGGAATCCGATACCGGCGACAGGGCCAGATGAGGCGCTCCCGCGTAAGGCACGGACATGGACAAGTCTCCACGAACACCTAGGATGTCCGTCCGGGCCCGCCACGGAGGACAACCTGGAGGAGGTCGACGACCTGAACTGGATTGTCCTCCTTCAGCCGGGCGTTCTCCCGCCGCAGGCGCTTGAGCTCTTCTTTCGCGTCAGGGGTCATGCCGACGTCACCCCCGCCGTCCGCCGCCTGGATGCGGGTCCGGTCCTCGCGGACCCACTTGCGCCGGGCCTCCAGACGGATACCCAGGCCGTGAGGAATGTCGGTGAGGGAACGGTCCTGCGAGAAGTGCACCAGGTCCACCGCGTCCCGCTTGAACTCTTCGGGATAGTTCTTCCGCTTTGCCACCTTGGATCACTTCCCCTGGATGACGAAACATCCAGCGTCCAGGTGTCGGAATTTCGGGGGCTACTCCAGGGTTGCGCTGCCTGTGGGGAAGCTGGTCCGCCGTAGGAGCCGGACCTGTATGAATGCGGATTTGCCCGGTGCCTGGCCACCGCAACTTCGGCTGACGCAACGTTCCGATGCCGTGTGTCCTTCTCGAAATCGGCGCAGGAGGCACTTCCCGAGACACCCGAAGCGGTGAGGTCCCGGTGCGTGTCCCGTCGAGAGCTCGCGACGGGACACGCCTATGTCTGGCTGTTAGGAGATGACCAGGTAGAACGGCTGGTCTGCCGGTGCGCCGTTGGTGCCGGTGGTCACGCGGATCGAGTTGGCGGCGCAGGCGCCGCTGTTGCGGGAGACACGGACTTCGCTGTCCCAGGCGGCGGCGGTGCTCAGGGTGGCGGCGGGAACGGCCTTGGCCGCGTCGACGCTTGAGGCGAGCACGACGCAGTAGGCGCCGGTGCCGGTCTTGCTGACCGAGGCGATGGTGTTGGTCTTCTGGACGATGGCGCCGCTCGGGCCGACCGAGGCGGCGGCCTGGGCGTGGGGTGCCTGGACGGTGCTGGTGGTGTCGGCGGCCACCGCGATCCCGCCGACGGTGGCGCCGACGGTGGCAACGCCAAGACCGGCCAGGACCAGCTTGGTACGCATAAGCATGGGAATCGTGCCTCTCCTTAAGCGGAATGCAGTCCGGCGGAAAGCCGGGCACCTCATCTAGCCCTGCCGCCGACACCAGTTTCCACCGCGTTCACCCCTGCGGATGATCTTGATCTCGCCAACCACCCGAATGGCAGGGGTGGGAAGTTCGCCGCCCGGACGTACGGCCCGGCGCTTGCCGTAGAGCTCGTAACACGATCTTGATGAACGGTCCTGGTCGGCCGTGACCGGTGTGACGATTCGGCCGTTCGGGATAACGTGAGTACCCGGCCGTGGATCGTGGACGATGACCTGTGGGCGCTGATCGAGCCTCTGCTGCCGCCCTGGCCCAAGAAGGCTCCCGGCCCGCGACCGGTTTCGGACCGGCAGTGCCTGCAGGGCATCCTGTACGTGCTGCACAACGACATCGCCTGGCAACTGCTGCCGATGGAGCTGGGATTCGGCTCGGGCCAGACCTGCTGGCGGCGGCTGGATCGGTGGCAGAAGGCCGGGGTCTTCGACCGGCTGCACCGGATCCTGCTCGCCGAGCTGAACGCGGCCGACGAGCTGGACTGGTCCAGAGCGTGCGTCGACGGCTCCCATGTCCGCGCGAAAAAGGGGGCGCCGACACCGGTCCGTCGCCGGTCGACCGGCGGAAGACGGGCAGCAAACACCATCTGATCTGCGACGGACGCGGCACCCCGCTGAAGGTCATCACGACCGCGGCCAACGTCAACGACGTCACTCAGACCCTCGCCCTGGTCGACGGCATCCCGCCCGTCGCCGGACGCCCGGGCCGGCCCCGCCGACGCCCCGAAGCCCTGCTCGGTGACAAGGGCTACGACTCCGCCCCCCACCGCCGCGAACTCCGCAAGCGCCGGATCCTGCCAGTGATCTCCCGCAGAGGCGCCCCGAACATCGAGGGTCTGGGCAGGCTCCGCTACGTCGTGGAGCAGACCTTCGCCCTGCTCCACCAGTTCAAACGCCTCGCGGTCCGCTGGGAACGCCGCACGGAACTCCACGACGCCTTCGTCTCCCTCGCCTGCAGTCTCATCTGCTGGAGGCGTCTCAAGAAGATCGAATCGTGACTTGTGCTGCAATTCTAGGAGTTACGAATCACGATTGAGTTGGCGTATGACGCGAGATCGTGGACCCAAACCTGCAGACGCCGTCTCCTGAGCATGTCCAAGAGAGGAAGGGTGTGTCGGTAGGTCGCTGACCAGGTGATGTTGGTGCCGCCATGGGGGGCTCGGGCCAGATCCACAGACCCTTGATGAGACGTGAACAGCCCTGCGGACTGTTCGTAGCTGAACCGCTGGTCGGGAACCATCTCGACGACGCGCTCGCGGCAGCACGTACGTCCAGCGGAGGAACGGATGGTGCGCAGGTCGCCCACGGGTGCCGGTCGGTCGACTCCCGCAGGCACATCCCACTCGACGTCGGCATAGGGGGACCACAACGGCCAGGATTCTGCGTCCAGGAGCGCCGCGTAGATGATGGCGGCAGACGCCGATGAGTGCGAAGAAGCAGTAACAGTGAGGGACGTCATCCCAGTAACGGTAGACCGTGCCTCACCATGATCGTGTTACGAGCTCGTAGGGGCGACACCCGGCGGCCGAACATGGGCATACCCAGCCGGAGCGAGGGGCCCGCCGGTCTCGGGAACTTCAACCCCCGGTTCGGTGGCGCCCGGTCAAGGCCCGAGGCACGGGGCAGCCCGGTCCCGTATGAGATGACCCGGACGCGGCAAAGCCTGCCAAGATGCCACGCTAGGTATGCAAATGAATGCTTAGAGTTAGATTCTGCTCGCTTCTCCCTGTATACCTGACGAAAGGGCACCGCCATGTCTCCGGCCACGCATAAGGCGACGACCACTCCCAGGGCGCGGCGGCTGGCCGTCGCGGCCCTTGCGTTGGGCAGCTGTCTGGCCCTCGCTGTCCCGGCGGGGGCCGTCGGCGCGGCTCCTGCCGATCCGGTGCCGACGGTCTTCTTCGGCGACTCCTACACCGCGAACTTCGGTATCACTCCCGTAAACGACCCGGACGGCGAGCGGGGCTGGTGTTTCCAGGCCACCCAGAACTACCCCGCCGTCGCCACCCGGCGCCTGGCGGACAGGGGCATCACGCTCGATGTCCAGGGGGACGTCTCGTGCGGGGCCGCACTGGTCCACCACTTCTGGGTGGATCAGGAGCTGCTCTTCGGCGCCGGGAAGGTCCCGGCGCAGCAGGCTGCGCTCAAGGAGGACACCAAGCTGGTCGTGGGCGGCATGGGCGGCAACACGCTGGGCTTCACCAGCGTCCTCAAGCAGTGCTCGGCCAAGCTCCGGGAGCACCCTCTGCTGCCCGGTGAGGCGGTGGATGCGGACGAGCCGGCGGGCGAGTGCCGGGACTTCTTCGGGTCGGACAACGGAGAGGAATGGCTGGACAACCAGTTCCAGCAGGTCGAAGAGGACCTGGAGCAGACGCTCCAGCGTCAGAGCTGGTTCGCACCGGACGCCGAGCGGGTCCTGGTCGGCTACCCCCGGCTCGTGCCCCAGGACATCACCAAGTGCCTGGCCGCGGCCCCCGGCCAGACGGAACTGCCGTTTGCCGACATCCCCCAGGACGCCCTGCCCGTCCTGGACCAGGTGCAGAAGCGCCTGGACGACGTCATGAAGAAGGCCGCCGCGGACGACGGCGCCGACTTCGTGAACCTCTACGACCGCACCGGGAACAACACAGCCTGCGACGGCACCAACCGGGGCATCGGCGGCCTGCTGGAGACCTCCAAGCTCGACCTCATGGGCCAGCCGCTGCCGTGGTACGCCCACCCCAACGAGAAGGGCCGCGACCTCCAGGCCCAGCACGTGACCGCCAAGATCGAAGAAGTCCTCAACCGCTGACCGACCCGCATCACAACCGCCCCCGCACGAACGAAGCCCCGGGAACCACCACGTTGGTGCCCGGGGCTTCGCGGCGCGACGGGACGCGTGCCCCTCAGCGGATCACCGGTTCTCGGAGCGCAGGTAGTCGGCGAACCGATTCACCACGTTCGCCGCGGTGCGCCCATTCTGCTCTGCGTCGTAGTACCCCATGACGATGACCGTTCGCGTCTTCTCCGCCACGAGACCGGTGGCTCCCTTCTTGCCCTGGAGCCGCCGGCCGTCCGCATAGGTGAGCCCGTACCACACGCCATCGACCGTGGCCCCCGCGCTCAGAGCCGCCTCCGGGTCGTCGAACAGAGCCTTGAAGGCCACACCCTCGTCAGACTCGATCCCCCACTCCTTGCTGCTCTGGTGCCAAACACCCTTGCCTGAGGCATCCAGAAGGATCACGTGCCGGATGTCCTCAGCGGCTACCAGGTGCTCATTCACAAGAGTCTGAAAGTCGGTCATGCTGCACCTTTCGGAAGGGTCGAGCACCCGTCTGCCACGGGACTCGACGCACTCAGATTCCCCCAGCGTCGACGTGAGCAGGACGAATACATGCCGGTATGACCGATAACCGGCGCGCCTATCACCCCTTCGAGTGGACCGTAACAATCAATCCCAGCCATGCGTCCACAACGCTTGCCGAGCTTCGCCGGTGGCGACACCACCGAGCGCGAGCAGCGCGGCGGCGAGGGCAGCGCCCCGGGTGAGGGAACGCTTCATCATCAACAGCTCCAGACCATGGCCGCTCCGCGACCACATAGCGCCCCCGGACCGGGGGCGGGAAGTACTAGCTGTTGATCAACAAGCCCGCGCCCCCTCCGGTCACCGGGACCAGAACGGCATCCCGCGAAGCCCAACGGGACTGATCGTTCCCAAGCCCAGCACCATTGCCTCGGCCCTGCCATGGCTAGAACCACGGCCCTGAGCACCACCTGCCCACCGCCGACGAAGCCGTCATCGACGTCCCGCACCAGACGTCGGCGGCAAGCACCGTTTCGCATCCTGCGCTAGACAAATGTGCAGCTCAGGGTTGCAATAGGTACTTCCAGTCCGGCCCAGATCTCGGGCACGATTCCCTCCGTCAGCTCGTCGTCACATCTGGTCCCGCAGACGACCTCGCCGACGTTGTCTTACAAAAGCGATCGAGTCGCGATTCCCAATTGGTGGTCGAGTTGTCGTGGCTCCGCGGCCAAGTTGCCTGAGCTATACCGACTGCCACGAGCCATGAGCCATACCCGGAGCCCGTGGATCCCCCCGATCCTACGAATGGCTAGTTCGAACCCACCGGGAAAGTAAGACCGGCATCGGCGTACGCACGGGCAGGAAAGACGCGCTGCGACGATTCCTCAACCGTCAGGCGCCCCTCGCGATCAGCTTGCGGGCATGCTCGGGCACATGGGCGGCACGCCGTTCGGTCCGTCGGGATTTCGTCTCTCATCCAGATCCACGGTCTCAGGCGCTGGGCAATTGTCCGCCGCAGGTGGCCTGCCGCACGGCTCGCCGCGCCGATCCGGGCAGTGCCGCGTCAACGGAAAGCGTAAAAGCACCCATCAGTGACTTTCCTGACCGGCGACCTCTGCGACCTGCTGAGATCAATGAACAACCGGCTGTAGTGGGCAGCTGGCAAACGGTGAAGGGACGAAAGTGACCACTCCACAGACGGAGCCCACCGACAGCGAGGAGTCTGCACCTTGGATCAGCACGGTCGCGGGGACGGGGGCCGCCGGGTTCAAGGGAGAGAACGAATCGGCCGTTTCCGCCCAGCTGAAGGGGCCGTACGACCTGGCGGTGGACAGCACCGGTGCTCTGTACTTCTCCGACTACAGCAACCACCGCGCCCATGTCAAGGACGGGGTAGGTGCAAGGTGCCGCGCTGGACCGGCGGCGTCGGGTTGCCCACGGAGGCGCGTATGGCCACATCGAGTTGGACACGAAGAGGTGCGACGGTCTCGGTCCACAGATCCATCCGCTGCGCTACCGACGCTGGCCATGAGGTCGGAATCGTGTAGCACTGGCGGCGAATGACGTCGACGATGTTGTGGACCTCGTCCGGCCCGACCTCCGCGACGCGGTGACTGCTGTCATGGACGTCCTCGTAAGCCGCTCGTAGTTCCTCTTCGGTCGTGGCTTGCGTGGCCAGGACTCGTCGAAGTTGCCCCAACGCGCTCTGGAAATACCGGTACTCGGCGCGTCGGGCTTCCAGCAGCCACCGATCACGTTCAGCCTCAAACCCACGGCGGGCCAGCTCCAACGCGCTCCGGTGGCTCGCCTCCGCGACCTCCAAAGCGGTGCGGTGGCTCTCTCTCGCTTGAGCCAGGGCTGTACGCATCTGCCATCGCCCCCAGAAGCACACTCACCGGTATTCCCGCGAGGGCAAGGATGGCCGCGATTCCAGCAAGGTCCATGACGGCAATGATGGACTAGGAGTCGCTGCGGCAACCGAGGAAATATCCAGGGCGTTCGGTCGATTGGCTCCCTTGCAGAGATCGCGGGAGGGGGCGCTGGTGGCCGAGCTGATGATGTTCCGGCAGGACGCGGACGGACGGGATGTCGAGCTGGCCGGCTCGACGGTGGCGCTGGAGGTGGAGCTGCAGCGGCGGGTCGAGGCCGGCCTGGAGCAGATGCTGGGCGTCCGTTTCCTGGCATCGGAGTATCCGACTGGCCCCTGGCACCGGGGGCGGATCGACACCCTGGGGCTCGATGAGAACGGCAGCCCGGTGGTGATCGAGTTCAAGAAGGGCTCGGACAGCGGGGTGATGTCCCAGGCGGTCTCCTACCTGTCCTGGCTGGAGTCGGCGCACCACGAGTTCGAGGCGCTTGTGCGGAAGGTGCTGGGGGCGGAGGCCGCCGAGTCCGTCGACTGGCGTCGTCCGCGGATGATCTGCATCGCGGCGGGCTTCTCGCACCACGACCGGGTGGCGGTGCAGCGGTTGCCCGAGCGGATCGACCTGGTGCGCTACCGGATCTTCGACGGTGGCCTGCTGGGGCTGCTGCTCGTGGACTCCGCGACCGGCTTCCCGAGCGCTGCCTCGTCTCGCCGGGGCCGGGAGCGGGCACCCGTGGCGGACAGCGTGCCGACGGCTTCGGCGGTCTCTCCGCCTGCGGGTGGAGGAGCGGTACCGGAGTGCCTGCGGCACCTGTACGCGGAACTGGACGAGGCGCTCACGGCATGGGGCGAGGTGGAGGTGGCGTCCCTGCGGCACTACATCGCCTACCGGCGGTTGGTGAACGTGGCGTCGGTGATCTTCCGTCCGAAGCACGAGGCGATCCTGGTGTACCTCAGACTCGACCCGGACACGGTCGAGTTGGAGGCGGGCTTCACCCGGGACATGCGCGGTATCGGACACCTTGGGACCGGCGACCTGGAGGCCCGCGTCGTCTCGGCAGCCGACTTGGAGAAGGCGGCGCCGCTGATCCGGCGGGCGTTCGAGGCGGCCTGACGTAACAGGAGGGGCGGCTGGTGCATCGGTTAGTCGATGCTCCAGCCGCCCCCCCTGCGTCTGTGGGCCGCCAGCCCCGGCCTCTCTCCCCTCTCCCGCTCATGCCTCCG
>NZ_JBWKCM010000053.1:0-13382 GCF_056436485.1 Streptomyces sp. NPDC043746 | reverse complement strand
TTGTATAGGAAGCGGGTGGGGAAAGGGGGGGGGGGGGGGTGGGGGGGGGGGGGGGGGGGGGGGGGGGGAGGGGGGGGGGGGGGTGGGTCCTGCCCCCCCCCCCCCCCCCCCCCCCTCTGGCGTCTGTGGGCCGCCGGCCCTGGCCTCTCTCCGCTCTCACGCTCATGCCTCCGGTCCGGCCAGCTCGAAGTCGTCCTTCGTCAGTTCGGCCCGCAGCCGCTCCTCGGCGACGTCGGCGTAGTGCGCGGACAGCTCGACGCCCACGAAGCGGCGCCCCTCGCGCAGGGCCGCGACCCCGGTGGAGCCGCTGCCGGTGAACGGGTCAAGGACGGTGCCACCCTCGGGGCAGACCTGGACGAGCTGCTGCATGACCTCGACCGGCTTCTGGGTGATGTGAACCCGGCCCTTGCGGGGCTGGGAGGCGATGTAGTGCCCCGGCAGGTAGAGATCGCGGGTGTTGTCGAGGGAGCCCTTGACGCCCCAGATGATGAACTCCGAGTCCTGCTTCGGCCCGCCCTTGCGGGGCCGGCTGGACGGCTTGATCCACGGAATCGTGCCGCTCCAGGTCCATCCCGCCATCTGCAGGGCGTCGGAGGTGGTCGGCTCCTGTCGCCAGTCGGTGAAGACCATCGCGACCGCGTGCTCGGTCGAGGCCCGGTACGCCTCGGTGAGAAGTTCGGTGAGCCAGGAGCGGTAGGAGCGCTGGTCGCGGTTCTCGCCCGGGAAGTTGGCGAGGTCGTGCGCCGAGTTGCTCGTGACGTACTTAGCGCGAGCGGTGCGGCCGGTTCGATCGGAGCTGGTGCGGCCTCCGGAGTTGTACGGCGGATCGGTGATCACCGCCTGGACGCTCTCGTCCGGGAGGGACTTCAGGACGGTCAGGGCGTCGCCTCGGTGCAGCGTGTAGCTCATGGGGGGGCCTCTCTTCGGGCGCGGCGGAGTCTGGACCTGCTCCGGACAGCGCTCAACGGCGTGCATCCGGTGCGAGGTTGCAGCGGAGGTTAACGGCGAATTCCGGCCGCGCCTAACGAGGTGGCCCCCTGCTTCGGGCCCCTGGACGGCAGTCGTTTGGCGCGGCCGGAATCCCGGTCTACTGTCTCGCCGTGCCACCGGGAAGGAGCGCCGCTTCACCCCCGTTGAGCTGTGCTTATCCGTGCTGTCTCGTCCAATCGAGCTGCGTCGGAGGCATGTTGCCCATCTGCCCGCGAGCGCCGTGAGGAGGCCCCTGTGCACTGCCTGAGATTACGAGCGCGGCTGGCTGCCGCGCGTGACCTGAAACCGGCGTCCGGGAGCTACCAACTCCTCTGACCCGGGCCCGCCGAGAGGCGGATGCACATCGGCGCGGTGCCGACGGCTTTGCACGAGAAGTCGGCACCGCGTCTCCTTCGAACACCGAGGAGCCGCTGCGATGCAGCATGCCCTGACACACCCGCGCCCCGACCCACCTCCCTCGACCGGTCCGCACCGCCGTCGCGCTGAACGGCGGCGGCCGTGAAGAAGACGACGGGAGCCCTCGTCGGTCTGTGCGCCACCGGACCACTCCTGCTGGCACTGCCGATCCTCGGCATCGGTGCCCGGACCGCCTCGGCTTCGTGCTCGACCGACGGTGCACAGGGTGTGGACGCCTCCGCCGTCGCCAAGCAGGTGAAGGCCATCCTGGACGGCGGCGACAAGGGCTCGGTCTCCGTGCCGGGCCTGGACGCGCCTGCCGACCAAGTGCCCAACGCCAAGACGATCCAGGCCACGGGCGTCGCGATGAACATCCCCGCCCGAGGGCAGGTCGTCGCCCTGGCGACCGCACTGCAGGAGAGCGGCCTGCGAAACCTGACCTACGGCGACCGCGATTCGCTGGGTCTCTTCCAGCAGCGGCCGTCGATGGGCTGGGGTACGGCCAGCCAGATCCTCGACCCGGTGCACGCCTCGACGAAGTTCTACGAGGGGCTCAAGAAGGTCTCCGGCTGGCAGTCCCTCTCTGTCACCCAGGCCGCCCAGGCGGTACAGAAGTCGGGCTTCCCGGAGGCGTACGCCAAATGGGAGCCGCTCGCCACCGCCTTGCAGAAGGCCATCGAGCCCCTGCTGCAGAAGGCCGGCGGCGCATCGCCGAGCCCATCGCCGTCCGGCTCTGCCGACACCGGCAGCCCCTCTCCCGATTCCGCGGGGGGTTGTTCGGTGGACGGCGACGGGACGGACTTCGGCACCATCCCGGCGGGTGCACTGCCGAAGGAGTACAAGATTCCCGCCTCCGCGCCGCCGAAGGTACAGACGGCGATCCGGTGGGCGCTCGGCCAGCTCGGCACCCCGTATCAGTGGGGCGGCACGTGCACCGACTCCCACGGCAAGAACCCGATGGGCCGCTGTGACTGCTCCTCCCTGATGCAGGGCGCGTACAAGGCCGCCGGGGTCACCCTGACGCGGACCACGTACACGCAGGTCAAGGACGGCAAGGCCGTCTCGGTCGATGCCCTCAAGCCGGGCGACCTCCTCTTCACCGAGGGGACGGCCGCCGTACCGGAACACGTCGGGATGGCGATCGGGCAGGGCCTGATCGTCCACGCCCCGCACACCGGTGACGTCGTACGGATCACCACCGTCGCGTCCTGGAAATCGCGGATTCTCGCGGCCCGCCGAGTCGTCTGACCGGCGCTCCTCCCCCTCCTCACCTCCCCCTCGCACCGCTGGTTCGCCCCGCCGGGCTTTGGCGTGCGCGTACCCGAACTGGAGTTCCCATGTATCTCGCTGACCAGGTCATACAGCTCGCCTACGACCCCGGAATCAAGCCGAACGAGGGCGGGCTCCCTGGCCTCAACGTCCTCAAGCAGGTAATGGGCTCGATCAACCTCTTCGGGCTCATTGCCGTGGTCGGCGCTCTCGCCGTCAGTGCGGGCGTGTGGGCCTGGGGTCACCACTCGGGTGGTCACCAGGCCGAGGCGAACGGGAAGAAGGGCGTGCTGGTAAGCGCGGGCGCGGCCCTTCTGCTCGGTGCGGCCAACGGTGTGGTGGCGTTCTTCTCGACGCTCGGGACGCAGGTCCACTGATGGCTCAGCACTCCACCCACCCCGGCGGCGCATCTCGCGTGCGCCGCCGGGCGCTGCTCGGCACTGCCGTCCTGGCGGTGCTCGTCGCCCTCGCCGGCCTGGCCGCCTACCTCACCCGCGAGGGCCGAAGCCCCTCCGATACTGCGGCGCCACCGCCGAGTTCGCCCACGGCGTCCTCGTCGTCCGCGGCACCGTCCGGGCCGCACACCCGGCCCCGCGCTCTCCCCGTTCCGCCGAAAACCCACGACCCGATCACGTACGGGAAGGCCGCCGCAGCAGCGCTGTGGTCGTACGACACCCGCGCGTACTCGCAGCCCGAGCTGCGCAAGGCGCTGCGCGGCTGGCTGACCACGGAGTCGAAGTACGCCGATCCGGCCTCCGTCGACCAGGTGGTCCCCTCGGCCGTGCTGTGGAGGGAGATGGCCGCCAATAAGCAGGTCGCCACCGCCAAGATCAACGAGGGGCACTTCCCGCACGCCTTCACCCAGGCCCTCCAGGACGACCCCGGGGCGATCACTCAGGCGTACGTCTACGCCGTCACGGTCTCCGGCAAGCAGTCGATTCGCTGGAAGGGCTCGTCTGCCGGTGGCGCGGAGAGCCGTTCCACCACCCTCGCGGTCCAGTGCCGGCCCAACCACCCTTGCGCCCTGGTCGGCGTCATGCCGTCCGTCGCGCCCTGACCCTCGCCCCAGAACGGAGGTACGACCCATGGGAGTCTGCGACTTCCCGCTGATGGACAAGGTGTGCGGCGCCGTCGACTTCGCCACCAACCCCGCCGGCACCGTCACCGACGGTCTCGGCGCGTGGATCGCGAAGTCGGCGGGCGAGCTGGCGTCCAGCGCGGCCGACCTGGCCGCCAAGGCCGTCAACAAGACGACGGCCATCGATCTCAACGCCGGGTGGTTCCGGGACAACTACGAGCTGTTGCTGCCCATCGGCCTCGCCCTGACCGTCGGCATCTTCTGCATCCAGCTCATGACCGCGGCCTGGCGCCGAGACGAACGTGCCCTCGCCAAGGCGGCGTTCGGCACCATGACCGGGGTCCTGTTCAGCTTCTCCGCCATCGCCTTCACGACCGTCGCCATCACCGTCGTGGACGCGCTGTCCGACGGCCTCTTCAAAGCCGCCAACACCTCGATCGACGACGCGATCCGCCGCGTGATCAAGGTTGACCAGATGGGGGCCATGTACGGCCTCGGCTGGGGCGTCCCTTCCTTGGTCGCCTTCGGGTGCGCGATCGGCGCCTTCCTCTACTGGGGCGTGATGGTGGCCCGCAAGGTCGGCGTACTGATCATGGTCGCGCTCGCGGTGTTCGCCGGGGCGGGCGGCGGCTGGGAAGTCGCCAAACGGTGGCGGCGCGGCTGGATCGAAGCCACCGGCACCCTGATCGTCTCCAAGCTGTTGATGACCGTGGTCTTCCTGATCGGCGTCTCCGCCATGGGCAAGACCGACGCCAGCGACGGAATGGCGGCCCTGTCCGACGCGATGGCCGGCATCGTCGTGATGGTCCTGGTGTTGCTCTGCCCCTACGCGACGTACAAGTTCGTCCACTGGGCCAGCGACGGCGGCGGCCACGACGACATGCACCGCACCGGTGTCGCCGGCATGGCGGTCGCCGCAGGAGCCGCGAAGACCGCAGGCAGCCTCGCACTGCGGGCCGGTACCGGCGCCCCCGCTCCGCAGGGTCCGAACCAGGTCCCGGGCGCGGGCACCGATGGCGTCGCCTCCGGCATCAACCCCTCCGGCGGCAACCTCAGCAAGGAGGGCATCGACGCCGGGCCGCCCAAGCAGCAGACCCGCTTCCGGTACGGCGAAGACCCGAACGCGAGCGGCGACAAGGGCCGGGCTCTGATCCAGCGCCCCGGAATCCCGCCGCTGATCACACGTCCTGGCGAGGACGAACCGGAAGGGTCCGAATCGACTGCCCAAGGCGTTGCGAGCGGCTCCGGTCACCTCGCAGCCGCATCGGCTCCGGGCGGCGACATGACCTCCATGCCGCCAGCCGACACCGGACCTTCGGCCTCGGGCACTCCGGCGTCCGCGTCCGGTCCGTCGGCCACCGGCTCCGCGACACCGACGAACTGGGTTTATCCCACCCAGCCGCCGTCGGGTTCCTAACGCACATCCCCGGGGGCGGGCCGCACTCCACGGCCCGCCCCCCGCCTACCCGCCAGCAGAAAGGTTTCGCGATGACGTCCAGAAGAGCGCCGCGCGCCCCGTCCTCCGCCCGCTCCCACCGTCTGGAACCACCATGTCCGGCAAGCACCAGTCCTCCACTCCCACCGTGAAGTTCCCGCACCGCAGCAGGCGCGGCGTCCTGCTCGGCCTGACCGTCACCCAGTTGGCCGTCGCCGGACTCACCGGCCTTCTCCTTCTCGCCGTGATCCTCGCCCGCGGTGTGGTCGGCGCCCTCCAGCTCATCCCGCTGTGGGCCGTGATCGCCCTGCTCGTCTTCGTCCGCCACCGAGGCCGTGCTCTGGCGGACTGGGCCCCGATCGTCGTCCGGTACGCGCTGCGCCGGATGCGAGGCCAGCTCGTCTGGCTCACCCGGCCCTCCCGCCGGCCGACCCGCGAGGGCCTGCTCCACCTTCCCGGCACCGCTGCCAGCCTGCGCGTGACCACTGCTCCCGATGGCAAATACGGCGCCGTCCACAACCCGCACACCGGGACACTGACCGCGGTGGTCAAGGTCTCCTCCCGCGCCTACGCCCTGCTCGACCCGGGCACCCAGCAGGCCAACGTCGGCGGCTGGGGACGCGCTCTGGCGGCCCTCGCCCGTACCGGGCAGATCGCCCGCATCCAGGTAATCGAGCGCACCATCCCCGACTCCGGCGACGCGCTGCGCCGCTACTGGGAAGAGCACGGCCGACCCGACACCCCGATGGCCGGCGCGATCTACAACGAGCTGATCCAGATCGCCGGCCCCGCAGCAGCCCCTCACGAGGCGTACGTCGCGGTTTCCCTGGACACCAAGGCGGCCCGCCGGCTGATCAACCAGGCTGGCGGCGGTCTCACCGGTGCCTTCAGCGTCCTCGCCCAGCTCACCTCCACGTTCGACCAGGCGGCGCGAACCGCCGGTCTCACCCCGACGGGCTGGCTCACCGCCCGCGAAATCGCCGCCGTGGTGCGCACCTCCTACGACCCGAAGGCGCTGGCGACACTCGACCGCTGGTCCACTGCCGGTCGCCCCGAGGCCGAGCCCGCCGCCGCCGGCCCCGTCGTGGTCGTCGAGAAGGCGGACCACATCGCCACCGACTCCGCCGTGCACGCCACCTACTGGGTGGAGAACTGGCCGCGCACCGAGACCAGCGCCGGCTTCCTGCACCAGCTCCTGTTCACCGGCGGCGTCCGGCGCACGCTGTCGCTCTCCTACGAGCCGAAGAACCTCGACGCCGCCCTGCGCGACGTCCAGCGCAAGAAGTCCAGTGTGATCGCCGACGCCGCCGAACGCGCCCGGCGCGGTCAGGTCGACTCCGAGGCGGACTCGATCGAGTACCAGGACATCAAGTCCCGCGAACGCCAGCTCATCGCCGGGCACGCCGACGTCGCCCTGACCGGTCTGCTGACCGTCTCGGCCGACACCGAGGACGAGCTGCGCACCGCCTGCGCCGTCGTGGAGACCGCCGCTGTCGGCGCCCAGCTCGACCTCCGGCCCCTGACCTGGCAGCAGGCCGAGGCATTCACCGCCGCCGCCCTGCCGCTCGCGCTCGCCGCCTGACCCTCCCCTTCGAAAGAGCACCCTCATGTCCCGCACCGCCAGCCCGACCGCGCAGGACTTCGTGCCCTTCGCCACCGCCGCGCTCGACTTCCACCGGGCACTCAACATCCCGGGCGGCCCGCTGGTCACCACCCGAGCCGAGCTGGACACCCTGCACACCCACCTCGTCTCGCTGTACGGGCTTCTCGACGCCCACGCCGGTCGCACCGGGCAGCTCGTCGCGGTCGAGGGCGACCAGCTCCGTACCGCCCGCACCCGCATCTGGCAGGCCGCCGAGCACCTCCACGCCGCCTACCACGCGGCACCCCGGCCGGAGTCCGGCGAGATCCCCGAACCGGAGGCGTGCCAGGCCGGCCTTCCCGAGGGAGCACCGGAACTGACCATCTGCCAGCGCCACCAGCGCACCGCTCATCTCGTGCGGCGGCGCACCACCCCGGCCGACCTGCACGCCCCGTTCACCGGCCTCGTCCGCCGCTGACCCACCCCTCACCTGGAGAAACGCTCATGCCCCGTACCCGCGCCAGCGCCTCCCCTCTGTTCGTGCCCCGTAAGACGACACGCGCCGAGCAGCGGGCCGCCCGAGCCGGTTTCACCGAAGCCCGCCGCCAGGCACGCCTCGCCGGAAACCCGCCCAAGCACCGCGCCGAGCAGACCCTCGACCCGGATCTGCGGCCCACCTACCCCCTCGCCGGTCGCCCCGGTCCGGCCTCCGCCCGCGGCGGCAAGCTCGCCCTGCCCGCCCACCGGATGACCACCGCCACAGCCAGCGGCGCCTACCCGTTCGTGGCCGAGGGCGGCCTGGGCGCCGAAGGGGTGTTCATCGGCCGCGATGTGCACGCGGAGGCGGCCTTCTGCTTCGACCCGTTCTCCCTCTACAACAGCGGCCGGATCGAGGGCTTCACCAACCCCAACGCGGTCCTGGCCGGAATCATCGGCATGGGCAAGTCGGCGCTGGCGAAGTCGATCGCCACCCGGTCGATCGCCCACGGCTACCGGATCTACATCCCCTGCGATCCCAAGGGGGAGTGGACCGGTGTCTCGCAGGCCCTCGGCGGATACAGCATCGCCCTGGGCCCGGGGCTCCCTGGACGGTTGAACCCGCTGGACGCTCCGGCCCGCCCCGCCTCCGTGAGCGAGGAGGACTGGTATACGGAGGTTCGCAAGCGCCGTCTGCTGCTGCTGGCCAGCCTCGCCCGCACCGTGCTGAAGCGCGACCTGCTGCCGATGGAGCACACCGCCCTCGACCTGGCCCTGGATCTGGTCGTCGCTGGCGCCGCCGCCCGGGGCACGGTGCCGCTGCTCGGCGAGATCGCGCACGTACTCGGCTCCCCCGAACGCCTCGACCACGCCCTCGGCCACCAGGCGGGGCACCTCGGTTCAGCCGCCCAGGACCTCGCCCACGCCCTGCGACGTCTCGTGCACGGCGACTTGAGCGGCATGTTCGACGCGCCGAGCACCGTGTCGTTCGACCCGACCACACCGATGCTGTCCATCGATCTCTCCCGTCTCGGCGGCTCCGGTGACGACACGGCACTGGTGCTCGCGATGACGTGCGCGAGCGCGTGGATGGAGTCGGCCCTCAGTGATCCCGATGGTGGTCGGCGCTGGGTGATCTACGACGAGGCGTGGCGGCTGATGCGGCACGTCGGGCTGCTGGAGCGGATGCAGAGCCAGTGGAAGCTCTCCCGAGGGCTGGGCATCGCGAACCTGATGGTGATCCACCGGCTCAGCGATTTGCTCTCGGCGGGCGACGCCGGCTCACGCGGCCGGGTCCTTGCCGAGGGGCTCCTCGCGGACTGCAGCACGCGCATCATCTACCGCCAGGAGCCCGACCAGCTCGCCGCCGCTGCATCTTTGCTCGGCCTGACCGGCGTCGAGACCCAGGCGGTGTCCGCCCTGACCAAGGGCCGAGGTCTGTGGAAGGTCGCCGGCCGCTCCTTCATCACCCAGCACATCCTCCACCCGGCCGAGCGGGAGCTGTTCGACACAGACGCCCGCATGACCGCCTAGCCCAACGACCAGCACAGCAACAGGAACCGATCATGTCTGCTTCCTCCACTCCTTCCTCCGGTGACAACCAGCCGTCGCAGGCCACCGACCCTTTGGCGTGGCGACGACACCTCCCAGCACTGGCCTCGGCCGCCGCCGGGATCAACGAGGCGTGCGACGCCTGGGACGCGGTTTCGGACTCACTCTGCGACGCGGACGGCTGGCCGCTGGACGACAAGGTCTACGGGGACGGCAAGGTCAAGCGGGACGCCGAAGCGTGGAAGCACGCCGAGGTGTTCCTCGACCACGGACCCGAGGTGCTGGCCGGGGTCCGCGCCGCCGCCGACGGCCCCGACTACGTCGAGGGGCCGATCAGTGACGACCTCCGTCGGATACGCGGGATCGACACCATCCTGCTCCGGGCGGAGGAGCTGCGGCACGAATGGGACGGCGTCATGGCCCTTATGGACGGTTCGCAGCCGAGCGTGCTCCACCTCTACCAGGAGCGTGCCGAGGAGCACCGCAACACCGAAGGCTGGCACTACTCACACGAACTGGGTTCCAAGGGACCGGCGTTGGTGCGCATTGGCGAATACCTCGCTCACAGGGCGGACACCGAACGGCCAGCGCAGACCGAGCGGGCGCGCGTCGCCCTGACCCGCTCGACGCACAAGCCCCCTGCCGTGTCACCTGCTTCGCCCCAGGTCCCGCCGGCATCGCATCCGCCGGCTCCCGGTCGCTCGCGGTGATCCCTAGCACGCAGTCACGGCAGCGCCAAACTGCCCGATCACCGGATCCTCATGGACCACCGCAATGCTTCAAGCTCCACGCCCCCGTCGGCTCCCGCCGTGCGGCGGGGCGTTCGCAACGGAGAACTCCATGCACCACGAAACCTCGCCCCTGACCGCCACATCCGATCCGCGTCGCCTCCAGGCTGCCCTCCGTTCAGCGCTCGGGCAGCGCGGCCTGGAGGGCACCGTCGAGTACGGCCTGAGCGACTACATCGTCCACGCCGAGCTTCCCGACGGCAGTTCGCTGATCATCTCGCCGCCGCAGGAGCCTCCCTCCGAGCACCCCGAGTCCCCGGAAAGCTGGATGGTCACCCGCCACCGGTCCGTCGAGCCTGCCGTCTACGAGGTGATCTACGACTCCGAGCCGGACGGTCCGCATGCGCGCCACGGCGGCAGCGTGCCGGATCTCCTCTCCGCTGTCGACGCCCGCCTGGACCAGCTTGGCGTACCGACACGCCAGGAGCAGGAACGTTCCGGCGAGGCGCGCGCCGCCACCGTGCTCCCGCCCGACTCCGCTCCATCCCGGGCGAGGGTCGCTCTCGCCTCTTCGCCGTCGGTCGGCCAGCGCGTGCTCCCGACCGGTCCGCCGCCGGAGTCTTCCGCGCGGGCCGCGCCGCCGTCGGCCAGTTCCTCATCCGCCCCCCGGCTCTGACCGACCGCGATCCAGGAGTCCTCCGTGCACCGCACCCTCAGAACTGATCCGCCCATCGCCCGCACCTGTAACTGCACCCGCCTCGGATGGATCTGCCATGCCCAGCCACTACGACGTGCCGCCCGACCTGGCCTTCGGCCACCACCCCGTCCACGGCATCGTCGCCGCGAACCCGAAGAACCTCGCGGCCAGCACCTGGATGCTCAGGGGATTCGACTTCCATCCCGTCCCCGACCAGCCGACGTTGTACGCGCTGGCCGACCAGAACCGTGACGGGCACGGCCGTACCAGCCGGGCCATCGAGCTGCTGCGCAAGGCCGGATACCAGGTCGATGTGGACGCCGCACTTGACCCTGCGCTGGCGCCCGACACGGCACAGGTACGCGACCGCGGTCCGCTCGGTGAACCAGACGTCGCCTTCGCCGATCACCCGCAGCTCGGCATCGTCGCAGCCCTCGACGACCGTGTCTCCGGCCTCAGCGGGCTCGCGCTGGTGGAGGACGGCTGGCGGCACAACTCGAGCCTGGACATCTACACGCTCCCCGCGACCACCGATCGCGTCGAGGCGCTGGGGAAAGTCGCCGACGCCACGGTGGCCCTGCACCGTTCGGGGCTCCAGGTCGCAGTGCAGCCCCGCCTCGCTCAAGAGGTGACGGCTCGGCCCCGCCCTGCTGCCACGCCGGCCGCCGGCCGTGAGCGCGGCCGTGGTCCCGCTCGCGCGTCTCCGTTGAGCGCCGCCGCGCTCGCCGCCAGCCCGGCCCGTGCCGGTATCCCGGGCAGGGCGCCGGTCCCCGCCGCCGTCACCACACCGGCGGTCCGGCCGGTTGACCCCCGCATCGCGTACTCCCGCGACCGCTGATCCAATTCCTCAAGGAGGCCCTTCCATGGCCGTGAAGACGATCTGGCCTATCGACCACACCTGCGGTCACCATGCCGACCGCGACTTGTCCGACCGTCCGGCCGACCGCCGCGCCGGCTTCGCCGAGTGGCTCGCCAGGCAGGAGTGCACGGACTGCTGGCGCGCCTCGAACGAGGGCGACGAGCAGGACAAGGCCGCCTGGCTCAAGGCGAAGCGCGCCGAGGAGCAGACGGCGTCCGAAGCCTGGTCCGAGCAGTACCGGATGCCTCCCCTGGAGGGGACCGAGCGGGCCGTTCCCTGGGGCGTGCGCTGTCGTCACCAGATCCTGACCAACGCCTACACCGCACTGGTCACCGAAGGCACGACCAGCGAAGCGGAGTGGGCGGAGATCGAGGAGAACGCTCGTACGGTGACCCGTGCTGGGTGGTGGATAGACCAGAGGTCGTCCGAGCCCGAGGACCTCGCCGAACTGCTCATGGCCGCCACCGGGGCCGACCGGCCGACGGAGAATCCCTTCTTCTGACCGACCGGGTGCCCTGCTGCGGCGGGGCGCCCGGCTGACCGCCGCCGTGCGGCCTCTACCAGCGATTCTCGGCCGGACCAAACCCCGGATTTGCTGGACGCTCTGCCCACTGGCCCACTTCCGACGGGTCCTTCGCTCCCTCTGCCCCGGAGACTTCCGTGCCTACCTCGATCACCATCACGTCCGAGTTCAGCGGCAGCGTCGTTGCCAAGGGCGCTACTGATGACCTCTCCGCGCAGCTCCTCCGTCACGCCGGTTTCAAGCAGATCGACGACTGGCACGGCCGACGCCATCGCCTGCCCACCACCACTCCGCTCGCCGACCAGGCCGCCATCGCCAGCCATGCGGCCGAGATGCTTCGAGCCGCTCACTATGACGTCACCCTTCCGCCGTCTCTCGACACGGCCCGGATGAGCCCTCCGGTGCATGCGCTGGGGCCCTACGCCGCCGGAGCCGAACTTCTCAGCATCACGGACCAGATCCGTGCGGCCGAAGACGGAGCCAGCCTTCAGCGGGCAGTTGACCACCTCCTTCACCCCGAGCACGGTGCGCTGGAGCGCGTCCGGGAGGCGCTGGAAGCAGCGGGAGAACAGGTCAACGACCTGGACGACGACGCGTATGCGCTCGCCGACCGGTTCGGCTTCGCCTCGGAGTTCGTCAGCTCGGCCCAGTCCGAACTCGTCGATTCCGAGGCCGAGCTACGCCGCGTCGGCGCCGCGTCGACGAGCTACTCCGCAGCACGGACCGTCCGTGATCACCGTGGTGCCGCTCTGGCCACTTCTCCTGCGGCGAACCAGGCCAAGGTCTCCTCGGCGTCCAGTTCCCAGACGGCGCCGCTCACTACGACGGGTCACCCGCCGCGCGCCGCAACCCCCCGACGGTGACCCCGGCGGCTCTCTTCGCCGTCGGCCACCAGTACGTCGCGCGTCCCCGCTCGACCCACCCGTCAAAGACCACTCACCCGAAGAGGCAAACGTGCCCGAGTACCACTCCAGCATCGGCGAGGCCGTCGGTGCGGCCATGCAGCACAACATCCGGCTCGCCCACCGCAGCGCGGCACCGGGCTCCGACAAGCCGCTGCAGGTCAGGCACCTGCCCAGCGCTTCCGCCGATCCGTACTCGGTCCGCGGAATGATCTCTCGCCTCCACGAGGACGCCTCGCCCGATGAGGTGGCGGGCATCATTGAGGAGGTCAACGGCGCACTGGTCGGGGCTCTGCCCGAGCTGACCGAACTCGTCGCCTCGGCCGCCGACTGGACTCGCGCCCGTCTCGACTTCGACGACCCGCATCACCATCCGACTTTCGAGACGTGGACACGACTGGCAGCCGCGTACGGGATGCTCCAGGACGTCCGTGAGCAGTTGGAAGTCGCCGAGGACGGTCTCGCTGCCTGTCCCGCAGAGCGCACGGACCCCCGGCACCACCAGATGGTCAACGTCCTGCGCAGCCGGGAGTTGCTCGACGACGTCCTCGGTACCGAGGCTGCTCCTGTGCCGTCCTCTGCCCGGAACGTCGATTCAGACCGGCAGCGGGCGGCCCACGCCTCCTCGCCGCGCGCCGGAACATCGCCGTCGACCGGCAGTCCACCGGCCACCGCAGCACCTCCGCCCGCGCCTCGTTCTGCCGGCCGACCCCGCTGAAACATTCCGCCTCAGACGTCCAGGAGTACCCCATGAGCTGCACGAGAGCCGAGCGCGCCCCGCCCCCGCCCGCTCACACACCCAAGGAACTTCCCAATCGTGTTGTCAAGCCGCTCCCGTGACGGGAGGTGAAGTGTGAAAGCACTCTCCGTCACGGATCATCGCCCACAGGACGTT
>NZ_JBWKCM010000052.1:13131-23031 GCF_056436485.1 Streptomyces sp. NPDC043746 | reverse complement strand
CTGGACACCTCACGAACCACCAGTTGAGCACCTCGCCAGCTCTTCCGGCTGCTCTGCACTCGGAGCCAAGATCTTTGCGGGACAGCCCTTAGCGATGAGGCCGGACTGATTGAGCACCTCACTGATGAGTCTCTTGGGGAGACGGGTCTCTGAGGCGATCTCTCTGACCGTCTTCCGCGCGTCGAGGTACTCGCGTCGCAGGAAATCGTCGGTGAGCACGGTATGTGCTTGCTGACGCGCCTGAGCTGCGGCAAGCCGGGACCGTCGAGCAATGGGCCTGCTGGGGTCGACCCAAGATCCGCCGCTTTTGGAGGGCCAGGGGACGCTGGGTGGGTGCTGCTCGAAGCAATGGCGGATGCTTTCCAGAGCGACGCCCATCTCCTTCGCCGCGACAGCGGGCGCTTGGCCCTCAGCGCAGATGAGACGGTGTGCTCGTCTCACGTCAACTGGTCGGCCGGGCAGGCAGAGTCCTGCGGCAAGGTCTGCTGGGGGCTCCCAGGTCAGCGGTTCGTCGATGCCCAATCCCCGTAGGTAGTCCTCGCCGTACTCGTCGAGAGCTCCCAGCAGGGCGGCGGTGATCCGGAAGGGAACCACCGCGACGCCTCCCGCCTCCTCGGCGGTCGTGATCCGGAGCGACGTTGGCGCCTGCCGGAGATCATTTCCGGTGATGCGCTGATAGAGGTAGCGGCGCACAGACAGCAACCGCGCTTCCTGTCCCGGGTGGACACCGGTCTGTGTGCAAATCGAAACCCAGTCATCAGCGGGCAAGAGGCCTTCACCCGTCAGCCCGCGTCGACGTTGGTAGTCGATGGGGACAGGCTGGGTGTCCAGGTAGTCGGCGATCTCGCAGAGAGCGGTGAGGACTCCGTCGTGGCCCTGTTGGGCAAGCTCGGCGAGCGTGTAGTGGACGTCGAGTTGCGCCTGATGGCCGAGCATGCTGATCAGGGGATCGAAGTGACGTTTGGATGCTCCGGGGAGTAGGAGTGCGACGGCCAGGGCCGCGCGGAAGTTGCCGATGTTCCGGACGCCGGCGGCGGGCAGGAAGCGGGCAGTCCATCCACGCCAGAGTAATTGTGGGACTCGGCCGGCCCGTGCGGCGGTCAGGGTCTCGTTCATCTTGTGGGGTGGGCGCGGGCGAGTGGTGCAGCTTCGGAAGCGGAGCCGGTCCACGTTCGCCATGCGGGTGTCCATGGCCTGCCAGATCAGTTGTCGCAGGGCAGTGGAGTGTGCTCTCCAGCGTTTGTTGATGTCACCGAGCGGCATGAGGTCCAGTCGTTCGCCGTCTCGTTCGAGGAGGGTCCGCAGCGTGGCGATGTTTGTCTTGTCGGAGCCCTGTTGAAGGATGAGGACGGCGCGGGTGAGTCCGCCTGCGGTCACTGCCGCCGAGGTGGGCGAGAACTGGCCGTCTCCGGCGTAGTCCTGGCATGCCTGCTCGACATGCGGATCGAGTGTCGGGAAGTCGCCGGGTTCCGCGATGCGCAAGACCCAGGAGGCCAGCGCACGCAGGTCGTTGAAGATCATTCGGGGTGCGGGGAGGGGCTGTGCTCGTCCCTGTTCGACTCGGTCCAGCAGGTCGTTGATCCAGCGCTGCGACGCCAGTACCGGGCTGTCTTCGCGAAGGGCGGCAGCGGGGGCCAGGGTGAGGTCCGTCTGGCAGAGCGCCCCTGACGGTTTCAGCGTCGTAGGACACTGATGGGGTGGAAGATCACGGAAGATGCTGACTCGGCCGTGGCGGGTGCGCTGGTCGCAAGAGGGACAGGCGTGCGGCAGCAGGATCCGGTGCCGAATGCAAGCGAAGCTCCAGGGGAGGCGCCAGCGCAACTGCCAGCGGCCGTCGTGTTCGTGAAGGCATTGGGGGCAGTAACGGGAGCCGTTGCGGCCCCATAGCTGCATGCGGTTCACCGTCCGGCGGTCAGGGTGCAGTACGAGCGCATGGCCGTCGTACCGGCGCAACGTCATCGCATGCAACCGGTCAGCGGGGACTCCGCTGACGGCTGCGGCTTGCTCGGCCTGCTCCGGCTCGAGGTAGCGGGTGAGGTCAGGGAGGTTGCCGTCGCGCCGGCCGGGCAGTCCCAAGGCGATCAGGATCTCGCGGAAGCTGACCATGCTGCGGTGGGCCAGGGTCTCCAGCCAGGAGTCCAGGGCTTCTCCTGGCAGCGGCGCGACCCTGATCGGGAGAGTCCGCAGGCCGGACGTCACACGGCTTTCCGGTTGCTGGATCGGGGCCGGCTGGTGAGTCGGCGCTTGTCCAAGGCGGCTTCGAGCTCCCTGCGAGCCTTTTCAGATGCCTCGTCGTTCTTCACTCGGTCGAGCAGGTCACGCTCGAGGCGTTCGGTGCCGCTGCGGACGGCTCTCTGGCAGCCCCGGTTGATCAGTGTCATCAGCGAGCCGATATGCCCGGTACTGCGGGCAAAGAGGTAGTCGGAAAGATCGTCTGCGAGCATGCCGGGGTACTTGTCGGCCAGGACCACTCGCTTCTCCAGGGCGAGAAGCATCTTCCTCCATTCTCGGCGGCCTGCCTCGTTCTTGATGGTGAAGGGCTGCATGTCCAGTCGAGTCGTGCGTCGGCCTGTCTGGGCCAGGGCTGTGTCACCAGAAGTAGTTCCTTCGCTGAACAGGCCCTTCTCTGCGAGTCCGACGCCGATCATCAGCAAGGTCACGGGGAACTCGTTGGCGATCCACTTCAGGTGGTTGCTGACCTCGATGCCACTGGTGTTGCGCCACTTCAGGAAGTGCAGATCGTCGAGTGCGAGGACGCGCACTTCGCAGGACAACACGCAGTCCAGGGCCCGCTGGCCCATCTGGGCGGCCGTTCCGCGGTTGCGTCCGGCATGGCCGAAGAATTCCAGAATGGCACGGTTGAGGTCCTTCATGCCGGTGTTGCCGGTCAGTCCGACCCGGCAGACCGGAAGCCGTTCGTGTCCCTGGGCTGTGAACTCGCCGTTCTCAGTAATCTCTCGGTGGTGGAACTCACGGAGGAACGCCAGCACCGAGGTCGTCTTCCCCAGGCCGGGAAAGGCGTCGACAGCCACGGCGCCTTTGGCCTTGTCACCGTCCTGCTGGTTGCTGTCGACGATGTCCCACAAATCCTCGTGAAGGTCAGCCAGCTGTTGTGTCCTGATCGGCCCGAGGTTGGCATGCCACTCCCGCCGCAGTCGGTCGTGGACGGCTCTTGCCTCAGCCGTCAGAGCTTTCAGCTCGGCCCTCGTCAGCAGACTGGGCTGTTCGCGACGCGGAGCGTTGGCGAACTCCTTGAAATCCTCCTTCCGCGACAACGCCAGATTCCCCAGGCCCAGCGGGAGCGGGTCAGTCACACGTCCTCCAATGCGTCGGCGTAGAAGTCGTCCTCTTCGGTGAGGGCTTCGAAGTCGGCTTCGTCGTCATCACCGGTCTCGGCCGGCTCCGTCTCCTCCGGCTCCTCGTGGGGCGAGCCTTCTTTGTCTCCCAGGGCTTTGCGGACTGAGGGCAGTGAGACGACTGACTCGTCGGTCTCGGGCAGTTCGATGGCCGCTTGCTCTCGCGATAGCCGCAGGGCCATCCGCCGCTCCGCCAGCGTTGTGCCCAGGCCGAGGTTCCAGCGCTCCAGTAGGTCGGCGACCGCGAGACGGTCGTCAGGAAAGCGATATTTCGCAGCAGCCAGTTTCCGGGCGAAGGCGAGAGCATCCTCACTCAGCGGCATACCGGCCGTGGGCGCATGTTCCCAGGTCAGGGTGCGCCAGCGACGGTCCAGGTCCCGGACGTAGATGCGGGTGATGTCGTCGGGGTCGACCTGAAAGGGCCATCCGTTCTCGACCGGCCCCTTGTAGGGACTCCGGACGTCGCTGAGGCCTTTGAGGCCGGGGCCGCTGTAACGGCGCCGGCCGATCTCGACTCCGTAGTGCTGGATCGTGCGCCATTCGGTCTTCAGGAATTCGTAGGCGAGGTCGGGATCTCTGGGGGCCTCGATGTAACCCGCCCGGGCCATGCCGTGCTCGAACATCGCAGCAGGAGACATCCGCAGCCCCGGCAGGCCCGGATCGACCAGACTCGTGTGCGGCCGGTGGTGATAGACCACCGCGACCCACTCACGGATGATCGCCTCCAGCTCATGCAGGAAGAAGAAGGCGTCGCCCTCCGGGTTCTCCCCCCGGGAATGGACGTCCGGCCCCTTATAGCCGGGCAGTGCTTGAAGCAGGCCCTCGCGCAGGGTGCGAAAAAATCTTTCGACCGGCCCTTTGTCTCGGCCCGTCCGTAGCCTCGCAGGCTGGATCGAGATGCCCATCCGCCGGCAGACGCTGGTCAGATGCTCGGAGTCGTACTGCTTTCCGTGGTCGATGACCAGGGTTTCTGGAACCAGAATGGGGCCAGCTGCACCAGCCCCTTCGGCGACAGCCGTATCCACGAGGACCGTCCGTGGGATGCCGTGCTCGGGCCAGACCGCGTAGCGCGGCCAGTCCTTCCCAGCCGGCCTGGGCCGGAACGACTGGTAGAGCACCGCGCTGACGTCCACCGCCTTCGTCGACACCGGGGTGAAGCGGATGCCGGTGATGCAGCGGGTGTACCAGTCCATACCGACGCTGAGCTCGGCCTGCACCCATCGAAGCGTGAATGGGTCGAAGGCGAAAACGTCCAGCCGGGTGGAGTCCATCAGGAGGTACTCGCCCAGCCTGGTCGGCCGCAACTTGCCATAAGGCTCATTTGGCCGGCCAGCGATGTCCCGGTTCCGCTTCGCACTCAGCCGGAAGAGCGGGTGCTGGTCCTCCAACTCCTCAAGCAGCCGGAAGGCCGTAGCCCGACTGGGTTGCGGGACGACATCCGGACCGAACCGTGCGACCACCCGTGCTCGGGTCCGCTCGATCACCAGCGTGCGGGACGGCTTGGACTCCTTGGCGTGCTCGACCATGACCTCCGTGGCTGTCTCCACCCACCGGTCATCTAGTTTCGTGGCCCGCCCACGTGCGGGTCGCCCGGCGGCCGCCAAGCTCGCCTCGCCGCCGCGGCGGAAGTCCCGAACCCAGCGCTCGACGGTACGGACGGTGACGCCGAGCTCAGCGGCCTTGCTCGCGTAGCGCTCGCCGAGCGGGAGGTCAGGCGAGTATTCCGGCCTCGGCTCTCCTTCCACTGCCAGCTCCGGAGCACCCGACCGGTAACCGGTGAGGACCTCCCGGACGTGGCCTGCCCGCTCTCGTAGTCCGTCTTGCTCGGCTTTCGACAGCTGGCTCAGCACGACGCCAGCAACGTCTTCGTCGTCGTCACCGGACGGTCCCGGAGCATCCGGGATCACACGAGCTCGATCAGACAGCAGCAGTTCCTTCACTGCCAGTCTCAGCAGCTTCCCGCGGCCGTTCTTCAGTACCGCCTCGTTGCCGTTCCTGGTGATCGCCAGCTCGACTACCTCAACGGTCTCGCCGTCATAGCGGAACCGTGTACCAACCCCCACGCGGGCTCCGGCCCAGCTCACTTCGGAACCTTCAGAACGTGATGACCGCTGAGCGGGATACTCAAGTCGGTGACCAGTTCACCACGCCAGAGAAGGTGAAGGACCCCAGCTCGGACCTCCTCCGGCTCCCGTCCGGCGAGTGCGTCATCGAGTTCGCCAAGTGTCCGGCGGTCCAGCCCCATCGCTCGAAGTTCGTCGAGCAGGAGACCATCGAAGAGCCAGTCGCGTCGATACCGGCGAGGAACCGAAGGTTCTCGAGCTCCGCCGACGCAGGTTCGCTCCACACGACGTATCGCCATCCGCGTGTCTCCACCAGCCGCCGCGTCCAGTCAAAAGTGAATGCCACCTCTGGCTTGGCCACCCGGTGCCTCGGCTTGACGTCGACCACGACCGGACCGTCCTCGCTGATCAGCAGGTAGTCCGGGATGTGTTTGCGAACCTTGCCTTCCACCTCGGCTTTCAGCAGGAAGGGCTGGGCAAGGATTCGGCGGACAGATGGGTCGAAGTCGTCAAACAGCAGTCGAGCAAGTTCAAGCCGCGACTCGTAAATCACGTGGTCACGCATGGTCGACGACCAGTAGGTGCCCGAGTAGTGCTTCTGGCCGTCGTACCACCGGAATGTCCGCCATGGAGACGCTGTCGCTAACGTCGTGCCGCTGACGCTCTCCCACGGCTCGTCTTCGAACTCCCGCCCCGACGCACGGAAACACACCATTGCCGACTCAACTGGCACAAGCACCCCCACTCCCGCAGCATCAGATTCGATGCGATCAAGCAGTCGGTGACAGCCTGGGCCGTACGGCGGTACGTTCACCAAGAGAGCTCGGAACGTCCACACGTTTGAGCGAATTCGGCCTCAAAGCCTGGCCAGTCTCATGGCGATGTCGTATCCGACATCCATCCGACATCGACCGTGAGATTCCGACACGGAACATGAGGCCCTACAGGATCACCCTCAGGTCTGCGCCATGTCCACGAAGCGCGAGTAGTGGCCCTGGAAGGCCACGGTGATGGTGGCCGTCGGGCCGTTACGGTGCTTGCCGACGATGATGTCAGCCTCGCCCGCCCGCGGGGACTCCTTCTCGTACGCGTCCTCGCGGTGGAGCAGGATGACCATGTCGGCGTCCTGCTCGATCGAGCCGGACTCACGCAGGTCGGAGACCATGGGCTTCTTGTCCGTACGCTGCTCGGGGCCACGGTTCAGCTGGGAGAGCGCGATCACCGGGACCTCCAGCTCCTTGGCCAGCAGCTTCAGGTTTCGTGACATGTCCGAGACCTCCTGCTGGCGGCTCTCGGACCGCTTCGAGCCACCGGCCTGCATCAACTGCAGATAGTCGATGATCACGAGCTTGATGTCGTTGCGCTGCTTGAGACGACGGCACTTCGCGCGGATCTCCATCATCGACAGGTTGGGGGAGTCGTCGATGTAGAGGGGAGCGGCCGAGACCTCCGGCATCCGGCGCGCGAGCCGCGTCCAGTCCTCGTCCGTCATCGTGCCGGAGCGCATGTGGTGCAGGGCCACCCGCGCCTCGGCCGACAACAGGCGCATCGCGATCTCGTTGCGCCCCATTTCGAGGGAGAAGATGACGCTGGGCAGGTTGTTCTTGATCGAGGCCGCGCGGGCGAAGTCCAGCGCCAGCGTGGACTTACCCATGGCGGGGCGGGCCGCGATGACGATCATCTGACCGGGGTGCAGGCCGTTCGTCAGGGCGTCGAGGTCCGTGAAGCCCGTCGGGACACCGGTCATCTCGCCGCTGCGCGAACCGATGGCCTCGATCTCGTCGAGAGCGCCCTCCATGATGTCGCCGAGGGGGAGGTAGTCCTCACTGGTGCGCTGCTCGGTGACCGCGTAGATCTCGGCCTGGGCGGAGTTGACGATCTCGTCGACGTCTCCGTCGGCCGCGTATCCCATCTGTGTGATCTTCGTCCCGGCCTCGACCAGCCGCCGGAGGACCGCGCGCTCATGGACGATCTCCGCGTAGAACGAGGCGTTGGCGGCGGTGGGGACGGACTGCACCAGGGTGTGCAGGTACGGCGCTCCGCCGACCTTGGTGATCTCCCCTCGCTTGACCAGCTCGGCGGCGACCGTGATCGGGTCGGCCGGCTCGCCCTTGGCGTAGAGGTCGAGGATCGCCGTGTAGACCGTCTCGTGCGCCGGGCGGTAGAAGTCGTGGCCCTTGATGATCTCCACGACGTCGGCGATGGCGTCCTTGGAGAGCAGCATGCCGCCGAGCACCGACTGTTCCGCGTCCAGGTCCTGGGGAGGCACCCGCTCGAAGCCGGCGGGACCGCCGCCGTCCCAGCTGCCGTCCCAGCCGCCGTCCGAGCCCCGGTCATGCCGGTCCTCGCGGCTGCCCTTGCGCTCTCCGCGACGCTGGCGGGAGACAGGCAGACGGTCGCCGGGACCGGCCTCGGTCCAGGGGTCGTCCAAAGGCTCGGGGATGCTCACCCGGCCCACCTCCTCCCGTCCGCTTCGCGGACCTAGCCGTGCCCCTCTTTCTTACGGCACGGCACCGACAAACAAGTCGCCCGACTCCGCTTCCGGCGCGTCTGGTTCTGCTGATTCCGGTGCCGGAAGGAGTGCGGGCGCCGGTCCACGGTAGGCCTGTCTCCACCGTCAGCCAATCTGGTTATCCACAGGGCATGTGGACGACAGACCAGATGCTGTGGAGAACCCTTCGGAACCTGTGCACGGAACGGGGGACAGCACTGTGGACAAACTCATAGACCATCCACCATTACTCGCCTGACCTGCATGTTCTCCGTCCACTGACTGTGGGGGAGAAAAACTTTCACCCTGTTTCCAAGATCCCTGCCGACGGCGCACGGACGAACGACCGAGAGGAGCAAACGTAAGGGACACTGTGCCATTGCATCTCTTACCTGTGGAAGATTAGATTGGCCTCCATGACCCCGGCCCCCACCACCCCCCGAACAGGCCGCCGACGGCACGACCGAGAGATCGTCGCCCTCGCCGTACCGGCCTTCGGCGCGCTGGTCGCCGAGCCCTTGTTCGTCATGGTCGACAGCGCGATCGTCGGGCACCTCGGCACCCCGCAACTGGCCGGCCTCGGCATCGCCGCAGCCCTGCTGATGACCGCCGTGAGCGTCTTCGTCTTCCTCGCCTACGCCACCACTGCCGCCGTCGCCCGACGCGTCGGTGCGGGCGATCTGCCCGCCGCGATCCGCCAGGGCATGGACGGAATCTGGCTTGCCCTGCTGCTCGGTGCCGTTGTCGTCGCGCTCGCCATCCCCTCGGCCCCCTGGCTCGTGGACGTCGTCGGCGCCTCCGACACCGCTGCCCCGTACGCCGTCACCTATCTGCGCATCTCCAGCTTCGGTATCCCGGCCATGCTCGTCGTCCTCGCCGCCACGGGCGTGCTGCGCGGGCTCCAGGACACCCGGACCCCGCTGTACGTCGCGATCGGCGGTTTCACGGCGAACGGCATCCTCAACGTGGTGCTCGTCTACGGGGCCGGGCTCGGCATCGCCGGTTCCGCCTGGGGCACGGTGATGGCCCAGGTCGGCATGGCCGTCGCCTATCTGATCGTCGTCGTCCGCGGAGCCCGCAGACACGGCGCCTCGCTGCGCCCCGACGCCGCCGGCATCAGGGCCAGCGCCCGCGCGGGCGTCCCCCTCCTCGTCCGGACCCTGTCGCTCCGCGCCGTCCTGATGATCGCCACCGCCGTAGCGGCCCGGCTCGGTGACGCCGACATCGCCGCCCACCAGATCATTCTCTCGCTCTGGAGCCTGACCGCGTTCGCCCTCGACGCCATCGCCATCGCGGGGCAGGCCATCATCGGCCGCTACCTGGGGGCGAACGACGAGAAGGGGGCCCGCGAGGCCTGCCGTCGCATGGTCGAGTGGGGCATCGGCTGCGGTATCGCGCTCGGGGTACTGATCATGCTCGCCCGCCCCCTCTTCATCCCTCTCTTCACCAGTGATCCGGCGGTGAAGGAGACCCTGCTCCCCGCGCTCCTGGTCGTGGCGGTATCACAGCCGATCGCCGGCGTGGTCTTCGTCCTCGACGGCGTCCTGATGGGGGCGGGCGACGGACGTTACCTGGCGTGGGCCATGCTGGTGACCTTGGCCGTCTTCGCCCCCGTCGCCCTCCTGGTGCCGGTCCTCGGCGGCGGACTCACCGCACTCTGGTGGGCGATGACGCTGATGATGGCCGTCCGGTTGATCACTCTCTGGGTGCGTACCCACTCCGGCCGTTGGATCGTCACCGGCGCGACTCGCTGACGGACGGATCCGGTACGGCGACCGCAACTGTTTCACGTGAAACGCTCCGCCCTCAGCATTCAGCCCGGCTGCGCTTGTTTCACGTGAAACGTCCCCACCCGGTGTGCCCGGCAGGACTCAGCAGAGCAGGTGAAGGGGGGGCACCACCCGGGGGGGGGGCCCTCCCCCCTTTTCCTCTGCCCCTCCCCTCCGCCACCCAGAACCCCCAACCCAGCCTCTCCGCTACCCCTGGGGGT
>NZ_JBWKCM010000052.1:0-13121 GCF_056436485.1 Streptomyces sp. NPDC043746 | reverse complement strand
CCATCCGGTGCACCGGAAGGAAACAAAAGAGGAGGGGGAAGGCCCCCCCCCTTGGGGGCTCCCCCCCTTCACCTGCTCTGCTGAGTCCTGCCCTTAGGCAGCGACGACCTCGACGCCGAGCTTCGCTGCGACCTCGGGGTGCAGACGGACGGACACCTGGTGCCCGCCGAGCGTCTTGATCGGCGCACCGAGCTCGACGCGCCGCTTGTCGACCTCGGGGCCACCGGCGGCCTTGATCGCCGAAGCGATGTCGGCCGGGGTGACCGAGCCGAAGAGCCGGCCGGCGTCGCCGGAGCGAACGGCCAGACGGACCTTGACGGCCTCGAGCTTGGCCTTGACCTCGTTGGCCTGCTCGATCGTCGCGATCTCGTGGATCTTGCGGGCGCGGCGGATCTGCGCCACGTCCTTCTCGCCGCCCTTGGTCCAGCGGATGGCGAAGCCACGCGGAACCAGGTAGTTACGGGCGTACCCGTCCTTGACGTCGACGACGTCGCCGGCGGTGCCGAGGCCGGAGACCTCGTGGGTGAGGATGATCTTCATGCTGTTGTCACCCTTCCCTTATCGCGCGGTGGACGTGTAGGGCAGCAGCGCCATCTCACGGCTGTTCTTGACTGCCGTGGCGACGTCACGCTGGTGCTGCGTGCAGTTGCCGGTGACGCGGCGGGCACGGATCTTGCCGCGGTCGGAAATGAACTTCCGCAGCATGTTCGTGTCCTTGTAGTCCACGTACTGGGTCTTGTCCTTGCAGAACGCGCAGACCTTCTTCTTAGGCTTGCGCACAGGCGGCTTCGCCATGGTGTTTCTCCTGTGTGATCAAGAAGTGGGGTACGAGCCCGCCCTAGAAGGGGGGCTCGTCCGAGTAGCCGCCGCCGGAGCCGCCGGAGCCGCCGGGGCTTCCGCCCCAGCCGCCTCCGCCACCCTGCTGGCCGCCGGAAGGCGCACCGGTCGCCCACGGGTCGTCGGCGGGAGCACCGCCGCCACCCTGCTGGCCACCGCCACCGGGACCGCCGCCCCAGTTGCCGCCGCCCTGCTGGCCACCGCCGCCGTATCCGCCCTGGCCACCCTGACCGCCGCGACCGGTGGTCTTGGTGACCTTGGCCGTGGCGTTCTTGAGGCTGGGGCCGACTTCCTCGACATCCAGCTCGTAGACCGTGCGCTTGACGCCCTCACGGTCCTCGTAGGACCGCTGCTTCAGCCGGCCCTGCACGACGACGCGCATGCCTCGCTGGAGCGATTCCGCGACGTTCTCCGCCGCCTGACGCCAGACCGAGCAGGTGAGGAACAGGCCTTCGCCGTCCTTCCACTCGTTGGTCTGCCGGTCGAAGATGCGGGGAGTGGACGCGACACGGAACTTCGCGACCGCCGCACCGGACGGGGTGAAGCGCAGCTCGGGGTCGTCGACGAGATTGCCGACGACCGTGATGACGGTCTCGCCTGCCATGGGTAAACCTCTCGGCGGGATTGCTTCTGGCTGCTTGCTGCTACTCGGACCCGAAAACCGCTGAGCCGAAGGCTCAGTGGGCCTCGGGACGGAGGACCTTGGTCCGGAGGACCGACTCGTTCAGGTTCATCTGGCGGTCGAGCTCCTTGACGACCGCAGGCTCGGCCTGCAGGTCGATGACCGAGTAGATGCCCTCGGGCTTCTTCTTGATCTCGTAAGCGAGCCGACGACGGCCCCAGGTGTCGACCTTCTCCACCTTTCCGTTGCCCTCACGGACGACGGAGAGGAAGTTCTCGATCAGCGGGGAGACTGCGCGCTCCTCGAGATCGGGGTCGAGGATGACCATCACCTCGTAGTGACGCATGTGGAACCCACCTCCTTTGGACTCAGCGGCCACGGTCGTTCCGTGGCAGGAGGGTCGTGATGCGTGAGCAACGGTGTCCCCGAGGAGAACACCCGGCACTGACAGCCCGCCCCCGGGATGCTTCCGGAGGAGGGGGTTCGCCGTGCCGGCCTGGGCAGACACCGGTGCAGACCGTACAGACTACCCGTAGACCGGCTTCCGGTTGAAATCCGGAGGTCAGCGGGCATCCGCGGTCCGGTCCTCGGGGCAGGTCGGGCCGGGCCCGGAGGGCAGATCCGGGGCCCCGGGGGCACAATCGGAGACAGATGCGGTGTGAGAGGCGCTACATTCCACCGCCCGCCCGGCCAGGAGGTGCTCCATGGCACAGACCATTCGACCCGCCGGCTCCCGGTCCACGACCGGCCGCCCCGCCACCGGCTCGCTCTTCGCGACGGACGGCAGGCCGCACCCCGTCCAGGACGTCCTGATGGTGGTGACCGGGGTCCTCGGCATCCTCGCCTTCGTGACGGCGATGTTCCACCACCTGCACCTGATCAGCTCCTGGGCGGGGCTGGTCGGCATCCTGACCGGCCTCTACGGCCAGTACATCTCGAAGACCACCTGGGAGAGGTTCGGTCTGATCGTGGGGCTCGGCGCCTCCGCGGTGGGCTTCTACCTCGGGATGGCGCACGGCGGCCTCTTCGGCGGCGTCATCACCTGAGCGGCGCACCGTCCGGCGCGGCCGCTCACGCGGTCGCCCCGGTCCGCCGGGTGTGATCCGGCCCTACGCGGCCAGGCCGGGTACCCCTCGGTCACAGTAGGCTTCGGCGCGAGAGCCGGAGCCCCTGACCCATGGGGACACACCTGCCGAGGAGCGCCCCGCATGAGCCTGACCCTGAGGACCATCAGCCGAGAGCAGCATCTGGCGTACATCCAGAGCCTGCCCTCGGCCAGTCACTGCCAGGTCCCGGCGTGGGCTGATGTGAAGACCGAGTGGCGCTCGGAGAACCTGGGCTGGTTCGACAAGAGCGGCGAGATGGTCGGTGCGGGCCTCGTCCTCTACCGCCAGCTGCCCAAGATCAAGCGCTATCTGGCGTACCTCCCCGAGGGCCCGGTCATCAACTGGTACGCGCCCAACCTGGACGACTGGCTCCAGCCGATGCTCGCCCACCTCAAGCAGCAGGGCGCCTTCTCCGTGAAGATGGGTCCGCCGGTGGTCATCCGCCGCTGGGACTCGGCGGCCATCAAGTCCGGCATCCAGGACCCGGACGTGAAGCGGCTGCGCGACGTCGAGGCCACCCATATCGAGCCGCGCGCCTTCGAGGTGGCGGACCGGCTGCGGAAGATGGGCTGGCAGCAGGGCGAGGACGGCGGCGCCGGGTTCGGTGACGTACAGCCCCGCTACGTCTTCCAGGTGCCGCTGGCCAACCGCTCCCTGGAGGACGTCCTCAAGGGCTTCAACCAGTTGTGGCGCCGCAACATCAAGAAGGCCGACAAGGCCGGTGTCGAGGTGGTCCAGGGCAGCTACGAGGACCTGGCCGAGTGGCAGCGGCTCTACGAGATCACGGCCGTCCGCGACCACTTCCGGCCGCGCCCGCTCTCGTACTTCCAGCGCATGTGGACGGTCCTCAACTCCGAGGACCCCAACCGGATGCGGCTCTACTTCGCCCGGCACAACGGCGTGAACCTCTCCGCCGCCACCATGCTCGTCGTCGGCGGGCACGTCTGGTACTCCTACGGCGCCTCCGACAACATCGGGCGCGAGGTCCGGCCGTCCAACGCCATGCAGTGGCGGATGCTCCGGGACAGCTACGCGATGGGCGCCACCGTCTACGACCTGCGCGGCATCAGCGACTCGCTGGACGAGAACGACCACCTCTTCGGCCTGATCCAGTTCAAGGTCGGCACCGGCGGCGAGGCCGTGGAGTACGTCGGCGAGTGGGACTTCCCGCTCAACAAGCTGCTCCACAAGGCGCTCGACATCTACATGTCGCGCCGCTGACCCACTTCGGCACCCCTCCCCGTACAACCCCGTTCGTCCTCTGATTCACCGCAGCCACCAGAAAGGTTCCGGGCCGGCCATGGCGCTCTCCCTCTACGTCGACACCGCGCGCTGGCGGGCGCACCAGAAGTCCGTGATCGACCAGTTCCCCGGGCTCGTACCGGTCTGCAAGGGCAACGGGTACGGCTTCGGCCACGAGCGGCTCGCCGACGAGACGATCCGCTTCGGCGCGGACACCCTGGCCGTCGGCACCACCTACGAGGCCGCCACGATCAAGGACTGGTTCAGCGGCGACCTGCTCGTCCTGACCCCGTTCCGCCGGGGCGAGGAACCCGTCCCGCTGCCGGACCGGGTCATCCGGTCCGTCTCCTCCGTCGACGGGGTGCACGCTCTGGTGGGCGCCCGGGTCGTCATCGAGTGCATGAGCTCGATGAAGCGCCACGGCGTCAAGGAGGAGGAGCTGGGGCTGCTGCACGCGGCCATCGAGGACGTACGGCTCGAAGGCTTCGCGCTGCACCTTCCGCTGGACCGCACCGACGGCTCGGACGCCGTCGAGGAGGTCATAGGGTGGATGGACCGGCTGCGCGCCGCCCGGCTGCCCCTGCACACCATGTTCGTCAGCCATCTGCGCGCCGAGGAGCTGGCCCGGCTCCAGCAGCAGTTCCCGCAGACCCGCTTCCGCGCCCGGATCGGCACCCGGCTCTGGCTGGGTGACCACGAGGCCACCGAGTACCGGGGCGCCGTCCTGGACGTCACGCCCGTCGTCAAGGGCGACCGGTTCGGCTACCGCCAGCAGAAGGCCGCGTCCGACGGCTGGCTGGTCGTCGTCGCGGGCGGTACGTCGCACGGGGTCGGCCTGGAGGCGCCCAAGGCGCTGCACGGCGTGATGCCACGGGCCAAGGGCGTCGCGCGCGCGGGGCTGGCCACGGTCAACCGCAACCTGTCGCCGTTCGTCTGGGCGGGCAAGCAGCGGTGGTTCGCCGAGCCGCCGCACATGCAGGTGTCGATCCTGTTCGTGCCCTCGGACGCGCAGGAGCCCCGGGTCGGTGACGAGCTGGTCGCCCATCTGCGCCACACGACCACGCAGTACGACCGGCTCGTCGACCGCTGAGGAAGCCGCCCGGGTCAGCGCTCCCGGGCCGCGCCCCACTCCACCCGGGTCTCCGTGGCCGTCCGGGCCTGATGCTGCCCGGATGCCCCGGCGCCGGGTGCCGGCACGAACGCGTCCGGCGACCCGTCGAGCACCCCGCCCGAGGGGTCGTCCGACCCGTCCCGGCGCACGGGGTCCTTCTCAGGCAGCAGGATGTCCCGGACGACCAGGGCGCACAGGTAGAGCGTGCCCAGCAGGTGCAGGGCGATCGCGAGCTGGTACCCCTCCTGCGGCAGCCCCTGGTGCTTGTCGCCGCCGCTGGTGTACGCGAGGTAGAACCAGATCCCCAGGAAGTACATGACCTCGCAGGCCTGCCAGATGAGGAAGTCGCGCCAGCGCGGGCGGGCCAGCACGGCGAGCGGGATCAGCCAGAGCACGTACTGCGGTGAGTAGACCTTGTTCGTCAGGATGAACGCGGCCACCACCAGGAACGCCAGCTGGGCGAAGCGCGGTCGGCGCGCGGCGGTGAGCGCCAGTCCCGCGATGCCCGCGCAGAAGACCACCATCAGGACCACGGAGGCGGTGTTGACCGTCTCGACGTCGATGGGCTTGCCGGTGCGCTGGGTGATGATCAGCCAGAACGAGCCGAAGTCGATGGGCCGCTCCTGGCTGAAGGTGTAGAACTTCCGCCATCCCTCGGGGGCGTAGAGCATCACCGGCAGGTTGACCACCAGCCAGGCCGCCGCCGCGCCGAGCAGCGCCGTGCCGTACTCGCGCCACCGCCCCGCCCGCCAGCAGAGCACAAGGAGCGGGCCGAGCAGCAGGACGGGGTAGAGCTTTGCGGCCGTCGCGAGGCCGATGAGGATGCCGAACGCGAGCACGCGGCTCCGGGACCACATGAGCATCGCCGCGGCCGTCAGCGCGACGGCCAGGAGGTCCCAGTTGATGGTGGCGGTGAGGGCGAAGGCGGGGGCCAGCGCGACCAGCAGGCCGTCCCAGGGGCGCCGCCGGTGCGTCCGTGCGGTGCACACTGCGATGATCACCGCGCAGATCATCAGCATGCCCGCGTTGACCATCCAGTACATCTGCTCGCGCTGCTGGATCGGATCGCTGTCCGGGGTCAGCGTCAGCCATGAGGCGATCTGCATGAACACCCCGGTCAGTACGGGGTACTCCAGGTACTGCATGTCGCCGCTCAGCCGGTCGAAGTACGGGATCAGACCGTCGGCGAAGCCGCGCCCCAGGAAGAGGTGCGGGATGTCGGAGTAGCAGGCGTGCGTGTACTGCGAGGTGGCTCCTCGGAACCAGGCCCACTCGTAGCAGGGGATCTTCTGGACCATGCCGAGGGCGAACATCCCGATCATGGTCAGGGCGACGACACGTACGGGCGTCAGGGGGCCCTCGCCGAGCCGCGCCCAGCGCCCCACCCGCCCGCCGAACAGCTCACTGCCGGCCGCCGCGACCTCGTCCTGATCGGTGGGCCGCACGACGGGCCGCTCCTGCTGCTGCACGCTCGTGTCCTCTGCACTGGGGCTTGGCATGCCGCACATCCTGCCGTACGGGGCTGTGGCCGGGGGCGGACCGGGCCCAGGACACGGCCTGGCGGGCCCGGCGCGGCCGGGGAACGACGAGGGCCGCCACGAGCCCTTCCGGGTGCGGCGGCCCTCGTCCTTTGGGCGTCCGGGGCCTGTCACGGCCCCTGTTGCGCTGCGGCTATCCGCCGGTCCACCAGCCGCCGTTCCCGCCATTGGCACCGTTGCCGCCGTTGCCGCCGTTGCCGCCGTTGGCGACACCTTCGGTGCTGCCTTCGGTGGTGCCGGTGGTGGCGCCACCGTCCGCTCCCGCGTTCGCACCGCCGTCGGCTCCGCCGTTCGTACCGCCGTTCGTACCGCCGCCGTCCGCTCCCGCGTTGGCTCCGCCGTTGGGCCCGGCGTTCGCACCGCCGCCGTTGGGGTTGTTGCAGTCCCAGTCCCAGACGTCGCAGCTCTTGCTCGGCGTGGGCGTCGGGGTGGTGGGCGTCGGGGACGGCGTCGGCGGCTCCGGCTCCTCGCTGGAGGCCGACGGGGACGGCGTCGGGCTGGGTGTCGGGGACGGGCTCGCCGCGCCACCGCCCCAGACCGTCTCACCGATGGGCTGCGGCTCGGGGAACGTGACGACCTTCTTCCCCTTCATCGCCGCGGTCATGTAGTCGTGCCAGATGGACGCCGGGAACGAGTTTCCGTGAATCTTCTTCTCGCCGCCGGTGCCGAACATCTCCTCGAACTTGCGGTCCTTGTTGGTCTCGTCGTCGTCCAGCCGGAACATGCTGATCGCCGTCGAGATCTGGGGGGTGTAGCCGACGAACCAGGCGGACTTGTTGCCGTCCGTCGTACCCGTCTTGCCGGCCGCCTCGCGCCCTTCGAGCCGCGCGGGCTGTCCGGTGCCCTTCTCCACCACGTTCTTCAGCACGTCCGTGATGTTGTCCGCGATGAGCGGGGAGAAGGCGCGCTTGGACTGCTTCTTGTGCTGGAAGACCGGCTTGCCCTTCTGCTTCACCTCGGTGACCGAGTAGGTGGGGTTCTGCTGGCCGCTCGTGGCGAAGGTGGCGTAGGCGCCCGCCATCCGGATGGCGCTGGGCGAGGAGGTACCGATGGAGAAGGACGGAACGGTGGAGTCCGCCATCATGTCGTCGTCCTTCAGGCCGGCGGCGATGGCGGCTTCCTTGACCTTGTCCGTCCCGACGTCCATACCGAGCTGCACGAAGGGGGAGTTGGCCGACTTCTCCATGGCGTACCGCAGGTCGATGTCGCCGTAGTCCTGCTGACCGTCGTTGGTCTGGAGCCACTCCTCGTCGTTCTCGTTCTTCCAGACCTCGCCGTTGTAGTTCCTGATCCGCAGTTTGTTGTCGCCGTTGTAGACGCTGTCCGGCGAGACGATGGTGCGCTGGGACTCGCTCTGGTCAGGGCCGAGCTTCGGGTCGCGGGCGCCGTACTGCATCGCCGCCGCCAGGACGAAGGGCTTCCAGGTCGAGCCGACCTGGGCGCCGGTCGCGTCGGCGTTGTTGGTGAAGTGCTTCGTGGCGTCCTGACCGCCGTACGTGGCGAGGATGGCGCCCGTCTGGGCGTCCACCGAGGCCCCGCCGAACTCCACGTGGGTGTCCGTCTTCGGACGCTCCTCCGGGCGGATCTTGGCCTTGTAGACCTTGTCCACCGCGGCGGCGAGCTGGTCGACCTTCTTCTTGTCGAAGGTGGTGTGGATCTCGAAGCCCCCGAGCTCCATGTCCTTGGCGGTGATGTTCTCGGTGTTGTTGGCGAGGAAGTACTTGCGCGCCAGCTCCACCAGGTAGCCGGTCTGACCGCCCAGCTTCGCGTTCTTCTTCGGCGGCTTGGGCATCGGGAACTCGGTGTACTTCGCCCGCTCGGCCGCCGTCATCCCGCCGTCCTTGACCTGCTCGTCAAGGATCCACTTCCAGCGCTTCTTGGCGCGCTCGGTGTTGGCCTCAGGGGTCGCGTTCTTGTCGATCTCGACGGCGCCGGCCGGGTCGTAGTAGCTGGCCCCCTTGAGCAGCGTCGCCAGGAAGGCGCACTCGCTCGGGTCCAGGTCCGTGGCGTCCTTGTCGTAATACGTACGGGCCGCGGCCTGCAGACCGGAGGCGCCGCGTCCGTAGTACGAGACGTTCAGGTAGCCGGCCATGACGTCCCGCTTGTCCTCCTCACCGGCCACCTTGAGGGTGATGAAGAGTTCCTTGAACTTACGCGTGAACGTCTGGTCCTGGTTGAGCCGGGAGTTCTTCACGTACTGCTGGGTGATGGTCGAACCGCCCTGGGTCTGACCACCCGTGGCCATGTTGAACACGGCCCGGCCGATGCCCTTGGGGTCGATGCCCCGGTCGGTCCAGAAGCTCTTGTTCTCGGCCGAGACCACGGCGTTGCGCATCGCCTCCGGGATCTGCTCGTAGCTGATCTCCTGGCGGTTGACCACACCGCCGGTCGCCACCATCTGCTCGCCGTTGGCCCAGTAGTAGACGTTGTTCTGCGCCTTGGCCGCGTCCTGGATGCTCGGCTTGCTCACCAGGGCGTACGAGACGCCCGCCACGCCCATGAGCAGGCCGAGGAAACCGACGCAGAGGCCCGAGACCAGCTTCCACGAGGGCAGCCAGCGACGGAATCCGTACTTGCCGTACCGCGGGTAGTCGATCAGCCTCTTCTTGCCAGGAGGGCCGGCATCGCCGCCGCCCCGGCGCCGGCCGCCGCCGCGCTGAGCCGCACGACGGGCCTCCGCGCGGCTCCCGTACGGGCGCTCCCCGCCGTGCGCCCCGGACGGCGCCTCGGAAGGTGACACGGACGTACCTCTGCGTGACGGAGCCGCCCGGCGTCCTGTGGACTGCTGGGCGGCTCGTCTGGCCGCGGCCCGTCCGCCACCCTGCGGCTGAGACGATTTGCGACGGTGCTCGCTCATGGAACGACTACTCCTCGGGCAGGCGAGAGCGCCTGGAAGCGGCAGTTGAGATCCGGTCCCCCCGAATTACGGACCAGCCCTGCGGAAGGCTCATCCATCCACAGCCCGCCCGGCAGTCCTCGATGACTGACGCGCAACGGCGCCTCGCGGTTCCCGGTGGTCTGCATGCCGCACAGACTACGCACGGTCAAAACCCGCCTAGGGCCGAACTTCACCCCAAACGACGCAAGTCGCTTCCCACGAATCGGCGATGTGACGCCGCTCACGAAGGTCATCCTTGTCGATCCCGTGAACGCGATCTATCGTGCTGATGTATCGAGTCGATACATCAGTGCGGCATAAGCACGTCAGTGGGTCCGGCAGCGGGTCCTCGCGGAATCGGCGGCAGAAGGAGGAGACGCCCGTGAGCCGACGCTCCGGCATCCTCGAGTTCGCCGTCCTCGGGCTGCTCCGCGAATCTCCGATGCACGGCTACGAGCTGCGCAAACGCCTCAACACCTCGCTGGGCATCTTCCGCGCGTTCAGCTACGGGACGCTCTATCCCTGCCTCAAGACACTGGTGTCCAACGGCTGGTTGATCGAGGAGCCCGCCGGTGACCAGGCGGACAGCGCCCCGGCGTCCTCGCTCTCAGGGCGCCGGGCCAAGATCGTCTACCGGCTGACGGCGGAAGGTAAGGAGCACTTCGAGGAGCTGCTCTCGCACACCGGTCCGGACGCCTGGGAGGACGAGCACTTCGCGGCCCGCTTCGCGTTCTTCGGCCAGACCGAACGCGAGGTGCGGATGCGGGTCCTCGAAGGGCGGCGCAGCAGGCTGGAGGAGCGGCTGGAGAAGATGCGCGCCTCCCTCGCCCGCACACGTGAACGACTCGACGACTACACACTTGAGCTGCAGCGGCACGGCATGGAGTCCGTGGAGCGCGAAGTGCGCTGGCTGAACGAGCTCATCGAGAGCGAGCGGTCGGGACGGGACCGGAGACGGTCCTCGCCCGATGGCTCTGCTCAGCAGGACACATCAGGAGAGACGGGCGGCCTGCCCCGGCGCCGGGGTGACACCCCGCCGGATCCGTCCGACGACACCACCAAGTGAAGTCACCGCGTTCCGCGGCGACTTCATCGGAAACACCGATAACACAGGGAGCAACCGGAATGGGTTCGGTTCGCGTAGCCATCGTAGGCGTGGGCAACTGCGCCGCCTCGCTGGTGCAGGGCGTCGAGTACTACAAGGACGCCGATCCGGCCGGCAAGGTGCCCGGTCTGATGCACGTCCAGTTCGGCGATTACCACGTCCGCGACGTCGAGTTCGTCGCCGCCTTCGACGTCGACGCGAAGAAGGTCGGCCTCGACCTCGCGGACGCCATCGGCGCCAGCGAGAACAACACCATCAAGATCGCGGACGTGCCGAACACGGGCGTCACCGTCCAGCGCGGCCACACCCACGACGGTCTGGGCAAGTACTACCGCGAGACGATCGAGGAGTCCGCGGACGCCCCGGTCGACGTCGTCCAGGTCCTCAAGGACCAGCAGGTCGACGTCCTCGTCTGCTACCTGCCCGTCGGTTCCGAGGTCGCCGCGAAGTTCTACGCGCAGTGCGCCATCGACGCCAAGGTCGCCTTCGTCAACGCTCTCCCGGTCTTCATCGCCGGCACCAAGGAGTGGGCGGACAAGTTCACCGAGGCCGGTGTCCCGATCGTCGGCGACGACATCAAGTCCCAGGTGGGCGCCACCATCACGCACCGCGTGATGGCGAAGCTCTTCGAGGACCGGGGCGTCATCCTGGACCGCACGATGCAGCTGAACGTCGGCGGCAACATGGACTTCAAGAACATGCTCGAGCGTGAGCGCCTGGAGTCCAAGAAGATCTCGAAGACGCAGGCCGTCACCTCGCAGATCCGTGACCGAGAGCTGGGCGACGACAACGTCCACATCGGCCCCTCGGACTACGTGGCCTGGCTGGACGACCGCAAGTGGGCGTACGTGCGCCTTGAGGGCCGTGCCTTCGGTGACGTTCCGCTGAACCTGGAGTACAAGCTCGAGGTGTGGGACTCCCCGAACTCGGCCGGTGTCATCATCGACGCCGTCCGTGCGGCGAAGATCGCCAAGGACCGCGGCATCGGCGGTCCCATCCTCTCCGCAAGCAGCTACTTCATGAAGAGCCCGCCCGTCCAGTACTTCGACGACGAGGCCCGCGAGAACGTCGAGAAGTTCATCAAGGGCGAGACCGAGCGCTGAACCGGCTCCCACCGCCTGACCGTTCCACCGGAGAGCTGAGCGGCGACGCTCACCTCCTCCTGCCGCACGTCGGGGGTCCCCGGGCAATCCGCCCGCGGACCCCCGACGTGTGTGACGCTTGCTCCCATGTCTGTCGCGCGTGATCTGGGCACCCTGCTGCGCCTGCGGAACTTCCGCCGCCTGCTCACCGTGCGCCTCCTTTCCCAGTGCGCCGACGGCGTCTACCAGGTCGCCCTCGCCGCGTACGTCGTCTTCTCCCCGGAGAGGCAGACCTCGGCAGCCGCCATCGCCTCGGCCATGGCGGTGCTCCTCCTGCCGTACTCACTGATCGGCCCCTTCGCCGGCGTCCTGCTGGACCGCTGGCCACGCCGCCAGGTCTTCCTGTACGGGAACCTCCTGCGGGCCTGTCTCGCCTCCTGCACGGCCCTGCTGATCCTCGCCGCCGTGCCGGACTGGCTCTTCTACGCCTCGGCCCTCTGCGTCACCGCCGTCAACCGCTTCGTCCTCGCGGGGCTCTCCGCCGCGCTCCCCCGGGTGGTCGACGAGGAGCGGCTCGTCATCGCCAACTCGCTCTCCCCGACGGCCGGTACCCTCGCGGCCACCGCCGGAGGCGGTCTCGCCTTCGCCGTACGATTGGTGGCCGCCGACTCCGACGCGGCGGTCGTGCTGCTGGGAGCCATGCTCTATCTGCTCTCCGCGCTGGCGTCGCTGAGCCTGCCCCGGACGCTGCTGGGGCCCGACCCCGACGGCACGCCCCTGCGACTGCGGGCCGCACTGGCCATCACGGCCCGCGGGCTCGTCGCCGGACTGCGCCACCTGAGAGAGCGAGCCCACGCGGCCCGGGCGCTGGCCGCCATGACGGTGCTCCGCTTCTGCTACGGCGCGCTCACCGTGACCGTGCTCATGCTCTGCCGGTACGCCTGGTCGGACGACGAGTCCGACGGACTGGCACTCCTCGGCCTGGCCGTCGGGGCCTCCGGCGCGGGCTTCTTCACCGCCGCCGTGGTGACCCCGTGGGCCGCGGGCCGGTTCGGACGGTACGGCTGGATCGTGGTCTGCGCCGGATCCGCGGGCGTACTGGTACCGGCGCTGGGCCTCTCCTTCACCCCTGTACCGATGCTGGTCGCCGCCTTCGTGCTCGGTGTCGTGACCCAGGGCTCGAAGATCGCGACGGACACGGTCGTCCAGACCTCGGTGGACGACTCCTTCCGCGGCCGGGTCTTCTCCCTCTACGACGTGCTCTTCAACGTCGCCTTCGTGAGCGCGGCGGGGGTGGCGGCGCTGATACTCCCGCCCGACGGACGGTCCACCGCCGTGATCGTGGGGGCGGCCGTGCTGTACGCCGCTGTCGCGGTGGCGATGTCCCGCTGGCGGCACGCCGGCAGCGGCGGCTGAGCAGGCCCCTGATGCGTCGAGGGGCGTTGTTTCACGTGAAACGACGCCCCTCGACGGACTCGGGGGGGGGGGGGGGGGGCGGCGGCAACGCCCCCCCCCCCCCCCCCCCCCCCCCCCCCCCCACCCCCCCTCCCCCCAAAACGCCTCCGTATCGTTTCTCGGGCCCTGTGACACCCGGCGGTTT
>NZ_JBWKCM010000051.1:0-24101 GCF_056436485.1 Streptomyces sp. NPDC043746 | reverse complement strand
GGTTCCTCTACCCCCCCCCCCCCCCCCCCCTCAGGGGAAGGGAGCCGGCCCCCCCCCCCCAACTGCGGGGGAAAACCCCCCCCACACCCAACAACAAACAGAAGGCGGGCCCCCCCTCGGTCCCCCCCGGGGCCGGCCTCCGGCCGGCCCGTGGCCTCCGCTGCGCTCCAGCCACTGGGGGCGCGCCCCCAACTCGGGGTGTGGGTAAGGCGTGCCACGCTCCGCGCGGCCCACCCGCAGGGCTGACGCCACAAGCGGCTAGCAGCAGGGAGGGGGGCGGATGAGAGGCAACGCGGGGGCCTGTCACTCGAACAAGAAAGTGAACTGAGAGGCCATCAAGGCTCTGGATCGGCTTGCGATAAGGCAGGCTAACAGCTTTCAGCCACGTTAGGGGAATCTCAAGTTTCGGTATGCTTCATTTTTAGGAGGAGATAGACTCTGGACTCAGAGCACGCCACCCGAACCGATCCGGCACCCTTGGATCACGCCACCAGGAGGAACCAGTGCCATATCCGCAACCGCTCGCCCCCGAGGGGAAACTCGCCGACGCGAAGAAGCTGTTAAACCTCCCACCTATCATCGTGATCTGCGGCTCCACCCGCTTCATGACCGAAATGAATGAGGCCGATCTACGGGAGACCAAAGCCGGAAAGATCGTCGTCAAACCGGGCATTGACATGAAGTCGCCGCCCGAACTCTGGTCCGATCCTATCGAGGCCGAGGCGCTGAAGGTTCGACTCGGCAGCCTGCACCAGGCAAAGATCCGGCTCGCTGATGAGGTCCTCGTCGTCGGCGACTACATCGGAGACAGCACTCGATCCGAAATCTCCTACGCCCGGTCACTGGGCAAGACAGTGCAGTTCACGCACCCCGAAGTCGACCCCGACGCCTAACCGCCCAACCCCACACCCGCCGCAGGCATCCCGTGTAATTCATCATTTAGGAGAAGGCAGGCGATATGTCGAGCACAGACCGCGCTGATCAGCGCGAGGCAGCCCAGCGAGAAGCCATTGACGCGGTCGTGCGCGCCCTCGAATTGCCTGCAAGATCACTTGTGCCCGAGCGGGGGCTTCGAACGCAGGTGATCATGGCGACCGGGTCCGGGAAGACCCGGGTGGCGGTCCGCAGCGCGGAGGAGCTCCACGCAGGCCGTGTGCTGGTGCTCGTGCCCTCGCTGGACCTGCTCGCCCAGACCGAGTCCGCGTGGCGTGAGGGGGGCCGCCGGGGTCCGATGATCGGGGTGTCCTCGCTGCGGGGTGAGGAGGTGTCCTTCCCCAACACCACGGACGTGGACGAGCTGGTGGAGTGGACGCGGGGCCTGGAGAAGGTGACCGTGTACGCCACGTACGCCTCGCTCGGTCTGGGCACGCTGGAACGCGCGCACGCCGGGGGCCTCGCGGCTTGGGACCTGATCGTCGTGGACGAGGCCCACCGCGTTTCGGGCCGGATCGGGAAGCCGTGGGCGGTCGTCCACGACAACCAGAAGATCCCGTCCCTGCGCCGCCTCTACATGACGGCCACGCCCCGGTTGTGGCAGCTCGGGGACGAGGACGAGGTCGGCGCACCGGGCGAGCTGGTCGCGAGCATGGAAGACGACCCCGAGGGCCCCTTCGGCAGCCGCTGCTTCACCTTGACCCTCTCGGAGGCCATCGACCGGGGCATCTGTGCCCCCTACCAGGTCGTATGCGTCGACGTCACCGACACCGCCCTCCAGGCCGCGCAACTCCTGGGCGCCGAAAGCCGCTCGGCAGAGGTCCGCGGGGCCCGGCTCGCCGCTCTGCAGACCGCCCTGGTGAAGGCGTCCTCCGAGGAGAACTTCCGCCGCACGCTCGTGTTCCACCACGTCGTGAAGGAGGCCGAAGCGTTCGCGGCCGGCCTCCCGGACGTCGCCGCGCAACTGCACGCATCCGACCCCGAGCTGTACCCGGCCACGATCTGGGCGGACTGGCTGTGCGGCGACCACAAGCCGCTCCACCGCCGTCGGCTGCTCGGGGAGTTCGCGGCCGGGATCGCCACGGACGGCACCGTCGTGGAGAAGTGCTTCCTCTGCTCGGTGAAGGTCTTGGGCGAGGGCGTCGACACCAAGAACTGCGACTCCGTCTACTGGGCCGACGTCCGCGGCTCCATGCCCGACCTGGTCCAGGCCGTGGGCCGGGCGCTTCGGATGCAGCCGGGCGAGGGCAAGGTGGCCTCGCTCGTGGTGCCGGTGCTGCTCGGGCCGGGCGAGACGGCGGACAACATGCTGACCTCCCGGGCGTTCGGCGGGTTGGCGAAGCTGCTGGAGGCGCTGCGGGCGCACGACGCGCGGATCGTGGAGAGCCTTGCGGAGCAGCAGGCCCCGAGCCGCTACAAGCCCGTCAGCAAGGACGACAGCGGGAAGAGCACGGGCGGGAGCGGCGACGGCTCCGGGGGCGTGAACGCCCCTGCCAAGGCCTTGCTGAAGTTCTCCACGCCGCGCGACCCGGCCGCGCTCGCCGCGTTCATCAACTTGCGGGTCCTCAATCCGGAGCACGAGCACTGGCGGCGCGGTGTGGAGGCGGCCGTCATCTACGCCCGCGAGCACGGTGACCTCCGCGTCCCGTTCACGTTCCGGGTGCCCGCCGTGGACGACCAGGAGGCGGAAGGCGAGGGGTGGCCGGCCTCGCTCGCGGGCTTCCCGCTCGGGCAGTGGACCGCCGACGCGCGCCGGTTCTACGCCCGCGGCGACATGGACGAGGACCGCATCGCCCAGCTGGAGAAGCTCGGCATGATCTGGTCCCACTTCGACGTCGCGTGGGAAGAGGGCCTGTCCGCCGCGCGCGGGTGGGCCGTCGAACACGGCCACCTCCTGGCCCCGCTGGACGCCACCTACCAGGGCGCGAAGGTGGGTATCTTTCTGAAGAACGCGCGGGCCGCCGCCCGGAAGGCTGCCGAGAATGAGCAGCGGCGTGCGGAGGGTCTGCCGGTGGAGTCGTCGGCCGGGGCCCTGTCGGAGATGCGGCGCGATCAGCTGGAGGAGATCGACGCGTCCTGGTGCCCGAGCTGGCCGGTGACGTGGCAGCGCTGCTTCCACCTGGTCCGGATGCATCTGGACGCCGGTAAGGCGCTGCCCACCGAGACGGGCGACGTCGTGCGCCAGGGCGAGGATCTCGGGCGGTGGGTGCAGTCGGTCCGGCTCGGCTGGGACCAGCTCACGACCGTGCAGCAGTGGATGTGCGAGCAAGTCCTCGGGATCGAGCCCGCCACCGAGGACGAGAAGCCCAAGCGCCGCACGCAGGCCGACAAATGGGCCATGAACTACCAGGCCGCCAAGCAGTTCTACCAGCGCGAGGGACACCTCCAGGTCCCCCGGAAGCACGTCGAGCGGATCGTCGGCGAAGACCAGGAGGAGCGGGAACACAAGCTGGGCGCCTGGATCGGGAACCAGCGCAGCCGGGCCGCGACCCTGACGCCGGAACGGATCGAGCAGCTGTCCGCCATCGGCATGCGGTGGACGTAGTCGCCGGCAACTGAGACGGCTGACATGCGCAGCACGGAAGCCCGGGGCCGGGGGCCGGGTCGCCCATCTCCCCCACCGGCCGCCCCAGCTCGCGAGCCGCAGCCTTCAATCCCATCGGGGTGAGGTTGCGCAGCCTGTCCCCGCCCGGGAGCTGCCCGCCGTTCTCCGCCAGGCCGTGCTTGCGCAGATCGGACAGCGCCCCGGTGTGCGCGGCGGTGCGAGCCTGCTTCCGCTTCGACGGGGTCGGCTTGTCGGTGTGCCGGTAGCTCAGGTGCGGGGCTGAGATCTGCTGGATCTGTTCGACCGTCGCGACCTTCAGCACGCCCAGCACGCGCAGCACGTCACCGCGCAGCTTGTTCGACGACCCCGCCGGGTTCTCCTCACGCTTCCCCGCCATCAGCTGCGCTCCTTCCCCGTCGTCTGGCACGCGCGGCCACCTGCCGAGCGCCGGCCGCGCCCGGCCGCCAAGGGCCCCCGGCCCCGGAACCCGATGATCTCCTCCTCTACGGACATCACTTCAGAGTTCAGGAGTAGATAAGAGGGTAGTGACAACGCGGTGCGCGGCCGTATTTGCGTGCTGACCTGGGCTTTCTCCGTTCGGCTCGGTGCCAGGCACCAAAGTGGGTTCCACAGTGGCCTCCCAAGTGCGCACCGCAGGAGGCCGGGTCGGCTTGCCCGCTGCTGGTCGGGCCCGTGGTCGGGGCGGGCGCGCCGGGCGCCTGCCGGGGGTCGGTGCGTGGTCATCGCAGTGGCTCCTTCGCTTCGGGCCGCCCTGGTGGGCGGGGATCGAGGGAGCAGCGTGCAGGGGACCCCCTTGTCCGCGGTCTAACCGTGGCCAGGTCAAGGAGAAACACGACGGTAGGCGGGGCGGTAGCAGAGCTGGACGAGGGAGTGCGGTCGGGTTCGTGGTCGGCCCGACCACCCTGGACAAGGGGGCCCGGTTTGGCCCTTGCAGACCCGATTCGCCGGTTTCGGCTCGGAGGGAGAATTTCTGGCCTCTGTCCACAGGCTGGCGGCCCGACCCTGCTGGGACGACGCCGTGAGTCGCACGGCGGTCATCGTGAGGAGAGGTTCATGCCGTACCTGATCCCGACCCGTACGCCGCTGACGCCCCAGCAGGTGGAGCAGGGCTTCGACTACCTCCTGGCGCTGCAGACGGGCGGCGGTACCTACACCGCTGGTCGGGTGGAGGCGACCCCGGAGCTGGCGTTCGTCCTGCTGCGGCTGGCCGAGGACATCATCTGGCCCGTCACGTCCGTCGACGAGGAGGCCAACGACCTGTGCGCGGACTCCTTCGTGCTGGACGAGGTCGGGTGCGTCCTGCTGTCCGCGCTGCGGGACTGGGCGCGCGACTCCGCCACCACGGCGGTGCCCGGCATCGCCCGCAGCATCATCCGCTTCGTCGAGAACGTCATCCCCGACCCCGACGACCACGGAGACACCTGCGCCACCCTGGAGGCGATGCGCGACGAGCACCTGGCGCTGGCGCACGCGGTGCACTCCGCACCCGGTGCGCACCGCTGACCGCACCAACCCCACCCCCGCACCGGATGGAAGCGCACCGGTGCGGTGGAGCGCCCATCCGGTACGCACCGAGTCCATCCGGTGCGCACCACGATGCGCACCACCGTCCATCCGGCGCGCCTCCGTTCGGTGGGCGGTGCGCGCACCGGTGCGGCCGACGCGCGGGAGTGGGGCGCACCGGGTGGAGACGGTCCGGTGGAGTGGGCGCGGGTGGAGACAGTGGAGGCGGTGCGTTTCTCCTTGACCTGAGCCGAGGTCAAGGAGAAACGCACCGGGTGGATGCGCGGCCCCACTCCCGTCGATGGCGTCCACTTCCACCCGGTGGGCTCCACTCGGTGGAGTGGAGCCGGGCGTCGTCGGTGCGCACCACCGCACCGGGTGCGCGCCATCGGGTCCACTGAGCCTCCGCCAACCTGAAGATGCAGTTCAGCGGTCTGGTGTGACCGGCTCTCGAAGTACTCGCGCTGGTCGTGGGCGGCTGTCCGCGGAGTAGATCGTCCGACAGAGCCAGACCTAGTAGGACTCGTCGCCGTAGCCGGACGTGCTGCTCCCGCCACTGTCGGACGAGGAGTCGTAGCTGCTGGGCGAGCCGTAGTTGTCGGACGAGGAGTCGTAGCTGCTGGAGCTGGTGTAGAAGGAGCCTTCGTCGCTCGCGGCGGCGGACGAGGGGTGGCCGCCGCCGCCCGCGCCGGAGTATGTGCCCCTGGGCGGTGGAGAGGGTGGGGGTGGGGGTGGGGGCTGTTCCTCGGCTGCGTCAACGGGCAGCGGCGAGGTGACGAGGCCGGTTGCGTCGGCAGCGGTGCCGACCGGGAGGGCGGCGAGAGCGGCGTCGTCCGCGGGCGACAGGGGGACCAGGCCGTGCGAGGCGGTGCGGCCGTCCGGAAACAGGTGCCCGACGGCGAGACTGGCGGGGGTGCCCGGGGAGGCGTCGTCATCCAGGAGCAGCGCAGCCGCCGGCGGCAGGGCGGCTAGCGGGCTCAGTGGCTTCAGCGGGATGCGCCGCAGCGAGGCGCGGCGGCGGACGAGACGCCGGATGCGTCGGTGCGCCTCCTGGGCGCGCTGGTCCATCTGCCGCGCCCGGTGCTGCGCCGTGTCCGGCTGGACCTCGGAGAAGTACTGGGCGGCGGCTCCCAGCCAGTGACGCGTCTCGCGGACGTCACCCGATGCGGCCCAGGCGATCCCCAAGTTGTACGCGGCCTGCCCCAGTCCGAACAGGTCCTCGGCGGGGATCACACGGAGCGCCTGCCGGTAAGAGTCGCGAGCGGCCGACGGATCGCCGCTCCGCAACTGGGCATTTCCGACGTGCAGCAGCGACCGGCCCTCGCTGGCCCTGTCCCTGGCACGCCTGCCGAGCTCGACGGCCCGCTCGTGGCAGGCCAGGGCCCGCTGTTCGTCCCCACGGCGGGCCTCGACGACGCCGAGGTTGTCGAGGATCGCCGCGATGCCGCTCCATGCCTTGGAGGCGTGCCGGGCGCTCACAGGCAGCTCGCACTCTTTCAGGACGAGTCTCAGCGCGGCGACGCCACCGTCGCTCTGTCGCCCGGGCTGGTCGAGCTCGCTCAGCGCCCGGTACATCAGAGAGATAGTCTCCACCACGCGATGGCTCTGCCCGACGGGTACGTCCGCCGCCTTCCGGTAGTAAAGCAAAGCCTGTTCGAGTAAACCTTGTTGGTGGTATGCCCTGCCGATCTCCCGTAGCAGATGGCTGCGGCTCTCCGCAAGGCCGAGACGCTCCGCCGCGTGGACCGCCGCCTTATGGGAGAGGAGCCAGTCGTACCACAGCTTGCGCAGGTCGAAGTAGGGCGTGAGCCAGGACGCCAGGGAGACGGCACGGTCCTGCGAGGAGGCATGGTCCAGGGAGCGGATTACGGCGGCCACCAGATTCGGCCGCTCGGCGTCCAGCCAGGCGAGCGCGGAGGCGGTGGTCTTGATGCCCTTGTTCGCGCGGGCGGCGGAGTGCGGTGCCGGGCACCGCGTATACAACGCTGGGTACGGTCGGGGAGAGCGGTACGGGTCACCGGGCAGACGTTTGACGGCGGCCTCCACCGTCACGTCGTAGTGGTCCATGAGCCGGGTGAACGCGGCTTCCTGCTCTTCGGTCGTGACCTCCTGGCAGAGCCCCTGGGCGTGGAGCAGCACCAGGGATTCGAAACGGTAACCGTTATAGCCGGTGCTGCGTTCCAGGAAGCGCAAGCCGTGCAGTTCGCTCAACCGGTCGTCGGCCGTGGCCGGCGAGACCCCCGCGAGTGCGGCGGCGGCGTGGACGCCGATGTCGGGCCCGGGGTGGAGGGGCAGCAGCCGGAGCATCTCCCGCGCAGGCGTCGAGAGCAGCCGGTAGGACTCGTCCAGGATGGAACGTACGCTCCGGTCCCCCATGCTCAGTTCGGCGAGTCGGCCCGAGGTGTCGGCCAGTCGGTCGCGGAGGCCGTCGAGGGACATGCCCGGGTGGGTGACAAGAAGGTGTGCCGCCCGCATGAGGGCGAACGGCAGGCGGTCGCACATCTCGGCCACCGCCTGCGCGGCCTCAGGTTCGTCGGCGACCCGCCGGTCCCTGCCGAGCGCGTGCTCGACGACGGATCGCAGGAGCGCGACGGCGTCGGCGGGGGTGAGGCGGTCGAGCGGCTGGAACGCCGCGTGCTCATCGAGCAGTTCGGTCAGCTGGCGGCGGCTGGTGACCAAAAGCCGACCGGTGCCGCCGGGCGGCAGAAATGGCATGACCTGTTCGGCAGCGGTGGCCCCGTCCACGATGACCAGCAGCGGCTTGCCGTGCTGCTCGGCGTGCTCGAGCAGATAGTGGCCGTACAGCTCCTGCTGCTCGTCGAGTGTCCCCGCCCCGGGCACGGACCGGTGCAGGGCCACCGCCAGCATGCGCACGGCCCGGCTCAGCGCATCGCCGGGCGTACCCGCGTCACCGGGCCGGTTGTCCACGTCGATGAACAGCTCGCTGCTGAACCAGCGGCGCCCGGCCCGCCTCGCCTCCTGCGCCACCGCCCGGGCCAGCAGCGTCTTGCCCACACCCGCCGGCCCGTGGACGACTACCGGTCCCGGGGCGCTGCGACCAGGATCCAGCCGGGCCAGCACCTGCCGGATCTCGTCCTCCCGGTCGATCCAGCGGCCGACGTCGGGCATCCGCCCCACCACCTGGGCTCTGCCCTCCCGGGGGAGATTCCAGGTGATGAACTGCAGGTTGCCGTCCCCGAGCTGCTGGGCGCTGTTGCGGTAGGTGTTCCCGGTCAGGTGCGTGCCGCCCCTCCGGTGTCCGCGGGAACCGTCCAGGGCGTCTGGGCCCCGGCTCACGTATCGGAGCCGTAGTGGAACTGCTGGTGGTTATGGCTGCCGTACTGCTGGGGCGACTTGTCGTAAGTATTGCCGTGGATGTTCAGCACCTGATACCGATCCGCCACCCCAGGAACCAGGGAGATCAGATGCCTCAGCTCCGTCTCCGCCTGCTGTCGGACCTGGTCGTCGGCCTCGCTGAGCAGGGCGGCGAAGTGCCGCTGCCACAGACTCGCCTGACGGCGGCTTCCCTCCGCGTCGTCCGCCGCCCGGACCAGCGCCGTTCCCTCCAAGTCGCGCAGCACCTCGTCCTCACTGCCACGCCCCGAACGCCTTCGGAACATGCGGGCCACGCCCTCGCTCACGGTCCCCCACGCCTCCGTACCGGCAGCCTGCGCGACAGCGGTCCCACCCGCCGCGGCCAGCGCCAACAGCGATTCGGTCAGCATTCCCCGCCCCCTCTCCCCCGTACGTACCTGAACTGCACTTCCCCACCCCAACTCCCGGACAAACGACTCCCCACAGCACAGGCACTCCCGCTCCCGCCGCTCGGACGAGACTGTGCCGCGGGAGATACGTGCATAGCCTCGAAGTCAAGCGCTGACGGATGACCTTCGCCGTGGACTTCCGCCGACGGCCAGCATGAGCACCCCGAGGGCCGTAACACCAGCCCTTTGACCTGCGAATTCAAGTTGACGGAGGCTCACTCAGTGGCCTGCCTCCCGGCCGCGGTGCGGTCCGGGTTGCTGTGGCCGGTGCGCCTGGTGGTCGTCCGGGCGCACCCCGTCGGCGTCGGCCTGTGCGGTGTGGCCGTCCGCGCGGGCGCGGGATTCGTTGACCATCTTGGTAGCCGCCTCCTGGATGTGGCGCAGTCGGTCGGCGGTGAGATCGAGGGCTTCCACGTCCGTGCGCGACTTCCGCAAGGCCCGCAGCGCCGTCATGTCGATCGCCTCCCCGCGACCGACCTCCGGCTCCTGGTCGTCGTGCTCGGGGTCGGCCGGCTCGGGCGCGAGCAGTTGCTCGGGCATCGCCGCCTGCTGGTGGACGACGACGTCGTACGCCCGGCTCCGCACGGTGGTGGCGGTGGTGCGCAGCTTCTCGCGGAGCACCGCGCCGGCGAGGACGGCGCGCTCGTACTGGAGCGGGATGCGAGGGATCTCCCACTCCCCCGCATCCTGGCCCGAGGGCCGGAGCGAGGCTGGCTCGCCGGGGTCGGCTGGGGGTTGCCGGTCCGGGTCCGGCGCAGGGCCGGGGGTCGGCGTCGGGCGGGGAGATCGGACAGGGACCACCGGGCGGTGTAGAGGCGGTAGCCGGCCTCCAGGCCTCGTACGGTCTTCGGCTCGGTGGTGTCCAGGCAGTGGGTGGAGATGGCGGCGGCCACGACTTGGTCGTCCAGGCCGGGGTCGCGGCGGCGGCCGCGCAGGACGAGGGCGAGGTGGCGGCGGGCTTCGGCGAGCAGGTGTCGGCGGTGGAAGTGGCCGCCGTCGTTCATCACGAACACGGTCGCGGTGACGTCGATGGCCGCCAGGGCGACGTCGACCACGGCGGCGAAGCGGGCCCGGATCGCGGCGGCCGCGGCGCGGGCGTGCTCGAAGAGGGAGTTGATGACGTCGGCGGCGACCTTGGAGGTGAGGATCGCGCTCACCTTCCACCAGGCGCGCAGCTGCGCGAGCGGCTGGGTATTCTGCTTGGGCGGGCGGGTCTTGCGGGCGGCGATCTGGTTCATCTTGGCGCGGGCCCGCTCGGAGACCACGGGCAGGAACCGCGGCTCGCCGTCGTCGTCGACGGCGGTGACGTACTCGTGCTCCAGCTCGGCCAGACAGGCGGCGATCTGGTCACTGCGCCGGGAGGTCCAGCGGATCAGCTCGTGCGGTATCCCGGCAATCTCCATCACCGGCCGGCGCCCCGGAGTGAAGATGCGCGGCTCGGTCGCCAGCCCCAGCGCCTCGCAGACCTCCGCGGCCACCAGCTCGTTGTAGAGCGCGGATGCGGCCACGGTGTTCTCGTGCAGAGCCGTGGTGTGGATAGAGCCCCACTTCCCGTCCACGCGCTGCCCCTTCACGGACAGCAGCAGATGGTCATGGAGCAAGGGCCGCCCGGAGCGAGCCTCGTAGTGGCGGAAGCGGGCGGCGACCAGGCCGCCGGGCGGCCGGACCCGGTAGATGCCGTCCGTGCCGTACCGGATCACCGCGACCTCGTCCTCGATCCACCTCCAGCACCCGCTCGATCGCCCGCTCGTGCGCGGCCTCGATCACCAGACGGGTCTCCTCATCCCTGAACGCCCACAGGAGGTAGATCGTCGGCTGCGGCCGGAACACGAAGTCGACCCCGGTCACCGTCACCCGGCGTCCGAGAGCGCCGGCCCGATACGCCTTCTTCGGGGAGTCGCCCGCGGCGAGCCGGTCGGCCTCGATCCGGTCCGCGTACGGATGGCGGCCGCGCTCGTCGAACAGGTTCCGCAGCTGCGCCTCGGTGACCTCCTCACCCAGCGCGAGTCCGAGCACGGCCAAGCCGCGGCCCATCCATCGCCCGACCGGGACACCGGCCTGCTCCTGGGCGGCGCGCAGCGGCGTGCGGGCCGGGCGGCGGCCGTCACCGACAACGGTCTCGCGGAGGTAGTAGCGGTACATCTGACCGGCCCGAATCACCCTGATATCCACTGTCATGCAGACCACGCCACACGGCTCTGACCTGCAAGAGGAGGCCAGTCAGCAGCGCGTCCCGCCAGGCGGGAACAACGGCCCGACTTTCTTCTCGGGCGCCCGCCGGGCGGGAAGCGGCGCCGGGCCGGACGCGAATGTCATCGCTCTCCGGCAGCCCTCACACCACGACCCGAACAACACCATCCAGCACCACTGAGCACCACCACGCGCCAAGGAACGAGCGCCACCAACGAGCACCGCCTACAGCAGCCCCCGGCAACCGCCGGGGGCTTCGTCGTGCTGCCCGGAGGAGACCACCATGCCCACCTTCGAGACCCTCCCCCGCTTCACCGCCGACCTCCAGCACCTCACCCCCGCCCAGCGCCGACGCTTCCGCCGCGTCGTCCTGAACGCCTTCGTCCCCGACCTGCGCACCGGCCGCCCATTCCGCCCCGGCTTACGGATCAAGGGCGTACGGCGTGCCCCGGGCGTCTACGAACTCACCTGGTCCATGGGCACCGGCCCCGCAGGACGCGCCACGTTCGAGTACGGGACCGAGGTCCGTCCTGGCACACCGCACGTCATCTGGCGCCGCATCGGCACCCACCTGATCCTCACCGGCCCATGAGCAGCTAAGGCGATGGGAAGCAACCTGCGCTACCGGCCTTGGTCGGCGGAGCCCTTGCCCGGCTGGGAGGCGGAGAAGCAGCTGCACTCCAGCTTCCTGTCCGCGAAACCGGACAGCCCCGGCTATACCGAGGAGCAGCACGCGGAAGTGGCACACTTCCGGGCTGAGCTGCTGGAACTGAGCATCACCGTGCCGACGCACCCGTTCTGGGAGCAGGTGGAGCAGGGCGATTTCCCGGGCATCAGGACCCGCAAGCAGTTCGCCGCGATGATCGAGGGCGTGGTCCTCTTCGGCGAGCGCCGCGTCGCGGGCAACGGGCGCAGCGCCTACTGGCGCAAGGGTGTCATCGTGATCCGGAACCCGAAATCCCGGGATGAGGATACCGTTTTCGCCCCCAAGGAGGGATATGGGTACTTCACCAAGAACTTCCGTGAGGAATAGAGAAAGGAAACCCGCCATGCAGGTGGAGGACAACGGACCCGAGATCAACGTCACCATGTCCCGGGAAGAGTTCTTCCTCGTGGTCTCGCTCATGAGCGAGGCGCTGGAGACCGCCGACGAGGTGGACTTCGAAACGCGCACCGGCGCATCGACGGAGGAGGTCCGGGCCCTGCTCGCCTGCATCCCCGACCTTCCGCTGAACAGCCGCAGCTGAACCCTGCGGAAGCGCTGTTCCCGACCCGGCTGTCCCACCCCGCAAGCGTTGGGTCCCGCTTCCCGTGATCCAAGGCCCGACTTCCGGGCGCAGCCCAAGGGGCTTTGCACCAGGCTACGGACCGGGTCCGACAACGGGCCTTCCGTTTACCAGCCCCGTGGGACGCCCGCCGTGCTGGCGGACACCCTCTCGGGGGTCGGGACCCTGCTCGGTCAGTTTCTGGGGTGCTGCGGGTCGTGAGCCAGGTGACGACGTCGGCGTCGGTCATCCAGATCGCCTCCGGCAGCTCCGCGGCGAGCCAGGCGACCGGCCGGGGCACTCGCGAGCCGAGTGGGCGGTCAAGGGACATCGCGAAGAAGTTGGCAAGCAGGGGCTGAGCACGGTCGCGCTCCCGGGCAGCGACGCTGACGCCGAAGCGGATGGAACTGCTGTCCGCAATCGGGATGCGGTGGTCCTGATGGTGGACGCCGTCGTCATCGCGGCCGCCGCGCTCGCGGCCGGCTATCTGCCCGGGCGGCTGCGCCCATGGCAGCGGCTGGGCAACTGGGCGGCCGATCAGGTCCGCTTCACCGGAGCGGGGGCCCTGGGCGGCGTCGGCCGTCAGACCGTCGTCGTCCTGGCCCACGCCGTCACCGCGCCGCGCACCAGCTGGCGCATCATGCGCACCCCGGCCACCGACGCTCCGGTGCCCGTACGCGATCCGGACTGGGCCGCCCACCGCACCCGCACCGATCAGGGAGATTCCGCGTGACCACCGACGGCAGTGCGGATGACGGAGCTGAAGCGGATCCGGAATCTGGTGACGCACCATGTCTTCGACGGCTACACGCCTGCTGGCAATCCGGAGGAGCGCGGACAGGGCACCCGGCGTCGGGGGAGTACGGCCGCTCGAGCAGCGAGGGCTCTATCAGGTCCTCGCCCGGTGCACCGAGCCGGAGCACCCCGCGTCGCGGAGATCACCAACTTCGCCACCGCCGACTCGGTCGAGGAAGCCGCTGCGAAGATGCGCCGCGCGAAGAAGGGCCGCCTCTACGGCCCTGAGGGCCTGTACCGGATCTTGGAGGTCTTCGAGCACATCCCCTCGAACTCCGCACGGCACATGCTGGACGCGCTCTCGCAGGCCAGCGCCGAGATCGGGTGCGCCGCAGGCGCCGTGGCCGGCGCGTACGAGCCCGGTGCCGAGGCGAGCGACCTCATCCGATGCCCCCGTTCACACATCGGTATTACGCCAGTCTCCAGGACCGTCGGCATGTCCGTGAGAGGTTTGCGCTGATCACGGCGCAGGGATGTATGGCCCGCCTAATTCGGCAGGGTGGCCGAAAGGATGAATCTCCTTATTCAGGTGGGTGTTGCTGCATAGGATGCGCAGCGCGGTCGGCTCTTTCGGCCGTGCTGCCCGCGTCGTGAGCAGCCGCCCGGGTCGGCCTCAAGGGGGGTGCCGGCGGGGTCTGACGTGCAGTGCCGCTGCGGTGTCCTGGTGATTCAGATGCCGTGGGTTCGGGCGCCCCGCTCGGGGGCGTGTACGTGCCATTCGACGGAGACCGGCCGCGGCGTTGTGCCGGGCCGCTGTGCGCAAGGGTGGGGATTTTGCGGGACAAGGCACTGGTGAGGTCGTACCGGGACCGGACGTATGTATCGACGGCGATGGTGCGCCACAACGGGACGACCGTGGCGTTCGCCATGGACGACAGGCGCCGGATCTACTACAGCGTGCTCGACATGGAGCAGGCGTCGGCGGCCAAGGGCGAGCTGGACGCGGCGTACTGGAACGCGGAGCCGGCGCCGCTGCCGTTTCCCACCGAGTTCGTCGACCCGTTCGCGGACGCGCCCGTCGTGTACGGCATGCCGGTGGTGAAGGCCGGCGGTACGGCGGAGGTGCGGCCGCAGGAGCTGTTCGGGGCGGAGACGGACCCGTTCCTGTCCACGACGGCGCGGCTGACCGAGGCGGTGCCGATCCAGGTGGTCTCGGACGGCCGGTACGTCCTGGTGTTCCGGCAGTCGATCGCCTCCGGGCACGGTGATGCGGTGTACCGGACGGCCGGGAATGCGCTGTCGGGCGACGCCGCCCGCAGTGACTACGTGCTGGCGGGCGGGGTGAAGGTGGCGGCTGCGGACGCCTCGCTGTTGTGTGACCGGTTCGTGCTGGTCGGCTCGAAGCTGAAGCCGGTGGTGGAGGCCCGCTACCAGCGCTCGCGCAGCAAGTACACGCCGGCTGCGAGCGGTTCCGACACGCTTGGCACCCGCGACATGGACGGCAAGCAGTTCTACGAGCCGACCATCAAGCTGTCGTTCGTGCCACGGCTGACCGGCGGCGGCTTCGCGGTGATGCTCCTGCCGACCGAGGTCGAGGGCGTCTCGCGCTGGCAGCTGTTCGTCAACAACGCCGCCGGACGGTGGATCGAGTCGCTCAACTGCGAGCGCACCGACGACGGCCTGTTCGACGTCGCCGGCACCCAGCTGTGGACCAGCCCCGACCCGAAGTTCCGCAGGTCGGTGCTGGAACGCGAACCCGGCACCGACCCCAACACTGGGCGGCCGCTGGTCGCCGTCCCCGCCACCACCGACCGGGCCGGCACCGCGCTGCAGTTCTACCCGAACGTCTGCCCCGAGGTGCGGATCGCCGTCGACGCCATGCCCGCAGCGAGCGGGGGGGCCACCTTCGAGGTCTGGGTGAGGCCCACCGCGCCGGGCGGCACGGTGCTGGCCTCCCTCGACGAGAGCGCCCCCACCGGATTCCGTCTCGGCATCAACGGGCAGTACCAGCCCTACGCCGCGGGGGCCTCCCAGGGCTGGCAGCTGACCAGCAGCCTCGCCCTCACTGCGGGCGTGTTCGCTCACCTGGCGCTGGTTGTCAACGGCACGGAGGCGGTGCTGTACGTCGACGGAGTCGAGGCCGCGCGCACCACCGTTTCCACCGCCCCGGTCCCCGCCTCCGCACAGCTGCTGGGCCGGCAGGGGACCTGGGACCCCGCAACTGGTCTCGTCGGTGACATCGATGAGGTGCGGGTCTGGAACCGGGTCCGCACCGCCGCCGACCTCGCCGACCGCGGCCGCCGCCTGCTGGGCACCGAATCCGGCCTGGTCACCTACCTGCGCCTGGACGAGGGGGCGGGCCTGGTCGCCGCCAACATGGTCGACCGGCGCCGGGACGCCGCCGTCAACGGCGTTGCCTGGACCACTTCCGAGGCTCCCGTCGGCGACGGCCCCGGCCTGTCCCGTGACCTGTTCTCCATAAAGGGCCGCGAGGTGGTCGGCGGCCTGGCCGCCAGCCTCTACTACCAGCAGGAGCAGCAGTCCTCCGGCTACGGCACCGTTGCCACCGAGAAGCGTCAGGCCCGGGTGCTGCTGGCCTGCGCCACCTCCGGGCCGCCTCCGCAGGGCAGTGCCGCCGGCCGCAACCACCTGTGCACGATCGACCTCGCGCTCGGCCGCGGCGGGCGGATGGCCGCCTTGCCGCGGGAAGTGGTGCTCGATCCGATCGGTGTGCCGGAGCCGACGAAGGACCTCGACCTGCTGGCCGCCGCCGAGGCCAAGGTCAACGCGGCCCGGGCCCAGCTGGGCGCGGACTGGAAGCTCGCCGACGACCTGCCGGCCACCTTGAACTACCTCAACTCGATCTGGAACATGGGCTTCCGTCGGGCCCAGCGCGACCGGTTGGTGCGGACGCTGCCGGAGATGTTCGCCGCTCAGGCCCGCCTGGGCCAGGACCGGGCGGAGGTGGCGGCGGCCGAGGCGGACCTGGCGGCGCTGTCGGGCGGCATGCGAGGCGGCGCGGACGTGGTGCTTCCGATGCCGAGGATAGCCGTCGATCGGGCCGGGCTGAGCGCCTACGGGGCGCTGCTGACCTTCGCTTGGACGAACCGCGCGCCGTCCCTGCTGGACAGCGCCAACGGCGACGTGGTGCTCTACTACGCGGGCGTCGACGGGCAGTTCTTCTCCGTCTACTATCCCACCACCGTCTCCCGGGCCACCCGCCGGCTGGCCGCCGGTGTTGGTGCTCTCAGCCTGGTGTCGCGCGACCCCGGCGCCAGGACGGGGGACTTCTCGCTTACCGTCTCGCCCGGCACCTCGGCCTCTCTGTGCACGGTCGAGGTGGTGTCGGCGGCGGCGGGCACCGAACGTTTCCCCGACGTGCCGCGCGCGGCCGCGGACTTCGCCCGGGTGCTTGGCGGACGTCGGGTGCAGGGAGCGCTGCTGGGCAAGGTCACCACCGCCCAGGACACGGCGGTGGACCTCGCCGAACCGCTGGCGCGGAGCCTGCCGCAGGGCACGGTCGTCACGGTCGGGGGGCGGCTGCGGACGGTCAAGGCCGCGGTCGCGGCCGGCGGCAAGACGATCACGCTGACTACGGGCGGACTCGCCGGCACCGCCGGTACCGACGTGTACGGGGCGCTGTACGACTACGGGCGGGCGACCTGCAGCGTGCCGGGCGCCTCGCTGAGCGCGGGTTCGCGGATCGTGGGCGTCACCACCTCCGGGGTCTCCCCCGGCGAGAAGGTCGCCGACGGGCGGGCCGCCGACGGTGCTCAGCCGCTGCTGCCGCGCTGGCGCGGTGACGCGCCCGGCCGGGCGCTGACCTTCGGCAGCAACGATCAGCACCTGACGCTGCCGCAGGCCCAGTGGCCGAAGGTCTCCCCGGAGGGGGACGTGTCGGTCGAGGCGTGGGTCAACCCTTTGTCCGTCAACGACTACAGCCGGGTCTGGCACGCCAACGCCGGGCAGCTCCCGTACTCGCTGGCCCTTGAGGAGGCGTCGGAGACCAGCGCCATCCGGGGCGCAGGCCAGGCCGAGGTCAGCGGCCGGATCCCGCTGGCCGGGCGGGACTTCACCCTGGAAGCCTGGGTCCGCCGGGACGCGGGCGCAGTGGTCTCACCCCTCATGCACAACGCGGACGGGCTGGGGTCAACCGCGTTGACGTTCGTCGTACTGCCTGACAACCGGGCGTGCTTCGGATGGGGCCCCAGCGAGTCGGACATGCTGTTCGGCGGGCAGGACGATCTGGGCTGGCACTGCTGGAGCGCGGTCTACGAGGCAGCCACCCGTCGGCGCACCCTGTACCGCGACGGTGTGCAGGTAGCCCAGGACACCGCCCCGACGCCCTACCAGGGGACCGGGAAGTCCCTTCTGGCGGTCGGAAACGCCGCGTTCGACGAGGTCCGGGTGTGGGGGCGGGCCCGCAGCGCGCAGGAAATCAAGGCGATGGCCAAGCGGCGCCTGACCGGCCGGGAGCGGGACCTGCTGGCGTACTGGACCTTCGCTGACAGCGATCTCACCGACCGCTCCGGGCACGGCTACGACGCCGTCCCGAACGGGGCGTTCACCGTCGAGGCTTCCGCGCCGTGGAGTTTCCGCGTCGCGGCCGTGATGGGCTCCCAGGCCGTGGTCAGCCAGGCGGCGTTCCCGCTCGCGGACTGGTCGCACGTGGCGGCGACCTTCCGGCAGGACTGGGCACTGTCCCTGGACGGCACCGGCTACCTGGACGCCGACGGGCCCGAGGGGCTCGACCTCACCGACGACCTGACGATCGAGGCGTTCGTCAAGGTCGATGCGTTCGGCAGACCCCAGGGCTTGGTCGCCAAGGGCGCGCTGGAGACCGGCGTGGACGACGCGGTGCCGTACGCGTTCTACATCGACTCCGACGGGCAGTTGGCGTTCACCTTCGAGGCCGGTGACGGCCGGGCCGGCTCCCGGCATACGTACAAGTCCAGGACTGCCGTCCCGCGCGGCAAGTTCACCAAGGTCGCCGTCACCCGCCGCCCCGGCGGGGAGAAGGACAACTTCGTCGGGATCCGCTTCTACATCGACGGCAAGCTCGTCGGCGACGACCCGTTCACGTACAGGGGTGCCAAGCCGGTCGGCAACGACGCCAACGGTGAGATCGGCCGGTTCCGGGTCCGCACCACCTCCTTCGGCCTGCGTGGCACCCTGTCCGAGGTGCGGATCTGGAACGCCGTCCGCCCGGCCGACCAGATCGGCGTGCCGATCGCCCCGGATGCCAAGGGCCTGGTCGCCTGGTGGCGCTTCCCCGAGCGCTCCGGCGCCGTCACCGCGGACGCCTGTGGTAGCTACCCGGCGCAGATCCGCGGCGCCAACCGGGTCCGCACCCCCGACCCTGACGGCAACCGGATCACCCTTTACCACAACGGCGTGTCCGCCACGGCCCTGCCGGCTCCGAACAGCATGCTCGGGGTCCTCGGCAAGCCGCAGGTCACCGCCGGCGCGATGCAGCGCGACGACGGCAGCTGGGCCAACCTGCTGGGCGGCGGCCTGGACGAGCTGCGGATCTGGCGGACCTGCCGTACCCAGGAGCAGATCCTCGACAACATGTTCACCCGCCTGCGCGGCAGCCAGCAGGACCTGCTCGCCTACTACCCGATCGACCCGGACTCCGCGAAGCCCGGCGCCACCGTCACCGACGCCGGACCGGCCGGCTGCCACCTCTACCCGTCCAACTCCGCTCCCGGCGTGGCGATCTCGCACGCACCGATCAGCGACGACAGCGCCCAGGTCCGCTCCGCGCTGACCGGTGCCCGCACCGTCTTCCAGAGCCTGATCAGCGCCACCCCGCAGGCCGGCGAGTACGCCGACCTGCAGACCGACAGCGAGGGACTGCGCTTCGGCGTGATGAAGCGCGCCTACTCCGCGATCCGGGACGGCGCCTGGACGCTGACCACCGGCTACAAGGTCGGCGACCTCGCCACCGCCTGGGTCGGCCAGGCCCAGTTCGCCCCGCAACTGGTCGGCTACCTAGAAGGCGCACCGCCCGTCCCCTCGGAGAACCTGGTCAAGAGCGCCGGCGAGGACTTCAAGGACGCCTCCTCGGTCAAGTTCGTCCAGGCCAACACCGTCACCAACACCCTCTCCGGAGAGAGCAAGAACAGCTTCGACGCCTCCGCGAAGTTCTTCATCAACTCCTCCTACGGCGACGACACCTACATCGTCGCCGCCCCCCTCGGCGCGGGCACCGCCAAGCGCGCCGCCGCGATGTCGATGAACCTCGGCATCAGCGGCGACATCAAGGAGAGCAAGGGCTGGAGCAGCGAGACCCAGATCACCCAGGGCACCACCACCACACGCACCAGCGAGGTCTCGCTCAGCGGGTACTGGGAGCCCGACGACGCCAAGAAGCAGATCAACCCGACCGTCGGCCGCCGCTGGGTACCCGCCAACACCGGCTTCGCGTTCGTCCAGTCCGACACCGCCGACCAGTACGCGCTGCGCCTCAAGCACAACGGCGCCCTGGTCGCCTACCGGATGGTCCCCAACCCCGACATCCCCACCGACTGGAACATCATCCCCTTCCCCATCAACCCCCAGTACACCAAGCAGGGCACCCTCGACGGCCTGATCGGCTACGCCGCCGACCCCTCCACCGGCGCCCTGAACCCCTTCCCCGACCCGGACTTCCCCAAAGCGGGAAGCGGCGAGGCATTCAGCTACTACCGGCCCCGCGAGGCGTACGCCCTCAAGCGCCGCATCCAGCGCGAGGAGCAGCAGCTCCAGGGCTTCTACGAGACGGTGAGCTCCGACCCGAAGGGCCCCGACCCGATCGCCGCAGCCGCCGACAAGGTCCTCAAGGGCATGATGGGCGGCACCGGAAGCACCGGACTGGCCGCCGGCGGTGCGGCCGGCGACCCCGCCGCAGCCCGCTCCGCCCAGCGTTCCGCCGCCAAGCGCAACATCGCCAACACCTACGTGTGGACCGCCGCCGGCGGCCTGTTCTCCGAAGTCACCGGCACCACCGACCAGGTCGTGCAGACCACCGCGGGCGAGTACAGCCTCTCCGGCACCTCCACCTACACCAACGACTACGGCTTCGAGTTCGGCGGCGTCGGCTTCAAGGCCGGCTTCGAGATCACCCTCGGCGGCGGCTACAGCCTCACCCGCCGCAAGAGCAAGGACTCCACCCGCACCTTCAGCCTGGAGGTCACCGCCAAACCCGGCAGCAACCTGCAGAAGCAGGACGCCGGCAACCCGGTCCACGACGCGAAGAACCGGCCCGTGCTGGTGCCCGGCCGGGTCGACGCCTACCGGTTCATGACCTTCTACCTCGACACTTCCAGCGACAACTTCGAGGACTTCTACGGCAAGGTCGTCGACCCCGAATGGCTGGAGACCAACACGAGCGCGCACGCCCGCGAACTCGCCCGCGCCCGCCAGAGCGACCGCAAGCCCCCGTGCTGGCGCGTCCTGCACCGCGTCACCTACATCAGCCGCGTCCTGGACACCAGCTCCGGCGGCGCCACCGGCTACGCCCAGGCGCTCGGCGCGCTCGGCCTCGCCAGCGACCACCAGCTGTTCACCAAGCTCCAGCCCAACCTGACCGGCGCGACCGGCTCCCTCGCCGACCTGACCGCCGCCACCACCGCCGCCATCCAGGCGCACTTCCCCACCCTCGTCCCGCACACCGCCACCATCGTCGACCGCCTCGCCGCCTACCACCAGCTCCCCGACACCACCGACCCACTGATCCTGCCCGCCCCCGCCACCGTCCCCGTGCCCACCACCCCGACCGCACCCACCACGACGCAGCCCACGCGCGCCGGCCTCACCCTGCCCGCGAGCACCCCCCGGGGCACCCAGGTAAGCGTCGGCTACACCGTCCCGCCGGAGCAGGTCATGTCCAAGAACTGGGTCGGCATCTTCGTCCCCGACGCCGCACTCAACTCCGGCTCCCTGCACTGGCAGTACACCCCTGACGCCAACGGCACCGTCGGCCTCCCCAACTCCGAGCACCTCGGCGCCGGCCGCTACCAACTGTGGCTACTGGCCAACGACGGCTACACCCCCCTCGCCGGCCCGTACGACCTCACTATCGCCTGACCCGGCCACCGTCCCCGCGCCCCCCCGTCCGACAGGAACCCCTTCCCGCCGGACGGCGGCACAAGCCGTACCCAGGCGAAGAGACACCCGGTGCCCGTGCCTGTACGCGATCCGGATTGGGTCGCCAACCGCAGCCCCGAGGGCGGCACCTGAACAACCGGGAACTCTCAGCGGGGCCGGGCAGGGTGATCATCCTGCCCCGCTGTCGTTGGGTCAGCCGAAGTCGGACGTCTCCTGCGCGAAGCCGGCCAGCTCGGCTCCCGTTGCACACGCGTGGTAAGGGCTTGCCGGGAATCAACACGTCGGTTTGATCTTGTTCTTGTCGAGGTCGAGGAATCTCTCGATGTCAGTCGGTGTGCGGAAGCGGGCGGTCGAGGCGGGGATGTGAACTCCGTGGGCGTCCAGGAGCGGGCGAACGTCTTTCGCTGCGCGGCTGATGGTCATGGCGGTGGTGTTGAAGAGCTGGCCCAGGAGGTCCATGGTCGCGAGTTTCCGCAGGTGGAGCACGGTGGCCAGGACCCGGTCGGCTGAGGTGAGCTTGGGTTTGGCGCCTGTGCCAGGGGCCACCAGGCGTTCGTGGCCCCTGCGGGTGCGGAGCACTTGCTCGCGTTGAACCTCCATCGCTGGAGTCAGCATGTCGATGAGTTCGTTGAGCTGCTGGCGGGTCATCCCGGTCAGTTCCGGGTCCTGTAACGAACGCTGCGTGAGGCGGGCCGGTCCGTCCGCCAGGGCCTCGTCCTGTGTGCTGGTGGTGGTCGCCGTGTCCGTCGGGCGCTGGGGGTGGAGGGTGTAGTTCCAGTCGCCGTGGAAGCGGTGGCGGGTGATGGGCAGGGCGGCGATCTCGTCGTCGCTGATGCGGATGCCGGTGGGGTACTCACCGCTGTCGAGTTCGGCCCGGACGGTGAGGCCGGTGCGGCTGGTGGTCGCGGCGATGGTCTGGAGCATGACTTCGTGGCTGGTCAGGGGCCTGCCTCGCCAGTTCATGGTGATGTGGGAGAACAGCCGGTGCTCGATCCTGTTCCACTTCGAGGTGCCGGGCGGAAGGTGGCACACCGTGATCTCAAGGCCGGTCTCGGCGGCGAGATCGGCGAGCTGGGTCTTCCAACCCCGGGTGCGGTAGCCGTTGGAGCCGCCACCGTCAGCGGTGATCAGCAGCCGGCGGGCACCGGGGTAGTCGTGTTGGCCGACCGCCTGCCACCAGCGGCGGATCGAGGCGACGGCGAACGCCGCCGTGTCGTGATCGGTGCCGATGCTGACCCAGCCGGTGTTCGCCGTCATGTCGTAGATTCCGTAGGGAATCGCCTTGGCGGCCTGGCCGGGGAAGTCGTGCGTCTTGACCCTCACGGGTTGTCCTGCAGGCTGCCATTCGTGCCCGGCGTTCCTGTAATCGCCGATCAGTTCCTTCTTCTTGCTGTCCACGCTGATCACCGGGTCACCGACGTCCCTGTGGTCTCGTGCCCGCTCGTTGAGGTAGCGGAACTGGGCGTCCCTGTCGGGGTGCTGGGCACCTTCGATGGTCTTGGCGTTGTCCTGCAGGCTGAAGCCTTCCTCCCGCAGCAGACCGGCGACGGTGTCGGCGGAGACCCGGTGCCCCTGGCGGGTGAGCTCCGCCGACAGCTTCCGGGTCGACTTCGTCGTCCAGCGCAGCGGCGACATCGGGTCGCCCCGCTCGTCGGGCTCGACCAGCGCCAGCAGTGCCGGCCGCAGCCCAGAGTCCAGCTCGGCCGCCTTCTTCCGCCCTCCACCGGGATGGCGCACCCGCCCCAACGGGGCCTGACCGAAGTCCAGTTCAGCCGCCCCACGCGAGACCGTGGCCTCCCGGACCCCGGCTGCAGCGGCGACGATCCTGATGCCGCCATGCCCCAGCGACAGTACTTCCGCCCCTATGGCCAGCCGACGCTGACACTCGTCCAGATGTGGCAACAACACCTGGAACTTCGCCGCCAGAACAGCCTCGATCCCTTCCGGTCTCCCCATACCAGACCAACGAGCCCCACAGCTGGAAGCCACGACTTGTTTCCCGGCAAGCCCTAACTGATCGTTTCAGAATGACGAGGCTGCTGAGCGAAGCCGAGTGCAGCTCTGTGTATCGGTTACGGGAGGCTGAGTGCTTCGGCCCAGACATCGCCGCCATTGGCCCAGGTCCCCACCCATTGCCGCAGTGATCCGGTCGCGTGGCGCAGGCCGTCATGGGGGTCCTCGCCCCAGCTTGGCACCCAGCCGTCTGCGTCGTAGAGCAGCACAGGGTTGCCGACTGCGAGCAATGACAGATGCCACTGCATTGTGCAGCCGCCCGGCGCCAGGTACAGCCATGATCCGGGCAGCCCCGCCGCGCAGTCGCGTTCGTGCCGGGTGATCGAACAGGGCCAGTCGATCAGGTCCCCCGGCGCACGACGACCGTCGGTGAGCGAGGCCAGACCGCCGTCGGGCCCGAAGCCGCCGTCGCCTACTTCGGTGTACATCCTCCGAAGAAGGGTTGGCAGCGGACGCCCGATGATGTCCTCGGCGGCTTCAACTTCAGATGGCGTGACCGGCGGAAACAGCGGTCCGCGCGGAGCGTCAGCGAAGTAGGCCGCCACCTCCTCGGCTTGCGACTTGAGCACGATCATTCCGTTGCTGCTGGAGCCGACCGTCCGGCTCCGAATGTGCTCCAGATGTTCCGGGCCGAAGTGTTCCTTGATCCACGAGCGTGGGACTGGTGCCGTATCGAACCGTCGGCCCGGATCCCACGCGCGAGTACACAGCATGTCGATCAGCGTCTCGTCGCCCTCGGCGGCGCCGGGTTCGGCAGGAAGTTCTTGACGGTGCGACTCGGAGTCGCCGTGCACAGGGGACGTCATGCGCCGGGATCCTACTGCTGGGGGCGGAGAGCCTTTCGAAGGCGTCGCAAACAGATGATCGTGCAGGCCAGTTCGAGCAGTCCCTGGTGGAGATCGGCGCGTCGTTCGTAGCGGGTGCGGAGCCGTTTGAACTGGTGCAGCCAGGCGGTTGGGTCGGCCGCGCGGCGAGGTGTCTGCTGAGGCAGGTCCTTTTCCGCGCGGCCTCCCGCCGAACCGGACGTGATGGTTTCCCGAT
>NZ_JBWKCM010000050.1:0-24566 GCF_056436485.1 Streptomyces sp. NPDC043746 | reverse complement strand
AACCGCACGGCTTCCTGCGCGTTCGGCGACCACGTCCGCGCATCCCCCACCAGATCACTCACACACCATCAACGAGCCTGAACTCAAAGCGTTTCAGATCAATAAGGGCACCCCCCCCCAGGTCCGTGAGTTCGTCCGGCTCTAGAGCCGTCCCGACCCCGTAGATCCGCAGGAACAGGAGGTGCCCGTCATGGACGCGACCCGGCACAAGGAATCCATCGCCGAGACCTTCGACCGCGCGGCAGCGGCCTTCGACCGCTCGCCGGTGCACTTCTTCACCCCGCTGGGCGCACGGCTGGTGACCAGGGCCGGGACAGGGCCCGGTGACCGAGTACTGGATGTCGGATGCGGTAGAGGGGCTTGTCTCTTCCCCGCCCGCGAGAAGGTCGGGCCGGACGGCTCCGTGGCCGGCATCGACATAGCCGACGCCATGGTGCGTCACACGGAGGCCGAGGTCCGGGCGCGGAGCTGGCGCAACGTGACGGTACGACAGATGGAGGCGGAGAAGCCCGACTTCGCCCCCGAGTCGTTCGACATCGTGCTGGCCGGATTCAGTGTGATGCATCTGCCCGGCGCCCCTGGGACGCTGAGTGCCTACCTTCCGCTTCTCGTCCCCGGGGGCCGGCTCGTCCACAGCGACCTGATCGACGACGACGGCCTGCCCCCTTTCGTACCGCCGGAAGCCTTCGCCGTTCTCGCCCCTCACTTCCCACCCGGCCCCGACCCCCGTGAGCGCGGCCGTGCCCCTTGGTCCGAGTCCCGGGCGAGCATCGTCTCCGCGCTCACCCGGCTCGGATTCGAGGGAGTGGCGGTGGCCGATGAGACCCACGAGATGGCCGTCGCCTCCGGGGACGACTGGATCACCTGGTCGATGTCCACCGGACTGCGTGCCGCCTGGGACTCGTTGCGCGGGGCCGAGGCGGCCGCCGCCAGAGAGGCGATCGGCGAGGTGTTCGAAAGGCTGCGCGGCTCCGACGGCCGCATCGCCCTGCCCGTGCCCGTGCGCTTCGTCCATGCGCGCAGACCGTTGGAGGACGGCGGCCCCCTGGAGGAGCGATGAGCGTGCCGGCCGAGCCCCTCCCCCACCCGCCCGGGGACACGGACGTCGTCTCCCTCACCCGCACCATGATCCGCTACGACACCTCGCACAACGGCGAGGGCGCCGACGCCCTGCCGCTCGCCCATACCCTGGAGAGCGTCTGGCGGCACGCCGGCGTGGCCACGGAGATCATCCCCACCCCCGAACCGGGCAACGTCCACTTCCTCGCCCGCATCGAAGGGACCGGGGAGCGGGACCCGCTGCTCGTGCTGTCCCACTCCGATGTCGTACCCGCCCATCCGGAGCACTGGCAGCACCCTCCCTTCGATGCCGTCGTCTCCGAAGGCTTCCTGTGGGGGCGCGGCAGTCTGGACATGAAGGGGGCAGGCGCGGCCTTCATGAATGCCCTGCTCAGACATGTACGGGAGGGGGCTCTGTTCGACCGCGACATCATCTTTCTCTCGGACTGCGACGAGGAGGGCGGCTGGTACGGAACCCGTTGGCTGACCGAGCACCACTGGGACCGGGTCGGCGCGGGGGCCGTGCTCACGGAGGGCGGCTGGACACTGGCCCAACAGGGAGGCGACACCCCCATGCTGGCGTCCCTCAGCTGTGTGGACCGGGCCTTCGGAGCGGTCCGGCTCACCGCGACCGGGACAGCCACCCACTCCTCCCGTCCCCTGCCGGACTCGGCGGTGGCCCGGCTCGCCGCGGCTGTGCACGCCGTCTCGGCCGCCCGTACCCCGGTCGTCCTCACTCCTTTGAACCGCGACTACTTCGCGGCTCTCGCCCGGGGCACCCAGGACCCGGGACTGGCCACTGCCGTGCGCCGGCTCCTCGAAGCCGGGGACACCCTCAAAACCGGGGACACCCTCGATGCCCTCGCGGAGGAGGTGCTGAGCAGGTCGCCGTACCCGGGACTGCACAACGCACTGCTGCGGGCCACCATCGCCTTCGTCTCCCAGGACGGAGGGCTCCGTGCCAATGTGATCCCGCGGCAGGCATCGGCGCTTCTCCAACTGCGGTTCACCCCCGGCGGCCAGTCACCTGACGACCTGATCCACCACATCGGCAAGGTCATCGCGGAGCACCCGGGCACCCGTCTCGACCTGGTCGGCCCGCCGGGGGAGAACGCATCCGACACCCTGGCCCGCTGGAACGGGACTGGAGCGCCCGCCCCAGCCCCGTCGACTCCGACGTCTTCACCGCGTGGCGCCGGGCGGTGGCGCTCACCCACCCCGGTGTGCCCGCCGTGCCCGCCATGTTCGAGGCAGGCACCAGCGGCAAGCCCTGGCAGGACCGCGACATCCCGGTCTACGGCACATATCCGTACGTGGTGGACAACGCGTCGTTGACCGCCATGCACGGCGACGACGAGCGGGTGGGTGTGGCGGCGCTGCGGCAGGGTGCGGAGCTGTTGTACCGGATGTTCGGAGAGTTCGTCGTGCACCGGTAGCTTCGCCGCGTACGGCCCGGTCTCGCTGGCCTCCCACCCTGCGGGCGGGGGGTGGCGTCGTCCTCAGCGCCGCAGCCGTGCCCGGCCGCTGTCCACCATCGCGGTGATCTCACCGATCCTCAGCGGCCGGGCCAGCAGCACCACGGTGAGCAGGAGTACGAGCGTCCCGGCTCCGGCGGCCGCCACGTCCCCGGCGCCCTCGGCCGCGCGGGCCGCCGCGTAGGCGAGCGCGCCGGCCGGCAGGCAGGCGGTGATCAGCCGGAGGTGGGCGCCGAGGGTGGGTGAGCGCAGCAGGCGGCCCGGGCCGGTGGCCGAGACCCGGCGGGAGAGGACGTACGCGGTGACGGCGAAGCCGGTGCAGAAGGCCACCGTGCTCGCCGCGGCCATCCCCGTCACCGCCCAGCGGGCGGGCAGCACCCAGAAGGCCGCGGCGGAGAGGCCGGCGTTGACGGCGGCGACCACCAGGTTGAGCAGAAAGGGGGTGCGGGTGTCGCTCATGGCGTAGAAGCCGCGCGAGAGGACGTAACTCCCGGAGAAGGCGATGAGCCCGGGGGCGAAGGCCATCATGATGCCGGCCATCACCGTGACGTCGGCGTCGGTGGTGCGCCCGTACCCGAAGACCGAGCCGATCACCCAGGGCGCGAGGACCAGGAACGCGGTGGCGGCGGGCACGATGACGGCGGCGCTGGTCCGCAGGGCGTACGCGACATCGCGCCGCACCCCGGCGAGGTCCCCGTCGGCCGCCGCCCGGCTCATCCGGGGCATCAGCGCCGTGACCAGCGAGACCGTGATGATGCCCTGCGGGACGACCCAGAGCTGATAGGCGTAGCTGTACGCGGTGTAGCCGGCGCCGCCCGCCACGCCCTGCTCGTGCGCGAGCTGCTGGGTGGTGGTGGAGAGCCGGGTCACGACCCAGTACGCCAGCTGGTTGGTGAGGACCAGCAGCACGAGCCAGCCGGCCGAGCGCATCGGCCGGGTCAGCCCGCTGCCGCGCCAGTCGAACCGGGGCCGCCAGCGGAACCCCGCACCGCGCAGCGCGGGGATCAGGGCGAGCGTCTGCACGGCGATCCCGGCGGTGGTGCCCCAGCCCAGGAGGTGGGCGTGCGCGTCGGAGAGGGTGCCGTCGGAGTGCGCGGCGACGGCGATGTAGAGGCCGAACACTCCGATGACCACGAGGTTGTTGAGGACCGGGGTCCACATCATCGCGCCGAACCGGCCACGGGCGTTGAGGACTTGGCCGAGCAGGGTGAAGAGCCCGTAGAAGAGGATCTGCGGCAGGCAGTAGCGGGCCAGCGCGATCGTCAGCTCCGCCTGGCGGCCGTCGTAGTCGGTGTAGAGGCCGACGATCAGGGGCGCGGCCGCCACGGCGAGCGCGGTGAGGGCGAGGAGCCCGACCGTGCACAGGGTCAGCAGCCGGTCGGTGTAGGCGACGCCCCCGTCGGCGTGCTCCTTGGCGGCGCGGACCAGTTCGGGGACGAAGACGGCGTTGAGCGCGCCGCCGATGAGGAGGATGTAGAGGATGTTGGGAACGGTGTTGGCGACCGTGTAGCCGTCGGCGGTCATCCCCGTACCGAGCGCGGCGACGACGACCGCCGAGCGGACGAAGCCGGTGGCCCGGGAGACGACGGAGCCCGCCGCCATGACCGCCCCACTGCGCAGGACGGAGGCGGAGCGGGGCGCCGCCGCTTCGGGCCGGGGCCCGTCGGACGCGCCCGCCCCGGCCGCCGCCTCTGTCGGCCGGGGCTTTCCGGACCCGTCCGGTATCCGCACTTTGTCCGGTGTTCCGGGCCCCTCGGGCTCGGCGCTCACACTCACAGGTCTCTCCCACGTCCGGGGTTGTGTCCGACGGTGGACGGTACTCCGTGGAGTCCGGCGCCGATGGGGCGGGCGTCGGCAGAACCCGATATGAGGGAAACGGAACCCGACAGGGGGGAAAACGCCTCTCATCTGTCGAGTCCTGCTGCACTGGAGGTTGTTCCGTTGAGTTCCGTACGTCCGCGCATCCACCGCCGTACCGCCCTGACCGCCGTCCCGGCGGCGTTGCTCGCCGCCTCGCTCACGGCCTGTTCGGGCGGCGGAGCGGCCGGTTCCGCCGCGCAGGCCGGTGGGGACGGCAAGGCTCCGGAGACCAGCATCTCGGTGAACCTCACGGGGGACGCGGCGGCTCCGGGTGAGCCCGTGAAGGTCACGCTGGCGCACGGGAAGCTGAAGACGGTGTCGGTGACGGCGGGCGAGGACGCCACGCTGGCGGGGAAGATATCGGCCGACGGCCGGACCTGGATATCCGAGCGGGTCGCCGCGCCGGGCACCGCGTACACGGTCGAGGCCGAGGACGCGGACGGCGGCAGCGACCAGGCGGCGTTCACGACGGCCGAGGCGGAGAAGGTCAACAAGCTGACGCTCGCGCCGGGCAAGAACACCACGGTCGGCATCGCCCAGCCGCTGTCGATCGTCTTCGACCACCCGGTGAAGAACAAGGCGGCGGTGGAGAAGGGGCTGAAGGTGTCCACCTCGAACGACACCGAGGGCTCCTGGGGCTGGTTGCAGGACTACTCGGGCAAGGACCGCGTCGACTGGCGGCCCAAGGAGTACTGGAAGCCCGGCACGAAGGTCACGCTCAAGGCCGAGCTGAACGGCATCGACACCGGGGCCGACGGCGGCTGGTTCGTCCGTGACTACCTCACGACGTTCACCATCGGCGCGGCCCAGGTGGTCAAGGTCGACCTCGACGGACACCGCCTCGCCCTGCACCGCGACGGCAAGCAGGTCATGGACATCCCGATGTCGGCCGGTACGCCGGGAGGCAAGAAGGCCTCCTGGCGGGGCACGGCCGTCCTGATGTCGAAGGAGGGCACGATCAACATGCGCTCCGAGACGGTGGGACTCGGGGACGCCTACGACAAGATGGTCGACTTCTCGATGCGGCTGACCTGGTCGGGGATGTACGCGCACGCCGCACCGTGGAACGCGGCCTACTTCGGCAACGCCAACCGCAGCTCGGGCTGTCTCGGGATGAGCGACGCCAACGCCTCCGCGCTCTACGGGCAGGTGCGGGTGGGCGACCCGTTCGAGATCACCGGCGCCGACGCCAAGGGCACGGTCGCCGAGGGGAACGGCTACGGCGCCTGGAACGTGTCGTGGACCGACTGGCAGGCCAAGAGCGCGCTGAAGTAGACCGCGCGCTCGCCTCCGTACGCTCATGTCCGGACACTTCCGGGGCTACTGACAGCACGTCCAACAATCGTTACCCTCACGCAACACGCCCGGCAGTTACCAGCGGTAAACAACCGGGGTTACCGTCGGGTCACTTTGCACTGACACTCGTGAGGAGTGACCCGTGGTACGTCCGAAACCCGCCCTGCGCACCACCGCCTCGATCACCACCGCCGCCGTCCTGCTGACCGGAGCCGCCCTCGGCGCGGCTCCGGCGGCAGCGACCACCCCCGCCCCCGCCCAGGCGAGCGCCTCCGCGCCGGGGCTGACGTTCCACGACATCCCCGGCTCCGGCGGCATCACGCTCAAGGGCAATGTGTTCCGGCCCGCCACCTCTCCGGCCGGGGCCGAGCACCCGCTGATCGTCTTCCCCACCAGCTGGGCCATGCCGCAGATCGAATACCTGGCGCAGGCCCAGAAGCTCGCCGACTCCGGTTATGTGGTGGTGAGTTACACCTCGCGCGGCTTCTGGCTCTCCGGCGGGAAGATCGAGGTGGCCGGTCCCCCGGACATCGCGGACGCCTCCGCCGTCATCGACTGGGCGCTCGCCAACACCTCGGCCGACCCGGACCGGATCGGCATGGGCGGGGTGAGCTACGGGGCGGGCATCAGCCTGCTCGCGGCCGGGCACGACCCCCGGATCAAGGCGGTGGCCGCGCTGAGCGGCTGGGCCGATCTGATCGAGTCGATCTACAGCGGACGGACCCAGCACCTCCAGGCCGCCGCCCTGCTCGGCGGGGCGGGCGTGCTCACCGGCCGCCCCAGCGACGAACTCTCCCAGACGCTCAAGGACTTCCTCGGCTCCAAGCTGGACAAGGAGCCGGAGATGATCGCCTGGGGCGCCGAGCGCTCCCCCGCCACCCACCTGGACAAGATCAACGCCAACGGCGCGGCCATTCTCATGGGCAACGCCTGGGGCGACACGATCTTCCCGCCCAACCAGTACGCCTCGTTCTACGAGAAGCTCACCGGCCCCAAGCGACTGGAGTTCCGCCCTGGCGACCACGCCACCGCCGAGCTGACCGGCCTCTTCGGGCTGCCCAACGACACCTGGACCAACACCCGCCGCTGGTTCGACCGCTACCTCAAGGGCGAGCGCAACGGCATCGACACCGAGTCGCCCGTCCAGCTCAAGTCCCGCACAAACCGGGGGTACGAGGGGTACGCGGACTGGGCGTCGGTGGGCGCGGCGAAGAGCCGCATCGCGCTCGACGGTACGAAGAGGGTGTGGGCGAACGTCGATTCGGGCGCCAACGGCGGTGTCACACTGCTCTCCAACGCACTGGACCAGTTCCTGAAGCTGCCGCCCACGGTCTCCGTCCCCCTGCTGCCGCGCACCTTCGCGAGCGTGTGGCAGTCGGAGAGATACGGCTTTGAGCAGCGCGTCCGGGGCACGGCCGAGCTGCACACCACGGTCACCAGCACGAAGTCGAGCGGCACGTTCGTCGCGTACCTGTACGACGTGGGGCCGCTCGGGATCGGGAAGCTGGTCAGCAACGCCCCGTACACGTTCCACGGGCAGACGCCGGGCCGGCCGTTCGCCGTCGACCTGGAGCTGTTCTCCACGGCCTACGACGTCCCGGCCGGTCACCGGCTCGCCCTGGTGGTCGACACCGTCGATCCGCTGTACATCGAGCACAACCCGACCGGCGCGCAGCTGACCTTCTCCTCGCCCGCCTCGGACCCGAGTCATCTCTCGGTCCCGCTGCGCGAGAAGTGATCACCGACTGCTGCCGGGCGGGACATGCTCGGCTACTGGCCTCCCGGCAGCAGCTTCCCCGGCTCGGCCGGGGCCACCCCCACCGCCTCCGTCTTCGGATTGCGCCGTTGCCGTCTCGCCACCCAGGTGGCGAACCACGAGAGCAGCATGCACAGTCCGATGTAGATCGGAGAGATCACCATCACGACGGGGATGAAGGGAAGATCGTAGTCGAGATTCGACGCGATCAGCTTCCCCGCGTGGAGGAATTCCTCGTAGGTGATCAGATATCCCAGTGAGGTGTCCTTGAGCGCGACCACCAGCTGACTGATGATGGTCGGCAGCATCGCCCGTACCGCCTGGGGAGCCAGGACGAACGTCGTGACCTGTGTCTTGCGCATCCCGAGGGCGTACGCGGCCTCCCGCTGGCCCCGGTCCACGGCCTTGATCCCGGTCCGGAAGACCTCCGCGAGGACCGAGCCGTTGTAGAGGGTCAGTCCGGCGACCAGGGCGGGCAGCGCGTGCACCTTCAGCGCCACGAAGATGAAGAAGATCATCACCAGCACCGGCATGGCCCGGAAGAACTCGACCAGCAGGGTGCAGAGCCAGCGCACCGGGCGGTGCGCGGAGAGCCGGCCGACCGCGAGGACCGCGCCGAGCGCGAGGGAGAGGACGGCGGCGTAGGCGAACGCCTTGAGCGTGTTGCCGAGTCCGCGCAGCAGCAGTTCCTGGATGCCCTGGTACTGGAAGGGGCGCCACTTCTCGGCGGTGAACTGATCCGTGTCGAAGAGGAGATACACGATCCAGCCGACGAGGGCGAGGATGGCGGCCGTCGAGACGATGCCGTAGAGCCGGTGGCGTCTGCGGGCCTGCGGGCCCGGGATGTCGTAGAGCGCGGTGGCGGTCGGGGCGGAGTGGGTCATCGTGCGACTCCCCAGCGCTTCTCCATCACGGTGAAGAGCGCACTGATGGTGAGGGTGATGATCAGATAGCCGACGGCGATCCAGATGAACGTCCAGATGATGCTGTAGCCCAGCTCGTTGAGCGTCCGGTAGGTGCCGAGCAGCTCGGTGACGCTGAACGCCCCGGCGATCGCGGAGTTCTTGGCCAGCGCGATCAGCGTCGAGCCGACAGGAGGGATCACCGAGCGGAAGGCCTGCGGCAGGACGACGGTGCCCAGGGTCTGGCCGAAGGTCATCCCGAGGCTGCGGGCGGCCTCGCCCTGGCCGGTGGGCACGGTGTTGATGCCGGAGCGCAGCACCTCGCAGATGAAGGCGGAGGTGTAGCAGCCGAGTGCCAGGACGGCGAAGAGCTGGAACGGCAGGACGAGCCCGAAGCGCGGCAGTCCGAGGAGGACGGCGAAGAACAGCAGCGTCAGCGGGGTGTTGCGCAGCACCGTCACCCAGACCGCACCGAGCACCCGCAGCGAGCCGACGGGCGCGACCCGGAAGGAGGCCATGACGAAGCCGAGGGCGAGGGCGAGGGCCGAGGAGTAGACGGTCAGCTCGACGGTGCCGAGGAAGCCCTTGCCGTAGAGGGAGAAGTTCTCTGTCAGTACGTCCATGGGTGGGCCGTCCCCCTCAGTTCGCCGGGTAGCGGTCGATGGGCGGCGGGGTCGGCGCGGGCACTCCGGAGAGGCCCAGCGTCGCTTCGAACGCCTTCTTCCAGTTGCCGTTCTTCTCGTTCGCCTCCAGCGCGTCGTCGAGGGCGAAGCGCAGCGCGTTGTCGGAGCGCGCCACGCCGATGCCGTACGGCTCCTGAGAGAAGGACTTGCCGACCACCTTCATCTCGTCCGGCGCCTTGGCGGCGAAGCCGAGGAGGATGGCGTCGTCGGTGGTGACGGCGTCGACCTGGTAGGTCAGCAGGTTGTCGACGCAGACCGAGTACGTGTCGTAGGCGACCAGGACCGCCCTGGGGTACTCCTCGGCGATGCGCTGGTAGGGGGTGGTGCCGGCGGCCGAGCAGACGGTCCTGCCCGCCAGGTCCTGGGGGCCGTTGATGTCGTCCTCGTCGGTCCGCACCAGCAGGCCCTGACCGGCCATGTAGTAGGGCCCGGCGAAGCCCACGAGCCTCTTGCGCATGTCGTTGATGGTGTAGGTGCCGACGTAGTAGTCGATCTGGCCGTTCTGGAGCGCCGTCTCGCGGTTGGCGGAGGCGATGGTCCGGAAGCGGATGGTCTTCGGTTCGAAGCCGAGCGAGGCCGCCATCATCCGGGCGATCTCGATGTCGAAGCCGGAGTAGCCCCCGCCGGCCGGGTCCTTCTCGCCCAGGTAGGGCTGGTCCTCCTTGGCGCCGACGATCAGATACCCGCGCCGCTCCGCCTTTCGCCAGGTGGCCGATTCCGGCAGCTGGAACCCCTGGTCCACCTGGTAGACGGGCAGCGCCTCGGCCTTGGGGCCCTTGACGGGCGGGCTGCCCTCCTTGCCGCAGGCGGCGGCGAGGACGGCGAGCAGGAGGCAGAGGGCGAGGGTGGTGCTGCGGCGGCCCCCGCGACCGCTGCCGGTGCGCAGACTGTTGGTACGCGACACGAGAAGCCCCCCGTCAGTGCTTGAGGATCTTGGACAGGAAGTCCTTGGCGCGGTCGCTCTCCGGGGCGGTGAAGAAGTCCTCCGGGGTGCGGTCCTCGACGACGCGGCCGTCGGCCATGAAGACGACGCGGTTGGCGGCGGACCGGGCGAAGCCCATCTCGTGGGTGACCACGACCATGGTCATCCCGTCCCGGGCGAGCTGCTGCATGACCTCCAGCACCTCGTTGATCATCTCCGGGTCGAGCGCGGAGGTGGGCTCGTCGAAGAGGAGCGCCTTGGGGTCCATGGCCAGGGCGCGGGCGATCGCCACGCGCTGCTGCTGGCCGCCGGAGAGCTGGGCGGGGAACTTGTCGGCGTGGGCGGCGAGGCCGACCCGCTCCAGCAGTTCCCGGGAGCGCCGGTCGGCCTCCTCCTTCTTGCGCTTGCGGACCTTGATCTGGGCCAGGGAGACGTTGGCCAGCACGGTCTTGTGGGCGAAGAGGTTGAACGACTGGAAGACCATGCCGACTTCGGCGCGGAGCTGAGCGAGGCCCTTGCCCTCCTCGGGAAGGGGCCTGCCGTCGATCAGGATGGAGCCGGACTCGATCGCCTCCAGCCGGTTGACCGCCCGGCAGAGGGTGGATTTCCCCGAGCCGGAGGGGCCGATGACCACCACCACCTCCCCGCGGCCGACGGTGAGATTGATGTCCTGAAGTACGTGCAACTCTCCGAAGTGTTTGTTGACGTCCCTCAGTTCGATCAACGGATCGACGGCCATGCGCTGCCCTACCCACTTGTCGCTGTGTCGAGGTCAGCGCAAACTATCCATCCCGAAAAGGGACTTCGCGCACGACACGCGCTAATGGCGCATAAGGCTGTTTATCACTCTTGAAGATGAGCTCCGGGGGCGGGGCGCACTCCGGGGGTCCGGTTCTCGCCACGGAGGGTCGGTTCTCGTCCTCCGTCGGGGTCAGTTCTCGGCCGACTCCGCGTAGAGCTGGGAGAGTTCGGGGCTGCCCGACATGGCCCAGTCCAGCCCGGCGGCGACGACGTCGATCTCCCGACCCGACTCCAGCCGCACCACGGGCTGCCCACTCGGCCAGACGTCCCACGCGGCGCCGGGAACGGTGCGCACGAGTACGGTGCCCAGGTAGAGGCCGGCGTCGTTGCCCAGCCAGGGCAGCTCCTCGGGGTCGTCGCGCCAGCGGGGCTGGAGCTGGTCGAGCGCGGCCAACGAGGCCGGGGTGTCGTCGAGTTCGAGCCCTTGCCGCCCCGCCCGGGAACGCAGCAGTTCGCATTCGGCGAGCAGTTCGGCCACACCGCCGGGATCAGCCTCGACGGCGGACGCGAGCGCGTGGCCCTGCGTACCACCCTGACGCTTACGCCAGTTGTCCAAGAAAGGGATGTTCATACCACTAGGGTCCCATCCTGGCCAGGTTCCGCACCACAGGGCGCGCGGGGCCCCGGCGGAAGCCGAAGCGCCCCGCCGGAAGCCGAAGAGGGCGCCGTCCTGGTGGACGGCGCCCTCACGGGGTGGTCAGGTGGCTCAGCCGAAGGCCTTGAAGCCGCTCCAGTCCGCGGAGATGACGATCTTCACCGGGGCGTTGGTGTTCGTCTTGGACGGGTGGTAGACACGCATCTTGCCGTCCGACCCGAAACGGGCCCACATGTCGGGGATCCCGTCCTTGTTCAGGTCCGGGACGCCGATGACCGCGTCGACGTTCGCTTCGGTCCAGTTGTTCCCGTACGCGACGTCCCCGTCACGGGAGTTGGCCGCCGTGGTGAGCGAGACCAGGTTCACGCTGCCCGCGACCGTGCCCGGCTTGCCGTGCCGGACGTACATGTTGCCGTTCGAGCGGTTGCGCCACACCAGGTCGGGCGTGCCGTCCAGGTCGACGTCGGCCACGTTGATGATCTCGCGGACACCCCAGGCGTCGGCGTTCATCCGGGTCGCCTGCTGGAAGCCGCCGCCGGTGTAGCCGCTCAGCGCCCAGAACGCGTCCCCGACCCGTACGAACAGGTCAGGCAGCTTGTCGCCGGTGACGTCCCCAACGGCCTTGATCTGGTCCCAGGTGGCGGGGGCCGGCGTGTTGGACGGCAGCCGCACCCGCAGCCGCTTGTCGACGTTGAAGCTGCCGTAGCCGTCGCCCGGGTAGAGCCAGAAGCCTCCGTCGGGGGTGCGGGCGAAGAGGTCGGTGACACCGTCGCCGGGGTAGACGTCGGAGTGCTTGCTGATCAGGGCCGCCTTGCCCGTGGCGGGGTCGTACCAGTGGCCCGGCGGGTTGAGCTTGCCGCCGGTGGTGTACGAGGCGGCCAGGGAGCCGTACAGCTCGCCGTCCACGTCACCGACGTAGGTGCGCAGGTTGCCTGCGGAGTTGATGACCAGCAGGTCGGGCAGGCCGTCGCCCCCGGTGTCGCCGGGTCCGTCGGCGACGTCCCGGGGCGGCACGTAGAAGACGTAGTCGGTGCGGGCGCTGCGGTTGCCCACCGCGTCGTAGGCGTACACGTGCAGGTAGGTCGGACCGGAGTGCGGGGGCTTGAGCTTCGGCACGGTGGCGCTCCCGGAGGTGGCCGCCACCTCCTTGGCGTTCAGCCCCTCGAAGGCGTAGCTGAACTTGGTCGCACCGCTGGCCTTGAAGGTGATCGGGCCATCCCCGCCGAACTTGACCGTGGCCCAGGTGGCGCCGTCGGGGGTGGCCTCCAGGAACACGTCGCTGGAGACGTCGGGGGCCGGCGGGGCGGAGGCGTCCACGGTGATGCGGCAGGGCTCCGTGCCCAGCGGGAAGTAGGTGGAGACGGCTCCGGCCGAGTCCTCGGACCGTACGTCCCACGAGTAGGTGGTCTTGTCGGCGAGGCTGCTGGAGGGGATCGTCACCGAACCCTTGCCGCTGCTCAGACTGGTGACAAGGGTTCCCGCGGGGGCCGTCGTGCCGTTCTTCCAGAACCGGAAGCGCAGGCCCTTCAGGTTGCCGTCGGGGTCGGAGGCGGTCGCCGAGAGGACGAGGTTGGTCTTGGCGACGGTACGGCCGGCGCCCGGTCCGGGCACACAGGCCCCGCCCGGAGAGGTCGTGCCGCCGGTCGGCTGGTTGGGCTTGCGGTTGTAGGTGACCTCCAGCACCGCGGTCTTCGCCGAGAACTTGCGCCAGGTGTAGGAGTCCTTCTTCGACTCGTCCGGGGAGCGCATGCCGAGGGTGACCGTCGCCCAGCCGTTGTCGGCGGCCTGCTGGGCCGCGTTCCTCACGTTGTACATCACGTACGCGTCGGAGCAGGAGGAGTTGTAGCCGTGGGCGAAGGACTGCTTGCCCTGGGAGGTGTTCCAGCTCGGCTGCTTGTTCCAGGTGGTGCCCGAGGAGATGGCGCCGGTCAGCGACAGCTCGTACTCGCGCTTCGTGCACGACCAGGAGTGGTTGTTGATGACCTTGAACTCGGCCGCGGTGATGGCGGCGCCCTTGAGCTTGGTGTCGTAACCCATCCGCCAGAAGGCGCGGGCGGTGCCTCCGGTATGGCTCTCGTACCCGACGCGGGCGTCGGCCGTACCGGAGTTGAAGTTGGTGCCGTTGTAGAAGCTGGTGTTGGGGTACGGCTTGTAGGCCGTCGTCCACGCCTTCCAGCCGGGACTGATCGTCGGGTCCAGGAAGACGGGGAACAGGACGTCCTCGTCGGCGAACAGTCCACTGCCGGAGACGTCCAGACGGAGCCGGGCGTCACCGGTGCCCTCGCCGTCGAGGCGGGTCGCCAGCGGGCTCTGGCGGGCGCCCGGCTCCATGCCGACCAGGCCGGAGAGGTTCAGCACGTCCTCGGGGGTGGCCACGGTGGTACGGGGCTCGGCCTCCGGGGCCTCGGGGTCCATACCGGCGGAGTCCCAGCCGAAGGGGGTCGGGATCGCGGTGATCTCGTCGCCGGTGGCCCGGTCCACGACCAGCACGCCGTCGGTGGTCTTGTCGTGGCGGAACACCGCCGTCTCCGAACGGAGTCCGTACGTCAGCGAGTTGACGGCGGCCTGGGCCGAGGCCTCCCGCGTCTTCACGATCAGCAGCTGGCCGAAGCCGCCCTCGTCGCGGGCGACGAGGAGCAGGTCCACTCCGGGCAGCACCTCGGAGTACAGGGCGCGGGGTCCGTCGAGCAGCGGCTCGGGCAGCGGTCCGGGCCAGGTGTACGCGATGGTGTGGCCGTCGAACTCCGACTCCGCGAGGATGGTCTCACCGGCGGGAGCGCGGTCGGCCGGGGTGAGGAGGGGCAGCCGGGCGTACGAGCGCTCGGCCCGGTCCTCGCCCTTGCGGGCGCCGTCGGCGCTGCCGTCGGAGAAGCGCACCGGGACGGGCGCGTTGACGGGGCGGATGCTCAGCCCGTCGTCGGCCTTGCCGGTCCGCTTCAGGGTGGTGTCGATGTCGGCCCACCGCCCCTCCGCGTTCTTCGCCCGCTGCGGCAGCGCGTGGAGCTCGGCACGCCACTGCCCGTCGGGCAGCGCCCAGGTGCGGGAGGTGGCCGTGGTGGCGGTGTCGACGAGGACCTTCTTGCCGCGGCGGAGTGCCTCGGCCATGGCGGCGCTCTCGTCGCGGAGCCCCGTGGAGACGGGCTTCGCCGGCTTGGCGACGGCAGGGCCGTCCCCGCCCGGTGACGGGCTGTCGGTTCCGGGCTGCCACCAGGGCAGCAACGCGGCGGTCAGTGCGGCCAGCAGGAGGCCGAGGGTGCACGTCAGCCTGGTGCGCGTACGCACGAAGGGGCTGAGGAGGCGTGGCGCGGACACTGCGGGCTACTCCCGTGGGGCCGGACGGAAAAGGGGATGACAGAGACGATCCCGTTCGACGGACCGGTGGGCGGAGAGCGCCGAACGATCGCACAGGGACCGGAAGGAGTGTCCACCATGAGAAGTTCATTAATTCGTTACAGCCGTGTGGAAAGTGAGGAGAGTGATACCGGGTATCTCCGTTTTTGACATCTCTTGACGGGTCGTTATGGCCAGTTAGGCACGAATACAGAGGTATATGACCGAACTGATGGGCCATGTGGAGATCTAGTGGATCTTACCCTGTGAGGCAACTCATATCGGCCCGCTCACCGTCACCTTCCGTGATCTTGCTCAACGGTCCACCCCTGACAGAGAGTGCCCACCCATGCGCCCTTCGCCGGGCGTGTGCTTTCCGGTGCTCGCGCACCTCTGTTCCATTTCCTCTGTTTCTTCACGCCCGGGTGGGAGTCGACGCGTATGCGTGCTGCAGGTCCGCTGTCCTGGCGGGGACGTGGCCGATTGGCCCTGACATCGTCAGGGCGTGCTCGGCGGCGTCGTGCCCGCATATCAGTCGTTCTCTTGATGTCGTCGACCCTGCTGGTCACGAGCCTCTCCGCCGAGGCCTGGGCCGTCCCCGGCCCCGGCATGTACCGGGAGGAGACGCAGCTCGAACTGCCGGACATCCCGGAGATCGACCCGATCGGCGAGGACGAGACCGCCGAGACCAACCTGACCACCGCCGACGAAGTCCCGGTGGAGCCGTACGAGCCCCAGGCCATCACCCCGTGGCAGGAGGACAGCGGCACCGCCGACCTGACCGGCCTGGAGCCCGGTGCCACCGTGCCCGTCGCCGACCTGCCGGTCGCCCTCGGTGTCCCGGAAGGCGGCGACCCGGCCGCCCTGGCCGGACAGTGGAACGTGGCCCTCGCCGCCCCCGAGGCCTCCCAGGACGCGGGCGTCGCCGGGCTGATCATGCAGGTCACCCCGCCCTCCACCGCCGACCCGGAGGCCGAGGTCGCGCTCAGCGTCGACACCACCGCCTTCGCCGACCTCTACGGTCCGCAGGCCGCCGACCGCTTCGGCCTCATGCTGCTGCCCGAGTGCGTGTACACCGCCTCCGGCACCGGCGACTGCGCCCCGGACGAGGGCGACGGCGGCACGGAGACGATGTCCGCCGGCACCACCGGCTCGGACACCTTCGAGTCGCTGCCCAGCGAGGTGGAGCTGCTGTCCGCCGAGGACGCGCCCACCCGCACCGCCGCCGCCAAGAACGTTCAGACCCGCCGCGTCCTCACGGGCAGCGTGCCCGTGGGCCAGCTGCTCGGCGAGGAGCGGGCCCCCGCCACCGAGGCGGACGGCGCTTCCGCCCGCTCGCGTGTGGACGGGGCCTCCGCCAAGGCCGGCTCCTCCGTGCGCCCGGCCGCCCTGCGGGCCGCGGCCTCCTCCGGCTCGCGTGTCGTCGGCGCGCTCGACACCGGCGCATCGGCTGCCGGTGACTACACGGCCACGCCGCTGCTCTCCTCGGGCTCCTGGTCCGCGGGCTCCTCGTCCGGTGCCTTCACCTACGGGTACCAGATCCAGACCCCGGAGACCGGTGGCGGCCTGACACCCAAGATCAACCTCTCCTACTCCTCGCAGTCCGCGGACGGCCGCACCTCCGCCACCAACAACCAGGCGTCGTGGATCGGTGACGGCTGGGAGTACAGCGCCGGTGCGATCACCCGGACCTTCGCGGGCTGCACCCAGGACTCCAAGAAGCCGGGGTCCAACAACGCCACCCACCGCACCGGTGACATGTGCTGGGGCTCCGACAACGCCACGCTGTCCCTCGGCGGCATGACCACCGAACTCGTCTGGGACAAGACCAAGGAGACCTGGACCACCGCCAACGGCGACGGCTCCAAGGTCGAGCTGATCAAGGACCCCAGCCTCAAGAACGGCGCCAAGGACGGCGAGCACTGGGTGGTCACCACCCGCGACGGCACCCGTCACCACTTCGGGCGCCACCGCCTGCCCGGCTGGTCCGACAAGGGCACCACCACCACCGAGGACGACGACCCGGTCACCAACTCCGTCCTGACTGTACCGGTGTTCGGCAACCATCCCGGGGAGGACTGTTACAAGGCGGGCGACTTCGCCGGCTCCTCCTGCACCCAGGCCTGGCGCTGGTCCCTCGACTACGTCGAGGACGTCCACGGCAACGCCATGTCCCTGTGGTGGGCGCGCGAGACCAACTACTACGCCAAGAACTTCAACTTCAAGGCCCCGGTCTCCTACCACCGCGGCGGCTACCTGACCCGCATCGACTACGGGCAGCGCAAGGGGAGCATCTTCTCCGCACCGGCCCCGGCCCGCGTCAACTTCACCGTCGCGGAGCGGTGCTTCAAGGAGGGCTCCCTCTCCTGCACCGAGGAGAACTTCACCTCCAAGGACCCGGGCAAGTACCGCATCTGGTACGACACCCCGGCCGACCTCCGCTGCGCCTCCGGCAAGATGTGCTGGAACGCCAACCCCGCCTTCTTCTCCCGTAAGCGCCTGGACAAGATCACCACGTCGGCGCAGCGGCGCACGGACACCACCGCCCGCCAGGTGGTGGACGAGTACCAGCTCAAGCAGAACTTCCCGACGATCAAGGCCGGCTCCAACCCGGCCCTCTGGCTGGAGTCGATCACCCGTACCGGCTACGGGCGCAACGGCACCACGGACGCGAAGGTCACCCTCAACCCGGTGCGCTTCGAGTCCAACGCCGAGGACATGCCCAGCCGCGTCATGCGGCCCAACGACACCCGCCCCCGCTTCTCGCGGCTGCGTATCGCCCGTGTCATCAGCGAGTACGGCGGCGAGACCGTCGTCAACTACAAGCAGCCCGAGGGCCAGTGCGCGACGGGCGTCGGTCTGCCCGGCAAGAACGACCCGGAAGGCCTGAAGTCCAACACCCGCCTCTGCTACCCCTCCTACTGGCACCCGGACCCGGCTAAGGAGGACATCGACTGGTTCCACAAGTACGTGGTCGCCGACGTCGAGGAACTCCCCAACGTCGACGGGGCGTTCTCCACGCTGACCTCCTACGCGTACAAGAACGCCGGCTGGCGCCTGGCCGAGCAGGAGTTCACCAAGAAGTCCACCCGCACCTACTCCCAGTTCGCCGGCTTCGAGCAGGTCACCACCGTCACGGGTGCCGACGACCCCGAGATCGGCAGCAAGCGGTCCAAGGCGGTCGTCCGGTACTTCCGCGGCATGGGCGACTCCGTGTCCGTGAAGGACATCGCCGGCACCGAGATAGCCAAGGACCAGGAGCCCTTCGCCGGCCGTATCGCGGAGGAACTGACCTACAGCGATGCCAAGGACGCAGACACCAACTGGCTGACGCGTTCCGTCACTTACCCGAAGGCCACCGAACTCGCCAAGCGGAGCCGGGGTGACGGCCTCACCGACCTGCGCGCCTGGCGCGTCACCGAGCCCAAGCAGCTCTCGTACACCAAGTCCTCGGGAACCGGCGACGACAAGCGCACCGAGCGCGTCATCCAGACGAACACCTCGTACGACGCGAAGTACGGCCTGCCCACCCAGGTCGAGTTCCTCGGCGACACCGGCAAGACCGGCGACGAGTCCTGCTCGGCGATGGAGTACCTCCACCAGGAGGAGGCCCACATCATCGGCCTGACCAAGCAGGTCAAGTCGTCTGCCACCACCTGCGCCAACGCCGACTTCGGCAACCTGGCCACCCTCAGCTCCGCCGGCCGCACCGCCTACGACAACCAGGCGTACGGTGCCGCTCTTCCCAAGTCCGCCCGTGGCCTCGCCACCCAGGTCTGGTCGCTGAAGGAGGACGGCACCGGCTTCCAGAGCGAGGGCACCACCGGCTTCGACGCCATCGGCCGTGTCGTCAGCCAGACCGACCCGGAGCTGAAGACCTCGAAGATGACCTACGACCCGCCCTCCGGGCAGGCGTTCAAGGTCACCACCGAGAACTCCCTGGGCCACAAGCAGATCGACGAGCTGGAGCCGGGCCGCGCGACCACCACCAGGTCGACCGACGCCAACGGCCACGTCAGCCAGTCGGTGTACGACCCGCTGGGCCGGCTCAAGGAGGCGTGGGGCCCCGGCCGCACCCCCTCCGCATCGGCGGTGCCCGACTTCGCGGCGACGTACACCATTCCGGCGGGCAAGCCCCCGTACATCACGACCTCCTCGCGCGGCCATGAGAACCGCGTGGAGACCTCGGTCACGATCTTCGACGGCCTCGGTCGCGAGCGCCAGAGCCAGGAGCAGGCCACCGGTGGGGGCCGTCTGATCACGGACACCCTGTACAACAGCTCCGGCGAGGTGTGGCAGACCAACAACGCCTACTTCGCCGAGGGCAAACCCGCCGGAGAGCTGTTCCCCCCGATCGCCGACACGGCCATACCCAACGCCACCCGCTACACGTACGACGGTCTCGGCCGTGTGCTTCAGGAACTCCCCCTGCTGCGCGGCGTGGAGACGCCGGCCAGGGCGACCAAGTACACGTACGCCGCCGACCACTCCACGGTGATCAACCCGTCGGGCTCGGCCTCCTACCGCGTCTACTCGGACGCACTGGGCCGTACCGCCCGGGTCGACACGTTCACCAACACGGCGCGCGACGACTACACATCGATGCGCTACGAGTACGACGCGCGGGGTCAGTTGGCGAAGGCGGACCACTCCGCCGACCGTGACCGCCCCTGGACCTGGACCTACGACCGCCGGGGCCGTCTGTACACGGCCACCGACCCGGACTCGGGGGCCACGACCACCAAGTACGACAGCCGTGACCGCCCGGAGACGGTCACCAACGCCCGGGGCATCACGACCTGGACCGGGTACGACGAGCTGTCCCGGCCCACGCAGCAGCGGCTCGGCAGCAAGACGGGCGCCGTCCTCAGCGAGTACTCCTACGACAACGCCCCCGGCGGCAAGGGGCTGCCCTCCTCCGTCAAGCGCTTCACCGACGGTCTGCCGTACGAGCTGAAGGTCGGCGGCTTCACCTCCGACTACCAGCCCACCTCCACCACCCTGTCGCTGCCGCCGTCCATCGCGAGCACGTGGGGCGTCAGCTCCTCCTACCGGTACGACTACACGTACACGGACACCGGTCAGCTCAAGGAGGCGTCGCTGCCCGCCACGGGCAACCTCGCCGCCGAGAAGCTGGTCGTGCGCTACGACAAGGACGGTCTGCCGCTCTCGGTCTCCGGCAAGGACTGGTACGGCGCCGAGGCGGTCTACTCCTCCTACGGCCAGCTGCTGCGCGCCACGCTCGGCGCACAGCCCAACCGGGTGTGGACGCAGGCCAGCTACGACGAGGCCAGCGGCGCACTCATCGACCAGCGGGTCTACCGGGAGAAGAAGGGCGACACCTCCCTCGTCGGAGGCAACCTCGTATCGCACCGCTCCTACTGGTACAACAACGCCGGCGGCGTCACCTCCATCCGCGAGCGCTCCCTCGGCATCGAGGAGCGGCAGTGCTTCACGTACGACCCGCTCGGCCAGCTGACGAAGGCCTGGACCGCGAAGGACCAGAACTCCTGCACCGCGGGCCCGGCCGGTCCCGACGGCACGTCCAACGCGACGGCGGGCACGGACGGTTCCGGCTACTGGCAGGAGTACGAGTACGACCTGCTCGGCAACCGGAAGAAGCTCTCCGAGAAGGACCTGACCGGCGACACGGCGAAGGACGCCGTCACCGAGTACGTCTACGGCGGGACTGACGGCAGCCAGCCGCGCACTCTCACCAAGCTGACGAAGAAGTACGTCACGCCGCAGGGTGCCCAGGTCACCGCCGAGGCGCAGCGCCTGTACGAACTGACCGGCGAGACCAAGACCGTCACCTCCACGGCGACGGGTGACAAGCAGGAGCTGACCTGGACCTACGACGGCCAGATCGAGCGGATCGTCGGCCAGGGCGGCGGCGGCAAGACCGAGTACGTCGGTCTCGCGGACAAGTGCCTCGACCTGAAGTCGGGCGTCGCCTCGACGGGCCAGGCGGTGCAGCTCTACTCCTGCAACGCGTCGAACGCCCAGAAGTGGAACTTCGCGGCTACCCCGAACCAGAGCGACGCCGACCTGGGCGCGCTGAGCGTCGACGCGGGCTGGTGCCTGCAGCCCGCGGCCAACACGGCCGGCTCGGCCCTGCAGGTCCGCAAGTGTGACAACTCGGCTGCCCAGCAGCTGAAGCGCACCGCGGCCGGACAGCTGACCCACCCGGCCTCCGGCCTGTGCGTCACTGTCAAGGACGGCGCCACGGCCAACAGCACCCCGATCGTGCTGACGGCCTGCTCCGCCGGCTCGGCCGCCCAGCAGTGGGAGGCGCAGAACGAGACCCGTCACATCTACGGTCCCGACGGCTCCCGTCTGCTGACGGTCCAGGGCAAGCAGGCGACCCTGCACCTGGGCGAGTCCGAGGTCACCGTCCAGAAGGGCGGCACGCTGGTCAGCACCCAGCGTTCCTACGCCTCCCCCGGCGGCTCGGTCCTGCGCTACAGCTACGGCACCGGCGCCGGCAGCCTGGTCGCCATCGCCTCGGACCACCAGGGCACCCCGTACGCGGAGGTCGCCCTCAACGACGCGATGTCAGTGCGGATCCGCAAGCAGGACCCCTTCGGCAACCAGCGCGACATCTCCACGGCCACCATGCGCACCCACGCCGGGTTCCTGGGCGCGACGCGCAACGACGCCTCCGGCTACACACCGCTCGGAGCCCGTCTGTACGACCCGGTCGTCGGCCGCTTCCTCTCCGCCGACCCGGTCCTGGACCTGGCCGACCCGTTGCAGTCCAACGGCTACGCCTACGCCCACAACAACCCGGTCACCCTCTCCGACCCCACGGGCCTCGCGGTGACGCTCACCTCGTCGGAAAGGGCCGCGGCCCTCTCTGGCGCCGGCCTGAGCGCCGCCCAGGTCTCCGCGGCCCAGGCGACGATGGGCAAGTCCCTGACGTCGGTGATCCTCTCGGCGGCCTGGGGCGCGCTGAAGGACTTCATCGGCATCACCGACGCCATGAACTGCTTCGGCGGTGACATGTGGGCCTGCGGAAGCCTCATCATCGGGGCGATCCCCTGGACCAAGCTGGGCAAGATCCCATCCGTCCTGAAGGCGGTCAACCGCACGATCTCCGCCATCCAGGCCTTCCACAAGGCGAAGAAGGCGGCCCAGGCCGTCCTCGCTGCGGCGAAGGCCGCGGAGAAGAGAGCGCTCGACGCCAAGAAGGCGGCGATCGAGAAGGCCAAGAAGGCCGCACAGGCAGCCAAGAAGAAGGCTGCCGAAAAGGCCAACACGATCAGCAACAAGGCGGTCAACCAGACAAAGAAGACCGGCAACCCGGTCCAGAAGCAGGCCCAGGCAAAGGCGGCCCCGAAGGCCTCATCGGCCGCCAACGTCAGCGGCAGCAAGGCTTCGAGCGGCGGCACCAAGGCCACGTCCAGGCCCGGCGGCTCCTCCGGCGGCTCGGCCCGCTCCAACGGCGGCTCGAGCGGCAGCGGCGGATCCGGCAAGACCGGTGAAGGCAGCGGCGGTTCCTGCCCGATCAACAACAGCTTCACCCCCGGCACCAAGGTCCTCATGGCCGACGGCTCGACGAAGAGCATCGAGGACGTAAAGGTCGGCGACAAGGTCAAGGCCACCGACCCCAAGACGGGCGAGACCCGGATCGAGACGGTCACCGCCGAGATCAAGGGCGAAGGCCTCAAGCACCTGGTCAAGGTCACCATCGACACCGACGGCGACCGCGGCACGAAGACCGCCGAGATCACGGCGACCGACGGCCACCCGTTCTGGGTCCCCGAACTGGGCGAGTGGATCGACGCCACCGACCTCAAGTCGGGCCAGTGGCTCCACACCGGAGCCGGCACGCAGATCCAGATCACTGCGGTGGAGCGCTGGACCAGCGCAGGTGCAACGGTCCACAACCTCACCGTCGGCAACACCCACACGTACTATGTGCTGGCGGGCGCCACGCCGGTCCTCGTACATAACTGCGGAGTTACGCGTGGTGGTAACGAAAGCACTTACTCCATCTCGCATGATGCGAGTGGAAGTGGCGTGATTGCCGACCTCGATAGTGACGGCATTCTGACCATGATGATGCACAACAATCCCGACAAGGGTTCACCGCTGCGGGGTAAGGCGATGTTCGACGAAGTTATGGGCCACTTCGGGGACCGAGTTCAGGGTGTCCAGGGGATCTGGGTCTACGGAGATAACCTTGGAGGCTTCAATGAAGCTGTCCGTGGTGGTGCAAGCCTTGTATCGGCAGCCAAGGGAACCTGGACTGGAAGGCAGGCAGCCAGATATGGCTTCACTCGTGCGAGGATCGATGAAGCAGTTCCGAGGCTCGACGGGGACTTCCAGCAAGTCCTTGCCACATTCCGAAGATGAGGGAACTGATGGACGAGGAAATTGAACGATTGGCGCGCTTGGCCGTCGAGTACCACGGAATTGGGTGCAGCATCGCAGAGATCGCTGATCTCCTAATCGACAAGCATCCAAACTTGAGGTTGGCGCCGTTCCGGCTGGCCCAAGTGCTTCGATCGGCCTTCGGTCTTTCGGTTCATGACCTGCAATACGTCACGGCATGGGTGCAAGGTGAGATTTCACTGGAAACACTGGAGGAGCGCCTTCAGGTGACTCGGTAAGTCAGCCTCAGTCCATAACATGCTGTGGACATTTCGAGAGGCCCCACCGAATGGATATTCGGTGGGGCCTCTCGGGCGTTTGACGCAGCGGCAACGCCGACGGCAACAGGGGCGCACAGCACGGCACTTCCACGCACACCTACGGACCGGCCGGAATTCGCTGACCAGCGAAAATGCAGGTGACGGCCGCCCGGCGAGCACACGTACTATGTGGTGGCGGGGACCGCGCCGGTCCTGGTTCACAACTGTGGCGAGGCCGATGATGACTTGCTCGACTTTGCAGACGAGGCGCTGAGCATGAGCCCGGAATCACGTCCCAACGTTGCCACAAAGATTACGTCTGCGGATGGAAAGCATTCCCGTTTGGCATATGCCATGGATACTCGTAGCGGCGTAATGCCTCCGCAGACAGCGAGGGCGGTAGCCGACTCGAGACACCATGGCGGATGTGGCGAAGTCGGGTGTGCCATTCAGTTCGAGCTGGCCGAAATCCCGCTGGAGGGGTCGACCTTCCAGTCCGTCAAGATTGATGGCGGCGGTAGGGGAAATTCCTTCCCCATTGAGGATCATGGCGAGCTGATCGGACCGTGCCCTGCCTGCCAGCGATTCTTGCCACAAATCGGCGGACGTGGGTGACTTCGTGTCTATCTCTCCAGAATTGCGCACCGCACTTCAAAAATTGAGAGAAGTACGGTCCGAAAGACCCCAGGGCGGGTGCGAAACAGAATCTTTTGCCGCATGGCGGGAAGGGATTGCAGACGCGTTGGATTCGCTGGCCGCCGTTCTGATCTTTCAGGAAGATCGCCAGAGAGCTGCCGCCGAAGCGGCCGCTGCTCGTGCCGAAGCGGACAGAATCCGTGCTGAACTGGATCAACTGAGCTGACCGGGATAGGTCTCTGCGCTGATCCGGCAAGGCAGGAATGGCCCCGCATATGCAGGAGGCCCCACCGAAAGCGATTTCGGTGGGGCTTCTGTGCGCTCGGCACCAACATCGGCGGACACCGGGTGCGGCGGGTGGAGCATCACAGCCGCCGAGAGCGCACGACCGACATCGCCCAGACTCCCGCCGAACTGCTCTCACACCAGCAGACCACGACCTTCGCGGCCCATCGCGAATGGGACCCTGACACGACGGCCGACCTCAGCTTCGACCTGTCGCCGCCGTCCATGCACGAGCTCGCTAAGGGCTGTCCCGCAAAGATCTTGGCTCCGAGTGCAGAGCAGCCGGAAGAGCTGGCGAGGTGCTCAACTGGTGGTTCGTGAGGTGTCCAG
>NZ_JBWKCM010000049.1:0-24596 GCF_056436485.1 Streptomyces sp. NPDC043746 | reverse complement strand
GAGCGGTCTCCGCCATGCCAGCCATACCCAGAACCCCCGGGCCCTCCGATCTTACGAATGACCGGAGCGGACCCACGTCTTGAAAGGTAGGACCGAACCATGTCCACCACCACCACCACCATCACCGCCCCCGCTCCTCGGGCCGCCCTGGTCACCGGAGGCAGCCGGGGTATCGGCGCGGCCGTCGCCCTCCGGCTCGCGGAGGCGGGGGCGGATGTCGCCATCACCTACGTACGGGACGAGGAGGCCGCACGCGCGGTCGTGGCGAAGATCGAGGAGGCGGGGCGGCGCGGGGTCGCCCTGCGCGGTGACGCGGCCGACGCCGGGGCGGCGGGGCGGGCGGTGCACGAGGCGGCGGACGCGCTCGGCCGGCTCGACGTCCTGGTCAACAACGCGGGGATCGGCGTCCTCGGCCCGATCGCGGAGCTGCCGGACGCCGAGGTCGAGCGGGTCCTCGCGGTGAACGTCCGGGCGGTGTTCCTCGCCTGCCGGGCGGCGGCGGACCGGATGGCCGACGGCGGCCGCATCGTCTCGGTCGGCAGCGCCCTGAGCCGGTACGTGGGCGGGCCCGGTTCGACGCTCTACGGCTTGAGCAAGTCCGCCCTCGTCGGGCTGACCAAGCCGCTCGCCCGGGAGCTGGGGCCGCGCGGCATCACGGTCAACCTGGTCCAGCCCGGCCCGGTGGACACCGACCTCAACCCGGCGGGCGGCCCGCTCGCCGAGGGGCAGCGGGCGGCCACCGCGCTGGGCCGATTCGGTACGGCGGAGGAGGTGGCCTCCCTGGTGGTGTATCTCGCGAGCGCGGAGGCGGGCTTCATCACCGGTACGGAGATCGTGGTGGACGGCGGCCACGCGGCCTGAGCCGCCCGGCGGCCGGAGCCCTCGGTTCCGTCGAGCTGCCCTGTTCCGGCCGCGCGCCTACGCTGGCCGGGGCGGGGCAGACGTGACCCGGGGGAAGACGTGACCGAGGCAGGCCCGACCGGAAGGACAGCGCGGACCATGGGCGACGTACCCGTTCATACGCTCAACGACTCCACCACTCTCCCGGCGGTGGGCCTCGGCACCTATCCGCTGGACGACAGGGAGGCGGAGGAGGCCGTCGCGGGAGCCCTGGACCTCGGTTACCGTCTCATCGACACGGCCCTCAACTACGGCAACGAGACCGGCACCGGCCGGGCCATCGCCCGCAGCGGTGTCCCGCGCGAGGAGATCCGGCTGACCACGAAGGTGCCGGGGCGGCACCATGGGTACGCGGAGACGCTCGCCTCGTTCGAGGAGTCACGGGCCCGCCTCGGCGTCGAGTACGTCGACCTGTATCTGATCCACTGGCCGCTCCCCCATGTCGACAGGTACGTCGACACCTGGAAGGCGATGATCCGGCTCCGCGAGGACGGTCTCGTCCGGTCCATCGGCGTCTCCAACTTCACCGCCGCCCATCTGGAGCGGCTGGAGCGGGAGACGGGGGTGCTGCCGTCGGTCAACCAGATCGAGATGCATCCGCTGCTCCCCCAGGAGGAGTTGCGGGCGGTGCACTCGGCGAAGGGGGTCCTCACGGAGGCGTGGAGCCCGCTGGCCCGGGGCCGCGAGGTGCTGGAGGACCCGTCCACGGTGGCGATCGCCGAGGACCACGGGGTGACGCCGGGGCAGGTGGTGCTGCGGTGGCACACGCAGGTCGGGGCGGTGCCGATCCCGAAGTCGGCCGATCCGGGGCGGCAGCGGGAGAACCTGGACCTGTTCGGGTTCGAGCTGACGGCCCAGGAGTTGACCACGATCGCATCGGGGCGGCAGCGGCGGTTCGGCGGCGACCCGGACACGCACGAGGAGTTCTGAGCGGCCGACGGGGCCGGTCTTGTTCTGGGCGACGGCCGTACGGACCGATCATGTTCCGGGCGGCAGCCGTACGGGCGGGTGGGCCGCCGCGATCCCTCAGTGATCGCGTGATCGCGGCGGCCCACCGGTCGTCGTGCGCTGTCAGCCGCCCGGCCCCCGGTGGCGGGCCGCCAGCGCGTCGGCGCCGCCGTCGGTGGGGGATCCGTACAGCCGCAGCCCGGAGATCCCGCCGTCCGGGTGCTGGTTGATCCGCAGGTGGGTGAAGCGCTGCTCGGCGTCGGCGGAGAACCCGTTGGCCGCGGCCGACGACCGCGGTGCGCGGGACGAGGACCGTCCACTTCACGTCCGGGGCGAGGAGGTCCTCGGGGGACGGGGAGCCCGGCGGGGAGACCGCCTCGACGGAGACCGCCTGCGGGTGGTTGCCCCGGAAGTGGGCGGTGTCCAGGACGATGCCCCGGATGGCACCGGGGGCACCGAGGCGGACCAGGGCCCAGTCGTGGTCGTCGGGGGTGAGGTCAGCGGTCGCGTTCGAGGAGGCGGCCGGTGGGCTCGGTGAGTTCGCCGTCGGCCGCGATGCGGACCCCGCGGAGCCAGCTGGAGCGCACCACTCCGTACAGGGCCTTTCCGGCGTAGGCGGTGACCTGGTTGCGGTGGAACAGCTCGGCGGGGTCGACGGTGAAGCTCGCCTCGGGGGCGAGCACCGCGAAGTCGGCGTCGCGCCCGGCCTCGATGGCTCCCTTCCGGCTCAGCCCGGCCAGCTCCGCGGGAGCGGCCGACATCCAGCGGGCGACGTCGTCGAGCGAGTGGCCGCGCCTGCGGGCTTCGGTCCAGATGGCGGGCAGGCCGAGCTGGAGGGAGGAGATACCACCCCAGGCCGAGGCGAAGTCCGGGGTCTTGAGGTCGGTGGTGCAGGGCGAGTGATCGGAGACGATGCAGTCGATGGTGCCGTCCGCGAGCCCGGCCCACAGCGCGTCCTGGTTGGCGGCCTCGCGGATGGGCGGGCAGCACTTGAACTCCGTGGCCCCGTCCGGGACTTCCTCGGCGGTGAGGGTGAGGAAGTGCGGGCAGGACTCGACGGTGACGCGGACACCATCGCGCCTGGCGGCGGCGATCAGCGGAAGGGCGTCGCTGGAGGAGAGGTGCAGCACGTGGACGCGGGCGTTCAGCCGCTTGGCGTGGGCGATGAGCCCCTCGATCGCGGTGTTCTCGGCGTCGCGCGGGCGGGAGGCGAGGAAGTCGGCGTAGGCGGGGCCGGGGCGCTGGGGGGCCTCGGCCAGATGGCGCGGGTCCTCGGCGTGGACGATGAGCAGCCCGCCGAATCCGGCGATCTCCGCCATGGAGCGGGCCAGCTGCTCCTGGTCCAGCTCGGGGAACTCCTCCACCCCGGAGGGCGAGAGGAAGCATTTGAAGCCGAAGACCCCGGCCTCGTACAGCGGGCGCAGATCCTTGACGTTGGAGGGGATCGCGCCGCCCCAGAAGCCCGTGTCGACATGGGCCTTGGGGGCCGCGACCTGCCGCTTGATCCGCAGGTGCTCGACGGTGGTGGTCGGCGGGAGGGAGTTGAGCGGCATGTCCAGGAGCGTGGTGATGCCGCCGGCCGCCGCGGCGCGGGTGGCGGTCCAGAACCCCTCCCACTCGGTGCGGCCGGGGTCGTTCACATGGACGTGGGTGTCGACCAGGCCCGGGAGGAGGACGTCGTCACCGAGGTCCTCCAGGCGGGCTCCCGCGGGCACCTCGGCGTCGTACGACAGGACCGCGTCGATGGCGCCGCCCGCGACGGCGACCGTCGCGGGGCGGGTGCCCTCGGGGGTGACGACGCGCGTCGAGCGCAGTACCAGGTTCACGTCCGGACCGGACACCCGTGCTCCTTCACTCCAGGAATTCAACGAACTGTTGAATCTGCTCAGAAGTCTTCACTCGGGAACCACCCCCGTCAAGACCTCGCCCTCCTCCGTGGAGGGCCGACGGGCAGCCGCGACGGGCCGATTGGAGATTTCCACAAAGTAAAAGTCATATTTCGGAGTGCGGAACGTAGCATGGCCCAGGAGAGGCCGCACCGCACTGCCGTGCCGACCGGCGCCACGCCGTCGGCACCGGGACAAAACCGCCCCTGACCGGCACGGACACCGAGCGGACAGCTGTGGGCCGATCGGGCGGCGCCCGGTAGGCTGCTGCCTTGCCTTCCGCTTCGAAAGGACCGTTGACGTGCCGCCGTCCCACGCCAGCACAGCCGACTCCAAGCCCTCCGGTGCCAGCGGCGGGGTGCAGTCACTCGAGCGTGCCTTCGACCTCCTGGAGCGGATGGCCGACGCCGGGGGCGAGGTCGGGCTGAGCGAGCTGTCCGCCAGCAGCGGTCTGCCCCTGCCGACCATCCACCGGCTGATGCGCACGCTCGTCCTGTGCGGATACGTCCGCCAGCAGCCCAACCGCCGCTATGCCCTCGGCCCCCGTCTGATCCGGCTGGGCGAGTCCGCCTCCCGGCTGCTCGGCACCTGGGCCCGCCCCTACCTCCAGCGGCTGGTCGAGGAGACCGGCGAGACCGCCAACATGGCGCTGCTGGACGGCGACGAGATCGTCTACGTCGCCCAGGTGCCGTCCAAGCACTCCATGCGGATGTTCACCGAGGTGGGCCGCCGGGTGCTCCCGCACTCCACCGGCGTGGGCAAGGCGCTCCTGGCCGACACCCCGGCCGACGAGGTGCGTGCGCTCCTCGCCCGGACCGGAATGCCCGCCGCCACCGAGAAGACGATCACCACGCCCGAAGGCTTCCTCGACGCGTTGGAGCAGGTGCGCCGGGCGGGGTACGCGGTGGACGACAACGAGCAGGAGATCGGGGTCCGCTGCCTGGCCGTCTCCGTGCCCGACTCCCCCACCTCGGCAGCGCTCTCCATCTCGGGCCCGGCGGGCCGGGTCACGGAGCAGGCGACGGAGCGGATCGTGCCGATCCTCCAGCAGGTCGCCAAGGAACTGTCGGACGCTCTGGCGAGCAACGGGTCGGCGGGCTGACCTCACGGGGATCCGGCCTCGGGAGTCAGACCTCCGCCGGTACGGCCAGCCGTCCGTCGTCCATCGTCACCGTGCGGTCCATCCGGTCCAGGTGGGCCAGGTCGTGCGTGACCAGCACCGTGGCGGTGGCCCGCTCCCGGGTCAGGGTGACCAGCAGGTCCAGTACGGCGGCCCCGCGCTCGTGGTCGAGGGCGCTGGTCGGCTCGTCGACGAGAAGCACCTCGGGCTCGTTCATCAGGGCGCGGGCGATGTTGATCCGCTGGCGCTGACCGCCCGAGAGCTGGTGCGGCCGTCGGTCCGCCCGGTCGGCGAGACCCACCGCGTCCAACAGCTCCAGCGCCCTGCGGCGGGCCTCCCGGGTACCCCCGCCCGCCAGATGGGCCATCACCTGGAGCTGCTCGGCGGCGGTGAGCGAGGGCAGCAGGTTGGGCTGCTGGAACACGATCCCTACGTGCTCCCGGCGCAGGGCCGCCCGCGCCGCCGGGGTGAGCGGGCCCGTCCGCGTACCGGCCACGACGACCTCGCCGGAGTCCGGGGTGACCAGGGTCGCGGCGGCGGCCAGCAGGCTGGACTTGCCCGAGCCCGACGGTCCGACGACGGCGGTGAGCGTGCCCGCCGGGACCTCCAGCGAGACCCGGTCCAGGGCGGTGAGCCGGCCCTCGCCGTCCGGGTAGGTGAGGGTCACATCGGTGAGGGTGAGCGTCATCGGGCACTCCCGAGTGCGGTGAGCGGGTCGACGGCGGTGATCCGCCGGATGGACAGGGCGGCTCCGAGGGCCCCCAGGGCGATCATGATCACGGCCGGGACCAGGACGGTGGCCGGCTCCAGCACGAACGGCACCGGCCCCCCGTCGATCAGGGTCCCGGCCCCGGCGGCGAGCGCGGTCCCGAGCCCCGTACCGATCACGAGCATCACCACGGCCTGCCCGAGCGCGTCCCGCAGGAGGTACGGGGTCGACGCGCCGAGCGCCTTCAGTACGGCGACGTCACCGCTGCGCTGGATGGTCCAGACGGTGAAGAAGGCTCCGATGACGAGGGCGGAGATGGCGAACAGGAAGCCGCGCATGAGTTGCAGCGAGCCGTTCTCGGCCTGGTAGGAGCCGATCGCTGTGAGCGAGGCGTCGAGGGAGAGCGTACGGGTGCCCGCCGCCTCGTCCCCGGCCCTCAGATCGGCGCCCGCGGTGGTGGTCAGGGCGATCACGGTGGCCTGTTCGGCGGGTCCGGCGCCGTCGTGGCCGATCTGCTGCCAGTCGTCGAGCGTCGTCCAGACGACGGGCGTGTGGCTGTACGAGGCGTCTCCCGCGACGGCGGCGACCTCACGCTCCGCCCGGCCGAGCGCGATCTTGTCGCCGGGTGCGGCGCCCAGCTCCTCGGCCGCCTTCTCGGAGAGCACGACGCGCCCGGGGGCGATGCCCGCCGGTGCGAGCGTGCCGTCCGGTTCGGCGCCGAAGGCGGAGACCGAAGCCGTACGGTCACCAGCCGTGGCATTCAGGGTCCGGATGCCCAGCGGCTGGGCGGCCCCGATCCCGGGGCGGTCGGCCCAGGCCCTCCAGTCGTCCTCGCGGACGGTCGAGTTGGTGAAGGAGACCGGCTGGTCCCCTGGCGGGGCGGCGAACGCGAGATGGTCGGCGTCGAGCCCGGTGACGGCCGAGATGTTCTCCCGGGCCAGGCCCGCGGTCAGGCCGGACAACAGGCCCACGAGCAGCGTGATCAGGACCACGACCGACCCCATGAGCGCGAACCGGCCCTTGGCGAACCGGAGGTCTCTCCATGCGACGAACATGGCTCCATCGTCGGCCGTCGGGGTCGGGGAGACATCGCACGGGGGACGGTCACCGGATCAACCTTTCGATTGACCGCGGGCGCGGGACCCGCGGCTACGCTGGACGGACCATGGACGCGCGTTCGCACACCCCCGTCACCGCAGCCCTGCGGCTCTGCCTGCACGCCCTGCTGACGGGCCTGCTGGCCCTCGTGGCGGTACGCGCGGCGGGCGGGGCCGCGCCGCACGCGGGGGCGGTGGTGGCCCTGGTCGTGGTGATGGCGGGGGTGTACGGGGCGGGGGCGGTGGCGGGGACGCGGCGCGGTGGTCCGCTCGCAGGGGCCGGGGCGCGGACCGCCGACGTACCGCCGGAGAGCCGGGCGGGAGCAGCCGTACGGCCCCGGCTCCGGGCGCACGCCGAGCCGACGCCGCCCGCAGGCGGGGCCGGGGCGCACGCCCCTGCCGTACGACCGGAAGGCCCAGCCGGGGCGCAGGCGAGCCACGCACGGCCCGGAGGCCGGCCTCACGCCGGAGCCGGGGCACGCGTCACCCCCGTACGACCGGAATGCCGGTCCGGGGATCAGGCGGAGACAGAGACCGCGAGGCCTCAGGGCCGGGTCCGGGCCGACGCCCCCTCCCTGCGCCCCGGCACCCGAAGCGCCGCCGTCTGGCTGGGCGGGCTCGGTGCGCTCTGGCTCGTGCTGCTCGTGCTCTCCCCCGATGCCCTGTGGGTGGCCTTTCCGCTCTACTTCCTCCAGCTGCACCTGCTGCCCACCCGCTGGGGTGTGGCCGCGGTCCTCGTCACCGCCGCGGCCGCGATCGTCAGCTTCGTCGCCCACCGGCAGGAGCTCGCCCCCGGCGCGTTCATCGGCCCGCTGCTCGGCGCGGCCGTCGCCATCGCCACCGTCCTCGGGTACGACGCCCTGTTCCGGGAGAGCGAGCGGCGCCGGGAGCTGATCGTGGAGCTGGTCGCCACCCGGGCGGAGCTGGCCGAGGCGGAGCGGACGGCCGGCACCCTCGCCGAGCGGGAACGCCTCGCGCGGGAGATCCACGACACCCTCGCCCAGGGCCTGTCCAGCATCCAGCTCCTGCTGCGCGCGGCCGAGCGCACACTGCCCGGGGACGCCCCGGCCACCGCGCACGTCCGCGCCGCCCGGGAGGCCGCCCAGGCCAATCTGGCCGAGGCCCGTTCGTTCGTACGGGCGCTGACGCCGCCGGACCTGGAGCACGGTTCGCTGGCGGCCGCGCTGGAGCGGCTCTGCGCCCGGACGACCGGGCCGGGGCTCACCGTGCGGTTCGCGGTCAGCGGCACGCCGGTGGAGCTGCCGACGCCGTACGAGGTGGCGCTGCTGCGGACCGCCCAGTCGGCGCTGGCCAACACCGTGCGCCATGCGGGGGCGGGCCGGGCGGAGATCACGCTGAGCTTCATGGACACCTCGGTGGCGCTGGACGTGGTGGACGACGGCCAGGGGTTCGACCCGGCGGCCGTGCCGGTGGACGAGCGGGGCGACGGCGGTTTCGGGCTGCCCGCGATGCGGTCGCGCGCCGCCACGCTGGGCGGCACGCTGAGCGTGGAGTCGGCGCCGGGCCAGGGCACGGCGCTGGCGGTCACGCTGCCGGTGGCGGGACCGGTCCTCGGTAAGGAGCGTGCCGCGTGAACGACGCCATCCGGCTGCTGCTGGCGGACGACCACCCTGTCGTACGAGCGGGGCTGCGCGCGGTGCTGGACACCGAGCCGGACTTCCGGGTCGCGGGCGAGGCGACGAGCGCCGAGGAGGCCGTGGCGCTGGCGGCGTCGGGCGGCTTCGACGTCGTCCTGATGGACCTCCAGTTCGGCCCGGGCCCCGGCATGCACGGCTCCGAGGCCACCGCGGCGATCACCGCCCTCCCCGGGGGCCCCAGGGTCCTGATCCTCACCACGTACGACTCCGACGCCGACATCCTGGCGGCGGTGGAGGCGGGGGCGAGCGGCTATCTGCTGAAGGACGCACCCCCGCAGGAGCTGGCGGCGGCGGTGCGGACGGCCGCGGCGGGGCGCTCGGCGCTGGCGCCCTCGGTGGCGCACCGGCTGATGGACCGGATGCGGACGCCCGCCGAGGCGCTGACGCGTCGGGAGCTGGAGGTGCTCCAGCTGGTCGGGGAGGGGCTGTCGAACCTGAGGATCAGCAAGGAGCTGTTCCTGAGCCAGGCCACGGTCAAGTCCCACCTGGTGCACATCTACGCGAAGCTGGGCGTCGACTCCCGTACGGCGGCGGTCGCGGCGGCGACGGCCCGCAGGCTGATCCGCCGCTGAGCCGGCCCGGCCCGCCGCCGGGCCGTGAACCGTGAGCCGTCAATCGCCCGGGCCCGCTCTCACCCGCGTGGCGGCTCCCCGAAGAGGTCCACCGCGTTGCGTACGTCGCGCAGGGCGGCGGCGAGGGCGCTGACCGAGCCGATCGACCCCGCGATCAGCAGTAAGGAGCTGCGCATACGCGGGATCTCCACGTCCCCGCCGATGGCCATGGCATCGAGTGCCGCGAGCTCTTCCTCGGCGATGGGGCGGTCGGAGAATTCGTAGGAGAGGGAGGCGAGTTCACGGCGGAGCCGGGAGACGGCCGTACGCAGTTCCCCGACCCTCGGGTCCTCGCCGCTGCCGGTGACCCGCTTCTGCCCGACGCTTCGCAACACAGCACTCCCCCTCGCACGTCCCTGTGCCGGTGTGACCCCCGAACCCCGGGCCGCGGCCAAGTACCTGGGTTCGCCCGCAAGTTAACGCCATGACAGGCAGTGCGCGCCACTCCACGGACAGAAATCAGGGTGACCCCTGAGAGTGACATGCGTGTCGCGTGTGCGAACGGCTCGGTGGTATCCAGGGCACATGGCTTCTCAAGCGAAGAGTCCCAAGGTGGCGGGCGTGCTGCTCGCCGCGGGCGGCGGCCGGCGGCTCGGTGGCCGCCCCAAGGCGCTGCTGGAGCACCACGGCCGCCCCTTGGTCGAGCACGCCCTGCGGGCGCTGCGCAACGGCGGCTGCGGCCCGCTCCATGTGGTGCTGGGGGCGGCGGCCGACGAGGTGCGCGCCCGGGCCGATCTGTCGGGCTCGGCGGTGACCGTCAATCCGGGGTGGGAGGAGGGGATGGGGTCCTCGCTCCGGCTGGGCCTGGCCGCTCTGAGCGGTGCGGGGGCGGACGCGGCGCTCGTCCTGCTGGTGGACCAGCCGGGGATCGGCGCGGAGGCGGTGGCACGGGTACGGCTGGCCTACCGGTCGCGGACGAGCCTGGTGGCCGCCTCGTACGGCGGGGAGCGCGGCCATCCGGTGCTGTTCGGGGCGCAGCTGTGGGCCGGCATCGCGGCGGGGGCGGCGGGGGACCAGGGGGCCCGGGCGTATCTGCGGGAGCACCGCGATGCGATCACGTTGGTGGAGTGTTCGGATGTGGCTGAGGCGTACGACATCGACACGGCGCAGGATCTGGGCCGTCTGGAGTGATCCCGGCGGTCCCTCACGAGCCCTCGCCAACCCTCCGTGGCCGCCCTGGCACGGTGCGCCGCCGCCGGCGCGTTTCTGTCGACCCGGAGAATCTCGACATCAACAAACCATTGAACTTCCACCATGAGGAAACTACTATCCACTGGTCAGAAGCCCTCTGAACCTCAGACGGCATCCACGGCCGCATCCCGGAGCCATGGCACGCCGTGCCGTCTCAGGCGCCCCGGCGGCCCGGAGAGGCCGCCGCCCGCTGAAGGAGTGACAGCTCATGTCCGCACCAGCGCCGTCCACGCTGGCCATCGTCGATGCCGAGCCCCTGCCCCGGCAGGACGAGGTCCTGACCGACGCGGCCCTCGCGTTCGTGGCCGAGCTGCACCGGCAGTTCACCCCGCGCCGCAATGAGCTGCTCGCCCGGCGCGGTGAGCGCCGCGCCGAGATCGCCCGCACCTCCACGCTGGACTTCCTGCCCGAGACGGCGGCGGTCCGCGCGGACGACTCCTGGAAGGTCGCCCCGGCCCCGGCCGCGCTGAACGACCGCCGGGTGGAGATCACCGGTCCGACCGACCGCAAGATGACCATCAACGCCCTGAACTCGGGCGCGAAGGTCTGGCTCGCCGACTTCGAGGACGCCTCCGCTCCCACCTGGGAGAACGTCGTCCTCGGCCAGCTCAACCTGACCGACGCCTACGAACGGCGCATCGACTTCACCGACCCGAGGTCCGGCAAGTCGTACGCGCTGAAGCCCGCCGACGAGCTGGCCACCGTCGTCATGCGGCCGCGCGGCTGGCACCTGGAGGAGCGCCACCTCCAGCTGGACGGCGTCTCGGTCCCCGGCGCGCTGGTCGACTTCGGCCTCTACTTCTTCCACAACGCCCAGCGCCTGATCGACCTCGGCAAGGGCCCGTACTTCTACCTGCCGAAGACGGAGTCGCACCTGGAGGCCCGCCTCTGGAACGACGTCTTCGTGTTCGCCCAGGACTATGTCGGCATCCCTCAGGGCACGGTCCGCGCGACCGTCCTGATCGAGACGATCACCGCCGCGTACGAGATGGAGGAGATCCTCTACGAGCTGCGCGACCACGCCGCCGGGCTGAACGCGGGCCGCTGGGACTACCTGTTCTCCATCGTCAAGAACTTCCGTGACGGCGGCGCCAAGTTCGTGCTGCCGGACCGCAACGCGGTGACCATGACCGCCCCCTTCATGCGGGCGTACACCGAACTCCTGGTCCGCACCTGCCACAAGCGCGGTGCGCACGCGATCGGCGGCATGGCGGCCTTCATCCCCTCGCGCCGGGACGCCGAGGTCAACAAGGTGGCCTTCGAGAAGGTCAAGGCCGACAAGGACCGCGAGGCGAACGACGGCTTCGACGGCTCCTGGGTCGCCCACCCGGACCTGGTCCCGATCGCCCTGGCCTCCTTCGACGCGGTCCTCGGCGAGAAGCCCCACCAGAAGGACCGGCTGCGCGAGGACGTCTCGGTGGCGGCGGGCGACCTGATCGCCATCGACACCCTCGACGCCAAGCCCACGTACGACGGTCTGCGCAACGCTGTCGCGGTCGGCATCCGCTACATCGAGGCCTGGCTGCGGGGCCTGGGCGCGGTCGCCATCTTCAACCTGATGGAGGACGCGGCCACCGCCGAGATCTCCCGCTCCCAGATCTGGCAGTGGATCAACGCGGACGTCGTCTTCGAGAACGGCGAGCACGCCACCGCCGAGCTGGCCCGCAAGGTCGCCGCCGAGGAACTGGCCGCGATCCGCGCGGAGATCGGCGAGGAGGCCTTCACCGCGGGCGCGTGGCAGCAGGCCCATGACCTGCTGCTCCAGGTCTCCCTGGACCAGGACTACGCGGACTTCCTGACTCTGCCCGCGTACGAGCAGCTGCGCTGAACCCCACCGCGTGCACGCAAGCCCCGCCCTCGGTACCGCACAGCACCGAGGGCGGGGCGGTCGCGTTTCCGGGCTCGGCGGATGCACTGTTCCGCACACTACGGAGGGGAATTGACGTGCCGACAGCTCCCTGGGCATGACGCAGCACGATGAGGGTGATCCCGGTAGCGGCGGCCGACACGACGGGGAAGCGATGACGCAGGTGGGGGCCGAGGAAGCGGCGCACCGCATCCTCCGGCAGGCCGAGCGCGCGGAGACGGAGCCGGACGCCCTGGAGTGGTTCGCCGGCCCGGAGGCCGCGCGGGCGGTGGAGGAGGTGCTCGGCTCCGTCCTCCTGCCCGACGGCAGCGCCTGGCGCCTCGGCGTACTGGCGCTCGGCTACGCCGACCTGTTCCGCTACGCCGCCCGGGGCTCGGCCGATCGGGGCGCGATCGCCGGGGCCGTGCTCCGGTTCGGCGCGCTCCACGAGGAGGACCCCGGGCAGGCGCCGCCCGTGCTGCGCCCGCTCTACGCCACGCTCGCGGGCAGTCCGGAGGGTGCCGGGAGCCCACCCGCGCTGGCGTACGACGCCGCCGTCGGACTGACGTTCGCGTTTCAGCAGGGCCGCGACCCCGAGGTCCTGCGCAGGGCCGAGACCCCTGCGGTGCCCGGCACCCGGCCGAGGAACGCTCCGTCGGGCCCCATCCGGTACTGCGCCTGCAAGTAGAGGTCGCCCGGCTGCGGGTACGCCGAGACGGCCGACCGGGAGCCGAGCCAACCCCCGACCCACAGACCGCTCTTGAGCCGCACCCTGACGAAGCAGGAACCGCGGCCCCTGAAGAGGGCGTCCCAGGCGGTCGGCGTCGGCTCATACCGCGCCCGGGCCCGCCGCCTCCCCCACGCGGCCTCCGCCCAGGCCAGCGCGGACGGGACGGCGACGATCAGCAGCAGGGCGGCGGCCCCCGCCTGGCGCGGCTGGCGCAGCACACCGGCGACGGGCCCCTCCCCTCCCCCGGCCAGCAGCCGCACCAGCCACGGCTCGGCGACCACCGCGTACGCGGTGTCGAGCAGGGCGCCCGCGGCGACGGCCCGCACGAGCCGGTTCTGCGGCTCCTGCTCGCTGGCGAGGGCGCCGCGCAGCCGCTCCCGTACCGCCTGGTAGAAGACGCCGGGCAGCACGAGGATCAGCAGGATGGTCAGCTGCTCCACCGTCCCCGGAACCATCGTGGTGCCGCACCCCCGTACGCGTAGGTCCGTGCCCGTCGCGTCGCCTGTCGCCCGTCGCGGCGCCCGTAGGCAAGGACGGCGTACGGCGGCGCCCGCGTCAGGGGATCGCCTCAGTCCGGCAAGACGATCGTGGGCTGGGCCGAGAAGTCACCCCACGTGCCGTCCGGGAGCTTGGCCCTGAGCTTGACCGAGTAACGGGTCCCGGGCGGGTCGGAGAGGTGCAGCCGGTAGGTGGCCCGGCCCTTCGGAGGTGTGCCGCCCCAGACGATGGTGGTGGTCAGCTTGCCGTTGAGATAGAGCTGGTACGCGGGGATCTCGCCGCCCGTGTCGGGCTGGTCCCAGGAGAGGTCGACGGTGAACTCGCCGCCCTCCTTGCCGATCTCGGAGCGCAGCCCGGTGGGGGCGGTGCTCGCGGGGGCGCCGGGGGCGGATTCGGTGGTGAGGTCCAGGGCGTTGCTGTGGGGCGAGGACTTGTCGGAGGCGTCCCGGGCCCGGACGGTGAAGGTGTAGACGGTCCCCGGGCGCAGGCCGGTGAGCTTCGCCGTGGTCTCGGAGGCGGGGACGCTGTGGATCCGGGAGTCCTCCTGGTAGATGTCGTACGAGGTCACGCCGACGTCGTCCGTGGACGCGCCCCAGCTGAGCCCGGCGGCCCGGCTTCCGTCGGCGGTACCGGTGAGCCCGGTGGGGGCGGTGGGGGGCTCGTCGTCCTTGGCCGGGGTGGCCTGGGTGGTGACGGGGACGGCCGCGCTGGGCTCGGAGAGGTTCCCGGCCGCGTCCTTGGAGCGGACGGTGAAGGTGTAGTCCGTCGAGGCGGTCAGCCCGTCGACGTCGATCATGGTCTTGGTCGCCGGGACGCTCTTGACCTTCTCCTCCCCTCGGTAGACCTCGTAACCGGCGACCGCCTTGTCGTCCGAGGCGGCCTCCCACATGACGTGCACCGAGGTGGAGCTGCTGGCCTGGGCGGTCACCCCGGCGGGGACGCTGGGGGGCTTCGTGTCGGCCTCGGCCGTGCCGCCGCAGCCGACGAGGAGGGGGGCGAGGAGCAGGGCGGCGGAACAGGTCAACGCGGCAGATATGTGGGGGCGTTGCACGGTGGTGCCTTCCGTCCGGAGAGCATTGGTCCAGACCTGTATGACATGGCGTGGGGGTTGCCGACAAGGGGACGGCGGGGAACCTTCCGCTATGTGGCGGTGTGTGCGCCGGGTCCGGGCGGGGAGGAGACGGGAACGGGGCCGCAGCGGCGTGGACGGGTAACGCCCTCGGCCATCCCGCCGGACAGCGGGAGCACCCCCGCCGTGCGGATGTCCGCCGCGGCGAGCCGGGACGGGAACGGCACGGCCTTCGCGGAGGCCTCGCGCACCGAGCCCTGGTGCAGGATGCTCCCGTACAGCTCGCCCCGCGCCTCGTCGGCCGCCGCGCCGTCGTCCCCGGCGAGGGCACGCGGGCAGCCGGGGACGTCCTCGGCACTGCCGTAGGACGCCCAGGGCAGGGCGTCCAGGTCGGCGCGGAGCAGGGGGTGGTCGAAGTCCACGCTCCCGATCATGGCGTCCGCCACGGACCGCGCCCGGGTCGCAGGCCCGTCGAAGGGCTGTCCCGCAATCCCTGGTGGATCAGCGCGCGGCGTCGGATGCGGTGCATCGCACGGCGGAGGGACGTCCGCATACTGGATGTACTCGGGCGTTCCGACAACGCGGCGAGGCGCCGGAGCTGTCGTCGTGCGCCCGCCGGGGAATGCGGGACAGCCCTGAGGGACGGAAGGGCCCGTCAGCTGGTGAAGAACTCCGTGATGTGCCCGGCCACCTGGTCGGCCCGGGTCACGTGCGGGTGGTGGCCGCCCGGGACCGTGATCAGCCGGCAGTCCGGGATCAGGGCCGCCATGTCGGCCTGGCGGTGCTGCTCCATCGCGCTCTCCGGGCCGCCGGTGATGATCAGCGTCGGGGCGACGATCTCCCCGAGGCCGTCGGCCGCCTCCGGCCCCGGGTCGGCGAGCCGGCCCCGTACGGCGGGTACCGCGTGCTCGTCGTAGTCCACCGGGCCCTCGGGCGCCCCGGCCGGTCCCGGGTCGCCGGGGAACGGGGCCGGCGTCTCCACCAGCACCAGCCGCTCCACCCGGTCGGAGTGCTCCTGGGCCAGCAGCCGGGCGACAGCCCCGCCCACGCCGTGGCCGACGAGCCCCACCCGGTCCAGCTCCAGTTCGTCGAGGAAGCCCGCGACGTCCTCGGCCATCAGCACGAGGTCGTACTCGTCGGGCCAGTCGCTCTCGCCGTGGCCGCGCAGGTCCAGGGCGTAGACCCGCCACTCCTGGCCCAGCAGGGCGCCGGTCGCCTCCCAGTCCCCGGCGGAACCTCCGAGGCCGTGCAGCAGCACGACAGGGGAGCCGAACGCATCGCCCCAGGCCCGGTACGCGAGGCGTACATCACCGACATCCACAACCGACCGATCTTCCATACCCCTGACGCTACAGCCGCCCGACGGCCGCCCGCTCCACAGCCCCCTCCCGGAGAACCCCGAACGCGCGCCGGCCCGGCGGGACCGTGCGGGGTCCCACCGGGCCGCGGAAGGAGCGGGGTCGGTGCACGCCGGAAGGAGCGGAGGTCAGTGCACGCCCACTCCGGCGGCCGCCGGCACCACGTGTTCGCCCTCCCGCCTCTCCTCTTCCTCCGCGTCCGGCCCCCGGCCGATGTGGTTGAAGGCGAGGTTCAGCACGATGGCCACGACACAGCCCGTCGAGATGCCGGAGTCGAGGACGACCAGCAGGCTCTCCGGGAAGGCGTGGTAGAACTGCGGCGCCGCGATCGGGATCAGGCCGATGCCGAGGGCGGCCGCCACGATCAGCGCGTTCTCGCCCTTCTCCAGGGCTGCGGTGGCCAGGGTCTGGATGCCGCTGGCCGCGACCGTGCCGAAGAGGACGATGCCCGCGCCGCCGAGCACCGGCAGCGGTACGAGGGCGATGACGGAGGCGGCGACGGGGACCAGGCCGAGCACGATGAGGATGCCGCCGCCCGCCGCGACGACGAAGCGACTGCGGATCTTCGTCATGGCGACCAGGCCGACGTTCTGCGCGAAGGCGCTGCACATGAACCCGTTGAAGATGGGGCTGATGGCACTGCCCAGGGTGTCGGCGCGCAGCCCGCCCTCGATGATCTTCTCGTCGGCCGGGCGGCCGACGATCTTCCCGAGGGCCAGCATGTCGGCGGTGGACTCGGTCATGCAGACGAGCATCACGATGCACATGGAGATGATGGCGGCGATCTCGAACTGCGGGCCGCCGAAGGCGAACGGCGTGGGGAAGCCGACCACGTCGGCGTTCTTGATGGCCTGGAAGTCGGTGATGCCGGCCGGAATGGCGATCAGCGTGCCGATCACCAGGCCGAGCAGGATCGCGATCTGCTGGAGGAAGCCGCGCAGCAGCTTGCGCAGGGCCAGCACGATCACCAGGGTCACGGCGGCCATGGTGATGTTGGTCATCGAACCGTAGTCGTCGGCCGCCGCGTTGCCGCCCTGGGACCAGTTGAAGGCGACCGGCAGGAGCGAGGCCCCGATCAGGGTGATGACGGTGCCGGTGACGACCGGTGGGAAGAAGCGGACCAGCTTGCAGAAGTACGGGGCGAGGACGAAGCCGAGGAGACTCGCGACGATGATCGCGCCGAAGATCACGGCTATCCCGTCGTGTCCCCGGTCCTTGCCTATCGCGATCATCGGGGCGACCCCGGCGAAGGAGACGCCGTTGACGAAGGGCAGCCGGGCGCCGACCTTCCAGAAGCCGATGGTCTGGAGCAGGGTGGCGATGCCCGCGGTGAAGAGGCTCGCCCCCATCAGGAAGGCGGTCTCCTTGGCGGTGAGGCCGACGGCCGGCCCCACGATGAGGGGCGGGGCCACCACGCCCGCGTACATGGCGGCCACGTGCTGGAGGCCGCTGGTGAACATCTTCAGCGGGGGGAGGGTCTCGTCGACCGGATGCTTCCGGCCCTCTGCCGCTGTCTCCGCGGCGGTGTCGTCCGTCGCGTCGGGGGCGGCTGGATCTGCGTCTTTGCGAAACCTGGGCTTAGCGGCCACGGCGGTTCCTCCGGTCGGTTACACGTCGTCGGCGACGCGGGTGTCAGGGAGGTGGTGCGTGAGTGGTGCGGTGGTGCTTGCGGCTCTCTCAGGTGGTGCAGGTCGTCCAGAGGGGGGTGCGGGGGCGCGCACTGTGGGGTGTGCGGGCAGGGCGCGTCACCGGTCCGGCGGACGCCCACCATCGGGTGCGCGTCCGCCGGACCGGCTGCCGTGGACCCCGCTCGGGCCCACGGCGGCCGGTCTCGGGCCGTCCCCCTCGACCGGCCGGTCGGGGATTCCGCCGGGATCCGGCGGTCGGGGTCGCCGGGGTCAGGCCCCGGCGGCGATCTGCGCGAGGCGGCGGGCCTCGTCGCGGGTGGTACGGGCGATGGCGTCCTCGTCCACCGTGGTGAGGTGGTTGCCCTCGACGACCGGCTTGCCGTCGACGAGGGAGAGGGTCACCGGGGCGGCCGCGCCGAAGACGAGCGCGGTCACCGGGTCGGCGATCGAGGAGTGGGCCAGGGTGTCCAGCTTCCACAGGACGAGGTCGGCGAGCTTGCCGGCCTCCAGGGAGCCGATCTGGTCGGCGCGGCCCAGGACCTGGGCTCCGCCGAAGGTCCCGAGGCGCAGGGCCTGACGGGCGTTCAGGGCGGCCTCGCGGTGGGCGCCGAGGCGGTTGATGAGCAGGGCGTTGCGCAGCTCGGTGTGGAGCTCGCCGGACTCGTTGGAGGCGGTGCCGTCCACGCCCAGGCCGACCGGCACACCGGCGGCGAGCATGTCGGGGACGCGGGCGATCCCGGCGGCGAGGCGGGCGTTGGAGGAGGGGCAGTGGGCGACGCCGGTTCCCGTACGGGCGAAGGCGGCGATGTCGGAGTCGTTCATGTGGACGCAGTGGGCCATCCAGACATCGCTGCCGAGCCAGCCGGTGGACTCGAAGTAGTCGGTCGGGCCCATCCCGAACAGCTCCTTGCAGAACTGCTCCTCCTCGACGGTCTCCGACCCGTGGGTATGCAGCCGTACACCCTTGCGGCGTGCCAACTCGGCTCCCTGGCGCATCAGTTCGGTGGAGACCGAGAACGGCGAGCAGGGGGCGACGGCGACCTGGGTCATGGCGTCGAAGGAGGCGTCGTGGTGGGCGTCGACGGTGGCCTCGGTGGCGGCGAGCGCGCCTTCGAGGGTCTCGACGGCGAAGTCCGGGGGCAGGCCGCCGTCCTTCTCGCTGCGGTCCATGGAGCCCCGGGCGAGGGTGAACCGTACGCCCATCTCGCGGGCGGCCCCGATGATGGCCCCGGAGAGGTCGCCGGAGTCCTTCGGGAAGACGTAGTGGTGGTCCATGGCGGTGGTGACACCGCCGCGGGCCATCATGGCGAGCGAGCCCTGCGCGGCGGCACGGGCCATCGGCTCGTCGATGCGCGCCCAGGTCGGGTAGAGGGCGACCAGCCAGTTGAAGAGGTTGTGGTCGGTGGCCAGGCCCCGGGTGATCCACTGGTAGAAGTGGTGGTGGGTGTTGACCAGGCCGGGAGTGGCCAGGTGCCCGGTGGCGTCGATCCGCCGGACGACCCCGGTCAGCCCCTCCGGCGCCTTGCCGGCGCCGACGGACTCGATGCGGTTGTCCGCCACGACGATGTAGCCGGAGGCGTACTCCGTGTCGTGGGCGTCGACGGTGGCGATCGAACAGTTCTCGATGACGATGCGCTGAGGGTCTGCCGAAGCTGCCATGGCGCTTCCTTCTTCTCTCTGTGGCGATGTGGGCACGGCAGGACCCTAGGGGGATTTGAGTGCCACAGCGGGGCGGCTGTGGGTGCCGAGATGGTGGAAGAAAAGGTTGAGCACGACCGCGACCAGCGCTCCCGCGCTGATTGCGGAGCCGAGGACGGCCTGTGCCCGGGCCGGGAATCCGGCGTAGGAGGCGGCGTTGACGAAGGGGAGGCGGTTCCCGGCGAACGTGCCGATGCCGATGGTCCGGCGGAGGGTGGCGGGTCCGGCGATCAGGAGACCCGCGGCGATGAGCCGGGTCGTTCCGGCGGTGTCCAGGCCGACGGCCTGGCCGATGGCCAGCGGAGGGGTGACGACGACGCCCGCGTACGTGGCGGCGATGCGCTGGAGGGCCGCGGGGACGGACCGCGCGGCGGGGAGCTTCTCGTCGGCCGGGTGGACTGCCGCTGCGGTGAAGGGTTTCGGGGCTTCGGCCGACCTCGTTGCAGGCTGTGCCATGGGTGTTTCCTCCGGGATGACCCGCCCCCGCCCGACTGCGGGCGGGCGGGGGCGGGTTCAGTGCCGCGTCAGAGGTTGGTCATGTCGACCGGGATCTTCGGCTCGACGCCGTCCCGGAGCACGGTGGCCTCGATCAGACCGTAGGGCCGGTCCGCCGCGAAGTAGACAGCACCATCGGCGGTGTCGTTCTTGAGGCCGAACGGTTCGAGGTCCACCAGGAAGTGGTGGTTGTTCGGGAGCGAGAAGCGGATCTCGTCGATCTCGCTGCGGCTGTTGATGATCCGCGAGCCCATCTGGTACAGGGTCTGCTGGAGGGAGAGCGAGTAGGTCTCGGCGAAGGCCTGGAGCATGTGCTTGCGCGCCTGCTCGTAGGACTTCTCCCAGTTCGGCATGGGCTGCTCGTCGCTGGTCCAGTTGTACCGCCAGCGGGCGGAGACGTCGGTCGCCAGGATGCGGTCGTACGCCTCCTTGAGCGTCGTGTACTTGTCCTTGACGTAGCCCCAGAACTCGGAGTTGGTCGAGTTCATCACCGTCAGGTCCTTGAGGCCCGAGATGACCTCCCAGCTCTCGCCGTCGTAGGTGATCTGGGTGACGCGGGTCTCCTGGCCCTTGCGGGCGAAGGAGTGCTTGACCTCGTCGGCACCGATGAACTTCGAGTTGCCGTCGGAGGTCGCGATGCGCTCCCAGGCGTATTCCTCGATCCGGATCCGGGCCCGGTGGATCGGCTCCTGCGAGGAGACGAAGTGGCGGGCGAGGTGGATGCCGAACTGCTCGGCGGACTTGATCCCGTGCTCCTTGGCGAACGCGTACACCGTGTTCTTGGTGGTGTCGGTCGGCAGGACGTTGGCGTTGGAGCCGGAGTAGTGGACGTCGTCCATGTCGCCGGAGAGGGCGACCGAGACGTTGAGGTCCTTGATGTGGTGGGTGTCGCCGTCCCGCGTGATCTTCACGACGCGGTTCTCTGCTTTGCCGTACTGGTTCTGGCCGAGAATCGTGGGCATGTCGGTGCTAGCTCCCTCGGTAAACGGAGTAGCCGAACGGGTTGAGCAGCAGCGGTACGTGATAGTGCTCGCCCGGCACGACCGCGAAGGCGATCGTCACTTCCGGGAAGAACGCGCCGCTGTCCCTTACGCGGGGGGCGTCCTGCTGCGCCTCGGCTTGCTTCTTGGAAAAGTACGTCTCGGTGTCGAATACGAGACGCACATGGCTTGTTCCCTCCGGCAGTGCCGGCAGGTCCTTGCAGCGCCCGTCCGCATCGGTCGCGGAGGCCCCGAGCGTCACGTACGGCGCGTCGCTGCCGCTGCGGGCGGCGAGCGAGACGGCGACGGACGCGGCGGGGCGGCCGATGCTGGTGTCCAGGATGTGCGTGGACACCGATGCGGTCGTGTCGGTACTCAAGACCGTCACTCTCCTTGATCTCAAGAGTCCTGTGCGGGAGCTTCCCCCGCGAGGGTCTCCCGTACGAGACGGGTCAGCCGGATGCGGTTGATCTTGCCCAGTTCGGTGCGCACGATCTCCCGCTCCTGCTCGGGCGGGTTCCCGATCCGGGATCTCACCGCGTCGCGCATCTGCTCACCGGTGGCCCCGGTGGCGCAGATCAGGAAGACATGTCCGAACCGCTCCTGGTAGGCCAGGTTCAGTTCGAGCATCTCGGTCTTGAGCTCCTCGGAGGCACCGGCCATCCCCCGCTGCTCGCGGGCGGAGGTCGGGTCACCGGGCTTCGGGCGGCCGATCGGCGGGTGTCCTGCCATCGCCTGGGCCAGGTCCGCCTCGGTCAGCTCCGCCATGGCGGCGTCGCTCGCGGCGAGCAGGGCTTCCTCGGTGGCGTACGGACGACCGGCGAGGACGGTCTCCCCCCAGGCCGCGCTGGCACAGACCTCGTGCAGTGCGGGGGCGGCCTCGCCGTCCGCCAGGGTGTTGAACCGGGTGAGGCCCGGTGTGGAGCTCGAAGTCACGGGAGCCTCCGTGGCTGCTTTTCGCTGTGCGTTGTTCGGGCTGCGGATAGCTAACGCCCTCCACAACACGACGTCAACACTTTGTTGAAATCTCGCGAACGAAGAAAGCCGCCGTCCCGGCATGCGGACAGCGGCTTTCCGGTGCGTTCGGCCACCTACTCAACCCTTGGGCGAATGATCCCGGTTCAGGTAGTTGTACACGGTGAACCGGGAGACACCCAGGGCGCCGGCCACGGTCTCCACTCCATGCCGTACGGAGAAGGCGCCGCGTGCCTCCAGGGCCCGGACCACGGACTGCTTGGCCTTGCGGTCCAGATCGGCCAGCGGCATCCCGTGCCGTCTCTCCAGCGCGGCGAGGATGCGGTCGAGCGAGTCGGAGAGCTGGGGCAGGCGTACGGCTACGACGTCCCGGCCCTCCCAGGCGAGCACGACATCGTCGGGCTGGGCCTGCTCGGGACCGAGCAGCTCGGCACCCATCGCGTCGACGAGCGGCTTGACCGCCGACACGAAGGGGTGGTCGGTGGCGAGCGGGGGGTGATCGCCGGAAGCCGGGGGAGTACCGGCAGCGGCGGCCCGGGAGCCGCCGGAGGGCGAGTCGACCGGGGGGCGGTCGGCGGACGCGGTCACCGGACCTCCTCCCCGATCACGTTGACCTGGAGCGAGACCCGGGTGGCGCCCGAGGCCAGGGCCCGGCGCAGCAGGGAGTCCACGGCGGTGAGCACCTGGTCCGCGCCTCCTTCCGCCGTGTTGCCGAACGGGCCGACGTCCACGGCGTCGAGTTCGGCGCCCTGGATGACCTCGCGGGCCACCACCGCGTGTGCGGGCGCCTCGTCGAGATCGAAGGGCTCGGTGGTGAATTCCACCCTCAAGCGCACTGTGCCTCCCTGATGTCCTCGCCGCGGGTGCGGGTGCGCGGCTCGGCCATGACTGTATCCGCGGCCGGAGACCGGCCCGCGAAGGACCGGGGGCGCATCCCGGCCCAGGCCGACGTGACGGTCCCGGGGTGCCGGAGCGCAGGGACGCCGTTCGAGGACAAGGCCCCGGGCGGCCGGGAAACGGCTCCAGGGCCGGGAGGCCGGGCTCGGGCGGGGTCGAAGGCGGCCTCCGCCCCGCTCCCGTAAGCCCGGCTCCACCCGCCGTCACCGATTCCGCACGCCCCCGACCGGGGCGAATTTCGCGGTGCCCCCTTGACAGCCCCACCACCGCACAGGCAATCTTCCGTTAAGCAGAAACTAACTTCCGCAATACGGAAGGAGCGCCGAAACCCTCATGGGATACCCGGACCAGCGCTTCGATGTGAACCTTTCGATCCTCTTCACCGAACTCCCGCTCCTGGAGCGTCCCGCGGCAGCCGCCGCGGCGGGCTTCACGGCGGTCGAGCTGTGGTGGCCCTGGATCGAGACCCCCACCCCGCCCCAGGCGGAGCTCGACGCCCTCAAGAAGGCGCTCGACGACGCAGGCACCCGGCTGGTGGGGCTGAACTTCTACGCCGGACAGCTGCCCGGCCCCGACCGCGGCGCGCTCTCCGTTCCCGGTGAGGAGTCCGACCGCTTCCGCGCCAACATCGAGGTGGCCGCCGACTTCGCCGCCTCGGTCGGCTGCGGGGCGCTCAACGCGCTGTACGGCAACCGGGTCGAGGGCGCGGACCCGCAGGTGCAGGACGCGCTCGCCCTGGAGAACCTGGTGCTGGCCGCCCGCGCGGCGGACCGGATCGGCGCGATCCTCCTGGTCGAGACCCTCAACAAGCCGGAGTCGCCGCTCTATCCGCTGGTCAGCGCACCGGCGGCGATCGAGGTCGTCGACAGGGTCAACGCGGCGACGGGACTGGGGAACGCCAAGTTCCTGCTGGACCTGTACCACCTGTCGATGAACGGCGAGGACCTGAGCCAGGTCATCAAGGCGTACGCGGCCAAGACCGGCCACGTCCAGATCGCCGACAACCCGGGGCGCGGCGCGCCGGGCACCGGCACCCTCCCGCTGGAGCGGCTGCTCGACGAGCTGAAGGACGCCGGTTACGCGGGCTGGGTCGGCCTGGAGTACAAGCCGGGCGACCGGCCGAGCGCGGACTCCTTCGACTGGCTCCCGGCCTCGGCCCGAGCGGCCCGCTGACCGGCCGCGGGCGGGCCGGGCGGACCTGAGGGTCGCGCCCAACCCCCTTACGTACACACGTTTTTCAGGAAGGCACCCTCATGAGCAACAACCTCCCCAAGGTCGCCTGGATCGGTCTCGGCATCATGGGCTCCCCCATGTCGGAGAACCTGATCAAGGCCGGTTACTCCGTCACCGGATACACCCTGGAGCAGGACAAGATCGACCGGCTGGTCGCGGCCGGCGGAACCGGTGCCTCCTCGATCGCGGACGCGGTCGGGGACGCGGATGTCGTCATCACGATGGTGCCCGCTTCCCCGCAGGTCGAGGCCATCGCGTACGGCCCCGACGGCATCCTGGAGAACGCGAAGCGCGGGGCGCTGCTGGTGGACATGTCCTCCATCACCCCGCAGACCTCGGTGGACCTCGCGAAGAACGCGGCCGAGAAGGGCATCCGGGTCCTGGACGCGCCGGTCTCGGGCGGCGAGGCCGGGGCCATCGAGGCGGTGCTCTCCATCATGGTCGGCGGTGAGCAGGCGGACTTCGACGCCGCGAAGCCGCTCCTGGAGGCGCTCGGCAAGACGATCGTGCTCTGCGGTCCGCACGGCTCCGGCCAGACGGTGAAGGCCGCCAACCAGCTGATCGTCGCGGTCAACATCCAGGCGTGCGCCGAGGCCGTGGTCTTCCTGGAGAAGTCCGGGGTGGACCTCACCGCCGCGCTGGACGTCCTCAACGGCGGACTGGCCGGCTCGACGGTGCTGACCCGCAAGAAGGACAACTTCCTGAAGCGGGACTTCGCCCCCGGCTTCCGGATCGACCTGCACCACAAGGACATGGGCATCGTGACCGACGCCGCCCGCAACGTCGGCGCGGCCCTGCCCGTCGGCGGCGTGGTCGCCCAGTTGGTCGCCTCGCTGCGCGCCCAGGGCGACGGCGGGCTGGACCACTCGGCGCTGCTGCGCTCGGTCGAGCGGCTCTCCGGCTCCCAGGTCTGACCCCTCCCCGGGCGCCGCGAGGCGCCCCGGGCCGCACGGCGGGGCCCCCGATCTCCCGGCCGCGGTGGCGCTGCCACCCGTCCCGTCTCGCCCCGGGGCTTCCACGGCACGGAACCAAACCACCCGACTTCCACAAAATGTTTGCGCTTCCTCCC
>NZ_JBWKCM010000048.1:23155-25967 GCF_056436485.1 Streptomyces sp. NPDC043746 | reverse complement strand
CGCTATCTCTGCTCCGGCCTGATCAAGGGCATCGCCCCCCTCCTCCCCCCCCCCCCCCCCCCCCCCCCCCCTCCCCCCCCCCCCCCCCCCCCCCCCGGGGCGGTGGCCGGTCCCTGCGGCCTACTTCAGACCGATCGCGTCGCAGCCGGCCTTGTACTTGCCGGTGCAGATCTCGTCGATCGTGTAGATGCCGTCCTTGATGACGGTGTCCTTGATGTTGTCCTTGGTCAGCGAGACGACCGGGACGAGGACCGTCGGGATGCCCTTCTGGCTGGCGTTGTCGACCTTGGAGGTGGCGATCGAGTCGAGCTTCTCGCCCTTGGCGAGGGCCACGGCCATCTCGGCGGCGACGATGCCCTCGGCCGGGTACGACTTGTAGACGCTCATGAACTGCTCACCGGTGACGATGCGCTGCACGCCCGCCAGTTCGGCGTCCTGGCCGGTGACCGGGGGGAGCTTCGGCAGACCGGCGGCCTTCAGGGCGGTGATGATGCCGCCCGCCATACCGTCGTTGGCGGAGTAGACGCCGTCGATCTTGTCCTTGCCGAGCGCGGTGATCGCCGCTTCCATGTTGGCGTTGGCGTTCTCCGGCTTCCACTCCTTGGTGTCGTACTCCTTGCCGTACTTCACCTTGCCGTCCAGGACGGACTTGGCGCCCGTCTTGAAGAGGGCGGCGTTCGGGTCGGTGATCGCCCCGTTCATCATCACGATGGTGGCGCTGCCGTCGGCCTTGTCGCCCAGCGCCTCCAGCAGGGCGGTGCCCTGGGCGCGGCCGACCTCTTCGTTGTCGAAGGAGGTGTAGGCGTCGATGGGGCCCTCGGCCAGGCGGTCGAAGGCGACGACCGGGATGCCCGCGGCCTTGGCCTTCTTGACGCTGTTCTCGATCGCCTTGGCGTCCACCGCGCCGACGATGAGCGCGTCGACCTTGTTGGTGATCATCGTGTCGATCTGCTGCGCCTGGATGGTCGCGTCCTGCTTGGCGTTGACGTAGGTGACCTTCGCCTTGCCGTCGGTGAGCTCGCTGATCTTCTTCTCGATGATCGGCCGGTCGAACTTCTCGTAGCGGGCCGTCTGGTTCTCGGGGAGGAGCAGACCTATCTTCAGGTCGTCGCCCTTCTTCTCCGAGCCCTGTTCGGCCTTGTCACCGGACTCCTTGGCACTGCCGCAGGCGGCCAGCGAGACCGCCATCGCGGTGGCGGCAACGGCAACGGCGGCACGACGCATACGCGTGTTCATTCTCGAACCTCCCTGACGAGGCCGCGACGTTGCGGCCGAGGTGGCTGGAAGTCAACTCGGCCGCAGCGCCAGCGTCAAGGAGTAAATCCTTAACGAGATGACAACGGTGCCATTCGTTATCTAAGTGAAGACAGGAGTCGCTGCGGGGAGGGCGCCTTCCAAAAGGGTTGAATCCCCCATCTCACTCAGCACCAGGGCGAGGGCGCCCAGCACTTCGGCACGCCCGCCCAGGGCTCCCGGCAGCACCGAGAGCTGCCGGGCCGCACTGGGGATCGCGTACCGCGACACGGAGTCCCGTATGGGCCCCAGAACCAGCTCCCCGGCCTCCGCCAGCGAGCCGCCGAGCACCACTCGGCTGGGGTTGAGCAGATTGCACAGGTTGGCGACACCGCTGCCTATGTGGCGGCCGACGTCACCGACGACCCGGCGGCACCCCGGATCGCCCTCGCGGGCCAGCTGGACCACCCGCTCCATGGTGAGCCCGGGGCCGTGGCTGGGCTGGAGCAGCGGCAGCACGTACCGCGCGGCGGCGAAGGTCTCCAGGCAGCCGCGGTTGCCGCAGCGGCAGACCGGACCCGACTCGTCGAGCGTGATGTGGCCGATCTCGCCGGCCGTACCGCCGGGGCCCCGGTAGATGGTCCCGTCGATCACCAGCCCGGCGCCGACACCGCTGGCGACCTTGATGTAGGCGAGGTCCTTGACACCCCGGCCGCTCCCCCAGACCAGCTCGCCGAGCGCCCCGAGGTTGGCGTCGTTGTCGACGTAGACCGGGACGCCGAGGCGGCCGGAGAGCTCCTCGCTGGGGTTGATGCCGGTCCAGCCCGGCAGGATCGAGGTGGAGCCCAGCGTTCCGGACTCCACGTCGATGGGTCCCGGGACGCCGAGCCCGACGCCGATGACCTTGTCCGGGCCGATTCCGGTGGCCTCGATCAGCCGCTTGACCAGCGCTTCCGCCCGGTCGAACCCCTCGGCGGACGAGGCGTCGACGTCCAGTGGCTCGGACTCCTCGGCCAGCACCTGGTGGGCCAGGTTGCCGACGGCGACCCGCAGGTGCGTATGGCCGAAGTCGACGCCGATGACGATGCCCGCGTCCCCGCTGAGCGAGACGCTGCGGGCCCGGCGGCCGCCCGCCGAGGTGGGCGTCACCTCGACCGTTCCGCCGTCCTTCAGCTCCCGGACGATATTGGAGACCGTGGCCGCGGAGAGCCCGGTGCTCCGGGCGATCTCCGCCTGGGTGAGCGAACCGGCCATCCGTACGGCGCGTACGACCCGCTCCAGATTGGCCCTGTGCAGCGATGTCTGCGACCCGGGAGTCTCCATCGACTCATCCACTCCTGCCCTTGGCGGGCGGTCCGGAGAGGACCGCCCCGGCCGGGGCGGCAGCGATGACACCCCAGCTTCCTCCAACATGTGAACTCTAAGCTGACCGTTCGGGGGCGCCTCCCGTCAAGACCTGAGCATCCGCGCACGCCACGACGGCCCGGGGGGGGGGGGGGGGGGGGGGGGGGGGGGGGGGGGGGGGGGGGGGGGGGGGGGGGGGGGTGGGGGTGGGGGGGGTGGGGCGCGGGCCCACTCC
>NZ_JBWKCM010000048.1:0-23145 GCF_056436485.1 Streptomyces sp. NPDC043746 | reverse complement strand
CCTCCCCGCCCCCCACCCCCCCCCACAGACCACGTCTCCTCTCCCGCCCGTCCCCCCCCCCCCCCCCCCCCCCGGGCCGTCGTGAAGAGGTGACCTTCTTCCGTCGGCGCGCGACCTACTTGAGCGCCCCCGCCGTCAGACCGGAGACGACCTGGCGCTGGAAGATGATGTACGCCGCCAGCACCGGGAGCATCGCGATCACCAGGCCCGCGAAGAGGCCCGAGTAGTCGCCCTTGTACCCCTGGCTCGCGGCCAGCTCCACCAGCCCCTGGGCCAGCACCCGCTTCTCCGGGTCGGTGTTGAGCACCGTCGGCAGCATGTACTGGTTCCACTGCCCCAGGAAGTTGAAGATGCCGACGCTGATCAGGCCGGGCTTGGCCATCGGCAGCATCACCTGGAAGAACGTCCGGGTGTGCGAGGCCCCGTCGATGATCGCCGCCTCCGCCACCGAGGTCGGCAGCGTACGGAAGAACGACGTCAGGAAGAACACGGTGAACGGCAGCGAGTACGCGATGTACACGAGGATCAGGCCGTGGATCGTGTTCAGCAGTCCCATGTTGTCCATGACGTAGAACAGCGGGACCAGCGCCAGCATGATCGGGAAGCTCATGCCGCCGACGAACAGGAAGTAGATGAACCGGTTGCCCGGGAACTCGAAGCGGGCGATCACATAGGCGGCCATCGAGCCGAAGACCAGGGTCCCGACGAGCGAGCCGCCCACCACCAGGATGGTGTTCAGGAAGTACTCGCTCATATGGGCCTGGCTCCAGGCCCGGCCCCAGCTGTCGAAGTTCAGCGAGCTGGGCAGCGACCAGGGGGTGTTGAAGATGTCCGAGTCGGTCTTGAACGAGGACATCACCGCCCAGAACAGCGGCAGGACGACCATGATCGCCCACAGGACGAGCACCCCGTGCGAGAAGACGTTGAGGACCTGGCCCTCGCTGCTCTTCGCGGGGGCGGACGAGTCCTTGGGGGCCGTCCCGGCGCGCTGGGCCGGGACCTCGGCCCCGTCGGTGCCGGAGAGGGGGGTGTCAGTGGTCTTCATCAGAACTCCAGCCGCTCGCGCCGGCCCACCCGCATGACGACGGCGGCGAACGCCAGCGTCACGATGAGCAGGGCGACACCGATCGTGGTCGCGTAGCCCGCCTGTCCGTCACGGAACGCCGACTGGTAGACGTACAGCGGCAGGACGGTGGTCGAGTAGTCGGGCCCGCCGGGGCCGACGCTCATGATGTGGACGATGGCGAAGCCCTCGGCGCCGAGCGCCAGGATGCCCATGTAGACCCAGCCGGACTGGACCGTGTCCCACAGCAGGGGCAGCGTGATCCGGAAGAAGGTCGTGAAGCGGCTCGCCCCGTCCAGCAGGGCGGCCTCGTAGAAGTCCTTGGGGATGGAGGCCATGCCCGCGGAGAACAGCACCACGAAGAAGCCGGTGGTGCACCAGACGAGGACCGCCATGATGACCCACAGGGCCAGCTTCGGGTCGCCCAGCCAGTCCGGCACATCCGTGAAGCCCACGGCCTTGAGGATGCCGTTGATCATGCCCTGGGCCGGATCGAAGGCGAACTGGAACAGGATGGCCACGATGGCGATCGAGAGCACCTGCGGGAAGAAGTAGGCGATCTTGTAGAAGCCCGAGCCCCGTACGCCGGTGACGGCGGCGCCCTTGCGCCGCCGGCCGCCCACGTTGAGCATGAAGGCGAAGAAGAGGGCGAGGCCCAGCGTCACCAGCGGCAGCAGAACCGCCAGCAGCACACTGTGCTGGAGCGATTTCCAGAAGATGTCGTCGCCGAGCATCTTGGTGTAGTTGTCGAACCCGACCATCTTGAAGTCGGGGCTCAGCCCCGTCCAGTCCGTGAACGAGTAGTAGATGGACTGGACGAAGGGCCAGATGACGAAGATGACGTACAACGCCATCGGGACCACCAGAAACCCGACTATGAACCGGTACTTACCGTGTTGCATCGTTACCGACTCCGACCTTCCCCGAGCTGCCGCCGCTGATGACGCGTGATCACTGGTGCCTGAAGTGCTTGATGGACTGGTCCTTGGCAGCGGCGTCGGCGAAGCCCTGGATCTTCTTGATGGTCTCCGCCGGGGTGGCGCGGCCGGCCATCATCTCGCCGAGCCCGGCGACGCCGATCTGCTCCTTCTGGAGCTTCACGTACCAGTCCTGCAGGCGCGGGTTGACCACGTTGGTGCCCGCCTTCTCCAGCGCGGCGACGCCGGACTTCAGGCCGTCCGACAGCTCGATGCCGTCGGTGCCGCCGTTGAGGGCGGAGAGCGACTTGGTGTTGCTGGTGAAGGACTTGGAGGAGGCCTCGCTGAGCATGATGCGGAGCTGCTCCATGCCGCCCGCCGGGTTCTTCGCCTTGGCCGGGACGATGAACGGCTCGCCGCCGGAGGCCCAGATGGTGCCGAAGGGCAGCTTGTCCGAGGAGTCGAGGCCGGAGGGGGCGCCCACGGAGAGCTTGAAGTCCTTGGGGATGATCGCCGCTTCCTCGTTCTCGACCCAGGAGCCGTTCGGGATGAACAGCGCCTTGCCGCGGGCCCAGGCGCCCTGGGAACCGCGGTGGTCCAGGCCGGGGGTGCCCTGGAGGATGTAGCCCTTGGCGTACAGCTCGTAGTACGCCTCGAAGGCCGCCTTGACCGCCGGGTGCTCCCAGGCCTTCGGCTCCAGGTTGTCGATGGCGTTCAGGACCTCGACGCCGCCGATCTTCCCGATGAACGGGTAGAGCGAGAACGGGATGTAGTACGGGTGCTTGCCGGGGTAGGTCCAGCCCGCGATGCCCTGCTTCTTCGCCTTCGCGCAGAGCGCGAGCATCTCGTCCCAGGTCTCCGGGTACGTGGCGTCGAGCTTCTCCAGCGCGGTCTGCGAGTACCAGACGCCGTAGACCGTGTAGGCGTAGTACAGCATCCAGACCGGGTCGCCATCGAACTGGCCCATCTCGACGATGCCCGGCCGCAAGGTGTCGCGGACCGTCTTGGACGGGTCGTCGATGGAGGGGGCGTCGAGCAGCGGGGTGAGGTCGGTCAGCTGCTTCTTGCCGACCAGGACGCCCATGTCCATCTGCTGGGCACCGGAGTTGTCGATCAGGTCCGGCGGGGTGCCGCCGTTGAAGCGCGGCTGGAGGACCGACTGGATCTTCTGCGTGGCGGAGAACTTGACCTGCGCCTCGGGGTAGGTCTTCTTGTAGACGTCCCGGGCCTCCTCGGCGTACTTCGTGCCGAACCCGCCGTCGAAGATGACGATCTCCAGCGGGGCGCTGCCGTTGACGGCCAGCGGGTTCTTGTCGGACTTCTCGCCCTTGGCGACCTTGTTGTCGTCGCTGTCGCCGCTGCCGCTCGCGCAGGCGGAGAGGAAGCTCATCGTCGGAACAGCGATCAGGCCGAGTGCGGCGGAACGCTTGATCAGATCGCGACGGCCAAGGCCCTCGTTGTTGTGAGCGGAGGTGGATCCCATGCTCAAGTCCTCGCCTTCTCCAGGACTCAGGCGGTGTACCGGTCACCCGTCGAAAACTCGCCTGAGGCGAAGGGCCCCGCCACCGCGGTCGGTTGCGCTCGGGTCATGCGGATATGCAGGTGTACCGGAGGAAAGAACCGGCGGTGGGGGTGGTCGGAGAACCGTACAGCCAGGGCGTCCATGACACCCCGGCGACCGTCCCCTGTTCTCCCCCCGATCGCGCGGCCGTTGCAACGGCCGCGCGGATGGCGACAGGTATAGTCCACTTGTCGCCAACTGAGCAAGATCGAATGCAGGTTGGAGCGGCAGTCTTTCCCGAGTTGAGACCTCGTGGGCGCCTCGGCACCGTACGCCCTGCTCCAGGGGAGGCTTCTTCCCGTCAGGACCGATTCACGGGCCGAATCTGGGGCAACACCCTTGACACGTCCTGTCACTTGGCTCCCTACTGGACCTTGCATCCCGCTATGACAACGTTGTCCAAGCACGCTCCAGGGAGGAATGGCTCGGTATGCAGCCACCACGAGGTCTCCACCATGGCGCCGGAAGGGCCCTCAGCGGCGCCGCCCGCACGAGACGGAGCCGCACGGCCGCCGTCCTCGCGGCATCACTCGCCCTGGCCCTCGCGGCCCCCGCGGCCGCCGTCGCCGGTCCGTCCGACGCGGACCGGAAGCCGTCCGGCGAACGGACGTTCCGCTCCTCCTTCGAGGCGGACGAGAGGCAGCCGGACTGGCGCAACACGGTCGAAGAGGGGCCCGACGGCACAGGCCGCTCATCGGGGGTCGACGGCGGATTCTCCGCCGGGATACCGGGCAATGTCACCGACCGGGTCACCGAGGTCCGCGCCAGCGCCGAGAACACCGCGGGCGGTGAGGTCAAGGAGAACCTGGTCGACGTCGAACCGGCCTCCAAGTGGCTGGCGTTCCAGCCCACCGGCTGGGTGGAGTTCGACCTGGACGAGCCGGTGAAGGTGGTGGCGTACGCGCTCACCTCCGCCAACGACCACGCTCCGCGCGACCCCAGGGACTGGACGCTCAGGGGGTCGGCGGACGGCAAGGAGTGGACCGACCTCGACCGGCGTACGGGCGAGGCCTTCGCCGCGCGCCACGAGACCAAGTCGTACGATTTCACCTCCGAGACCGCCTACCGGCACTTCCGGTTGGAGATCACGGCCAACAACGGCGCGCCGGGCATCCTCCAGCTGGCCGACGTTCAGTTCTCGAACGGTGACGCCTCCGCGCCGGTCCCGGACGAGATGCGCAGCCAGGCCGACCGGGGCCCCTCCGGCTCGCCCACGGCCAAGGCCGGCGCGGGGTTCACGGGCAGGAAGGCGCTGCGGTACGCGGGGACGCACAAGGCGGACGGCCGGGCGTACTCGTACAACAAGGTCTTCGACGTGAACACGGCCGTCACCAAGGACACCGAGCTGTCCTATCTGGTCTATCCGCAGATGGGCGAGACGGACCTCAACTACCCCGCCACCCACATCGCGGTGGACCTCGCCTTCACCGACGGCACCTATCTCAGCCAGCTGAAGGCCACCGACAGCCACGGCGGGCTGCTGACCCCGCAGGGCCAGGGCGACGCCAAGCGGCTCTACGTCAACCAGTGGAACAAGGTCTCCTCGCGCATCGGCACGGTCGCGGCGGGCAGGACGGTCGACCGGGTCCTGGTGGCGTACGACTCCGCCAAGGGCCCGGCGAAGTTCCAGGGCTGGGTCGACGACATCGTGATCGAGCCGCGGAAGCCGGAGAAGCGCAAGGCGCATCTGTCGGACCTCGCGCTGACCACGCGCGGCACCCACTCCTCGGGCGGCTACTCGCGCGGCAACAACATTCCGGCCACCGCCGTCCCGCACGGCTTCAACTTCTGGACGCCGGTCACCAACGCCGGTTCGCTGAGCTGGCTGTACGACTACCACCGGGGCAACAACGAGGAGAACCTCCCCACGCTCCAGGCCTTCAGCGCCAGCCATGAGCCGAGCCCCTGGATGGGCGACCGGCAGACCTTCCAGGTGATGCCCTCGGCCGCGGCCGGCACCCCGGACGCCGCCCGCACCGCCCGCGCGCTGCCGTTCCGGCACGAGAACGAGGTCGCGAAGCCGCACTACTACGGTGTGACGTTCGAGAACGGCCTCAAGGCCGAGATGACGCCCACCGACCACGCGGCCCGGATGCGGTTCACCTACCCCGGCAAGGACGCCAGCCTGGTCTTCGACAACGTGTCGAACGCGGGCGGCCTCACCCTGGACCCCGGAACCCGCTCCTTCTCCGGCTACACGGACGTGAAGAGCGGCCTCTCCACCGGGGCGACCCGCATGTTCGTGTACGGCGTCTTCGACGCGCCGGTGACGGACAGCGGGATGCTGAAGGGCGGAGGCGGCGACGACGTGACCGGCTTCTTCCGCTTCGACGCGGGCAAGGACCGCACGGTCGAACTGCGCCTGGCCACCTCGTTGATCGGCGTGGACCAGGCGAAGAAGAACCTGGCGATGGAGATCCCGGCGTCCACCTCCTTCGAGAAGGTGCGGCGCACCGCACAGAAGGCCTGGGACAGGATCCTGGGGACGATCGAGGTGGAGGGCGCCGACGAGGACCAGCTCACCACGCTCTACTCCAGCCTCTACCGGCTCTACCTCTACCCGAACTCCGGCCACGAGAAGGTCGACGGGAAGAACAAGTACGCCAGCCCCTTCTCCGAGCCGACCGGCACGGACACCCCGACGCGGACCGGGGCGAAGATCGTCGACGGGAAGGTGTACGTCAACAACGGCTTCTGGGACACCTACCGCACGACCTGGCCCGCCTACTCCTTCTTCTCCCCGAAGAAGGCCGGCGAGCTGGTGGACGGCTTCGTGCAGCACTACAAGGACGGCGGCTGGACCTCCCGCTGGTCCTCCCCCGGCTACGCGGACCTGATGACCGGCACCAGCTCGGACGTGGCCTTCGCGGACGCGTACGTCAAGGGCGTGAAGTTCGACGCGGAGGCGGCGTACGACGCGGCGGTCAAGAACGCCACGGTGGCCCCGCCCTCCCCGGGCGTCGGCCGCAAGGGCATGGAGACCTCCGTCTTCACCGGGTACGCCGACACCGCCACCCATGAGGGCCTGTCCTGGTCGCTGGAGGGCTACCTCAACGACTACGGCATCGCCCGCATGGGCCAGGAGCTGTACAGGAAGACGAAGAAGGCGCGGTACAAGGAGGAGTCCGAGTACTTCCTCAACCGGGCGCAGAAGTACGTCAGGCTCTTCGACGGCAAGGCCGGGTTCTTCCAGGGCAAGAAGCCCGACGGCGACTGGCGCCTCCCCCCGGACAGTTACGACCCCCGCGTCTGGGGCTACGACTACACCGAGACCAACGGCTGGGGCTACGCCTTCACCGCCCCGCAGGACAGCCGGGGCCTGGCCAACCTGTACGGCGGCCGCGCGGGGCTCGGCAAGAAGCTGGACACGTACTTCTCGACGCCGGAGACGGCGGGCCCGGAGTTCGTGGGCAGCTACGGCGGGGTCATCCACGAGATGACCGAGGCGCGGGACGTGCGCATGGGCCAGTACGGGCACAGTAACCAGGTCGCCCACCACGCGACGTACATGTACAACGCGGCCTCCCAGCCGTACAAGACGCAGGAGAAGGTCCGCGAGGTGCTGAGCCGCCTCTATGTGGGCAGCGAGATCGGACAGGGCATCCACGGCGACGAGGACAACGGCGAGCAGTCGGCGTGGTACCTGTTCTCCTCGCTCGGTTTCTATCCGCTGGTGATGGGCAGCGGGGAGTACGCGATCGGCTCACCGCTCTTCAAGAAGGTCACCGTCCGCATGGACAACGGCCGCAAGCTGGTCGTGAAGGCCCCGAAGAACAGCGCGGCCAACATCTACGTGCAGGGCGTGAAGGTCAACGGCAGGAAGTGGACCTCCACCGCGCTCCCCCACGAGGTGCTGGCCAAGGGCGGCACACTGGAGTTCGACATGGGCCCGAAGCCGTCCGCCTGGGGCACGGGCGGGGACGCGGCCCCGGTTTCCATCCAGCAGGACGACAGGACCCCGGCGCCCAGGGGCGATGTGCTGAAGGGTGACGGCGCGCTCTTCGACAACACCTCGGCCACCTCGGCGGAGGTCACGTCGGTGGAGCTGCCCGTCACGGCGTCCACCCGGGCACTCCAGTACACGCTGACGTCGGCGGCGGCGGACAGGGCCCCGAAGGGGTGGACGCTCCAGGGCTCGTCCGACGGGAAGAGCTGGAAGGACCTGGACCGCCGCTCGGGCCAGTCCTTCGCCTGGGACAAGCAGACCCGCGCCTACTCGGTGGACCGGCCGGGGGCGTACGCACAGTACCGGCTGGTGCTGACGGGCGCGGCGACGCTGGCGGAGGTGGAGCTGATCTCCTGACGCCCGCCCGGTGATCCGGCGGCCGGTACCCCGAGGGCGGGGTGCCGGCCGCACGGCGTTCCCGGCGTCCTAGGCGTCCTGAAGCGCTTCGGGCAGGGCCATGTTGAGGGCGGTGACGACCGGTCCGCCGTGTTCCGTACCGAGCCGGGAGACGGCGCCGGTGGCGAGTTGGAAGAGGCGCCCCTCGGCAGGGGTCAGCCCGAGGTAGCGGGCGGTCAGGACCCGCAGGAAGTGGGAGTGGGCGACGAGTGCGATGTCCGCGCTCCCGAGCCCCTCGGCGGCCGACCGGACGCCCGTGAGCACCTGGTCCGCGCGCTGCCCGACCTGGGCGGGGCTCTCTCCGGGATGCTCGTCGGAGCCGGGGTCGACGCCGTCGGTCCACAGGTTCCAGAAGGGGCGGGTGCGGCGGATCGCCTGGGTGGTGATGCCCTCGTAGCCGCCGTAGTCCCACTCCCGCAGCTCGGGGGTGACGCGGGGGGCGTGGAGCCCGGCCAGCTCGGCGGTACGCCGGGCCCGGATCGAGGGGCTGACGAGGGTGAGGCCGATGTTCCGGTCCGCGAGGAGCGGGATCAGGGCGCGGGCCTGGCGCTCTCCGGTGGCGGTCAGCGGGAGGTCGGTCCAGCTCGTGTGCTGCCCGGAGCGGGACCACTCGGTCTCGCCGTGCCGGATGAGGATCAGCTCGCCCATGGGGGTCCGTTCACTTTCTGCACGGATGGTGCCGGTGGTGCGGGTGGGGCCACGTACCGTAAGCCCCTCGCTCGACCGGCTTCCCGTGGGGGGACCGCATGTCCGACAACTCTCCGCCTCCGCCGCCCGAACGGCCGCGGCCGGAGAACCCCGGCGGCGAACGATCCGGTCCCGTACGTACGCGGAAGGGCCGCACCCCGGAAGTCCCGGGGCACGGCCCTTCTTCACTCGGTGGCCGGTCCGACTAGCTGCGGATCAGGCTGCGGAGCACGTACTGCAGGATGCCGCCGTTGCGGTAGTAGTCGGCCTCGCCGGGGGTGTCGATGCGGACGACCGCGTCGAACTCCACACCGGTGTCGGTGGTGACCTTCACCGTACGGGGGGTGGTGCCGTTGTTCAGCTCGGTGACGCCGGTGAAGGAGAAGGCCTCCTCGCCGGTGAGGCCGAGGGTCTCGGCGCTCTGGCCCTCGGGGAACTGGAGCGGGAGGACGCCCATGCCGATCAGGTTCGAGCGGTGGATGCGCTCGTAGGACTCGGCGATGACGGCCTTGACGCCCAGGAGCGCGGTGCCCTTGGCGGCCCAGTCGCGGGACGAGCCGGAGCCGTACTCCTTGCCCGCGAGGATCGCGAGGGGGGTGCCGGCGGCCTGGTAGTTCTGCGAGGCGTCGTAGATGAACGACACCGGACCGCCGTCCTGGGTGAAGTCGCGGGTGTAGCCGCCCTCGGTGCCCGGCGCGATCTGGTTGCGCAGGCGGATGTTGGCGAACGTGCCGCGGATCATGACCTCGTGGTTACCGCGGCGCGAGCCGTAGGAGTTGAAGTCACGGCGCTCGATGCCGTGCTCCGTGAGGTACTTCCCGGCCGGGGTGTCGGCCTTGATGGCACCGGCCGGGGAGATGTGGTCGGTGGTGACCGAGTCGCCCAGCTTGGCCAGCACGCGGGCGCCGGTGATGTCCTCGACCGGGGCCGGGTCCATCGCCATGCCCTCGAAGTACGGGGGCTTGCGCACGTAGGTGGACTCGGCGTCCCACTCGAAGGTGTTGCCGGTCGGGATCGGGAGCGCCTGCCACTGGGCGTCGCCCGCGAAGACGTCCTGGTAGGACTTGTTGAACATGTCCTCGCCGATGGCGTTGGCCACGACGTCGTTGACCTCGGCCTCGGTGGGCCAGATGTCGGTCAGGTAGACCGGCTTGCCCTCCTGGTCGACACCGAGGGCGTCCTTGGTGATGTCGACCTTCATCGAACCGGCGATGGCGTACGCGACGACCAGCGGCGGGGACGCCAGGTAGTTCATCTTGACGTCGGGGTTGATCCGGCCCTCGAAGTTGCGGTTGCCGGAGAGCACCGAGGTCACGGCGAGGTCGTTGTCGTTGACCGCCTTGGAGACCTCCTCCGGCAGCGGGCCGGAGTTGCCGATGCAGGTGGTGCAGCCGTAGCCGACGAGGTTGAAGCCGACCTTGTCCAGGTACGGGGTCAGGCCCGCCTTGTCGAAGTAGTCGGTGACGACCTTGGAGCCCGGGGCGAGGGTGGTCTTGACCCACGGCTTGCGGGTCAGGCCCTTCTCGACCGCCTTCTTCGCCACGAGCGCGGCCGCGACCATGACGTACGGGTTCGAGGTGTTGGTGCAGGAGGTGATCGCGGCGACGGTGACGGCGCCGTGGTCGATCTCGTACGTGGAGCCGTCGGGGGCCGTGACGGTGGTCGGGTTCGACGGGATGCCGTTGGAGACGGCCGGGGCGTCGGAGGCCGGGAAGGACTCCTTGCCCGCCTCGTCGACACCGGTGTCGGAGACGTAGTTGCGCACGTCCGAGGCGAACTGCTGCGCGGCGTTGGCGAGGACGATGCGGTCCTGCGGGCGCTTCGGGCCGGCGATGGAGGGGACGACCGTGGCGAGGTCGAGCTCCAGCTTCTCGGAGAAGTCCGGCTCGGCCTTCGGGTCCAGCCAGAGGCCCTGCTCCTTGGCGTACGCCTCGACGAGGGCGACCTGCTGGGCGTCACGGCCGGTCAGGCGCAGGTAGTTCAGGGTCTCGTCGTCGATCGGGAAGATCGCGGCGGTGGAGCCGAACTCCGGCGACATGTTGCCGATGGTGGCGCGGTTGGCGAGCGAGGTGGCGGCGACGCCCTGCCCGTAGAACTCGACGAACTTGCCGACGACGCCGTGCTTGCGGAGCATCTCGGTGATGGTCAGCACGAGGTCGGTGGCGGTGGTGCCGGGCTTCAGCTCGCCGGTCAGCTTGAAGCCGACGACACGCGGGATGAGCATGGAGACCGGCTGGCCGAGCATGGCGGCCTCGGCCTCGATGCCGCCGACGCCCCAGCCCAGCACCCCGAGGCCGTTGACCATGGTGGTGTGCGAGTCGGTGCCGACGAGGGTGTCCGGGTAGGCCTGGCCGCCTCGGACCATGACCGTACGGGCCAGGTGCTCGATGTTCACCTGGTGGACGATGCCGGTGCCCGGCGGGACGACCTTGAACTCGTCGAAGGCGGTCTGGCCCCAGCGCAGGAACTGGTAGCGCTCCTTGTTGCGGCCGTACTCCAGCTCGACGTTCTGGCCGAAGGCCTCCTTGGTGCCGAACTTGTCGGCGATGACGGAGTGGTCGATGACCAGCTCGGCCGGGGCCAGCGGGTTGATCTTCGCCGGGTCGCCGCCCAGCTCCTTCACGGCCTCACGCATGGTGGCGAGGTCCACGACGCAGGGCACGCCGGTGAAGTCCTGCATGATCACGCGGGCCGGCGTGAACTGGATCTCCTGGCTGGGCTGAGCCTGGGAGTCCCAGCCACCGATGGCCCGGATGTGGTCGGCGGTGATGTTCGCGCCGTCCTCGGTACGGAGCAGGTTCTCCAGCAGGACCTTCAGGCTGTACGGGAGGCGCGCGGAGCCCTCGACCTTGTCCAGCTTGAAGATCTCGTACGACTCGTCGCCCACGCGCAGCGTGCTGCGGGCGTCGAAGCTGTTCGCCGACACGACAGTCTCCTTCTTCAATGTGCGCGTCTACCGCGCCGCGCCTCATTGGCAGCGGGCGCCACGTTGTGCCGCCTACGGCCCCGACCATCCGCTAAGGTAAGGCTTAGTTAGGTAACCCTTACCGGGCGGCGGCTGCGGTACGCCTCGGCAGATATCTCGATGTCGAGATAACTCTAGTACATAGCCGCCGCTCGGTCATGCCCGGGTGGCTGATGTCCTGCCGCATCGAAGGTTGAGTGTCCTCACTCGACCTTGGTGACTGATGAGTCCGTCTCATTGAGGTTCGAGTGGTGGACGTCTTGAGGCCGGGACCGGCCTCAAGACGTCCACTGGGGTCCGTCGGGACCGCTCCGGGCGCGCTGGAGCAGTACGGTCCGGCCCCCTGATGCTGGTGGCGTTCCGCTCCCGGCGTCAGGGGGCCGCTCCGCCCCGCGCGCGGCTGAGCGCGACGGAGCGTTTCTGCGGTGAACCCCTTCCCCCGGGCGGGTGAGCACGAGGCGAAGAGCTTCGCGGGATGGTGCGCGGCCGATAGAACGCCGTAGTGATCAAGAACCTTGTGACCTCGGCGCACTCTCCCTCGCTCTCCTGCCCCTCCGCTCGGCTCCTTCCGTGGAGGCCGTCCCTGCGGCGGAGGTGACGATGTCGGTTGACGCGGTTGCCTTGGTGTCGGTCACGGAGGAGGACCGAATCGGTTCCAGCCGCTCATCGTTCGAGCACGGGAATTCCGGCGACGACCCAGGTGACGGGTGCGGCACCCGCGCCGAGGTGGTCCACACCGAGGGACCGTGCGAGGGCACGATCGTCCGTTACACCCCAGCCCCCTGCCTGCTCCTCTTCCTGGTCCGTCCGTTCGGCGTGCCCTGCGCATCGACCGAACCACGTGAGCAGCCTGGGCCGGTGCCGGCCGGCACCGGCCCTCCCCGCCCAGCGTGTCCGTCTGTGCGCGGCGTACCCGAGCGCCGGGTCGAGAAGCCTTCTCGACCGGGCTGTTCTGCACTGCCCTTCCCGCCCTTGAGTATCCAACGGAGCCACGATGACGCCATCGCAAGTCGCCCCCACCGTTCCGGCCAAGAGCACGCTTGACCCGGTCGGACTCGAAGAGCCCCTGGAACAGTTGGTGACCGCTGCTCAGGTCGCGCAGGTGTGGGCCCTGGTTCTCGAAGCGCAGGTGTCCGTCGGCACGGCGGACCCGAGCGATGAACACGCCATGCGTACCGCGCAGGAGGAGGTCAGAAGCAACGCGCGGATGTACCGGAGCGTCCAGCTTCCCTCGGTGATCCATCAGCTCGTCCTGATGGCAGGGGCGGCCGACCTGCTCCAGAGCTTGCACGAGGGGTCTGTGGAGTCCCCGGAGAGCGTTGCTTCTTTTCTGGGCGAGCTGATGCCGATTTTCGAAGAGCATGAGCAGCATGCCCGTGATCTCGCGGACAAGTACGGGACGTTCTCCAAGGAGACGGAGGACCGGCTCGAAGTCCTGGCCGGCCGGACGCATGCCGAGATCAAGAAGATCTCCGGGGACGACGGCAGGATCGCCGCCAAGGCCAAGGAGCTGGAGGCGATGCAGGAAGAGGTGCGGAAGGACCTGGATGCCGTCATCTCCGCCTCGCACAAGGTGGGCAGCGGTGCACGGAAGATCCTCGACACCATCCTCGATATCTTCAAGGACGCCTCGAAGAAGAAGGGAGAGGATGACGGAAAGAGCAAGAAGGAGGACAAGCCGCCCGCCGGCGAACCCGCTCCGCAATCCTCCGAGGATGTGCACAAGGGGATCGAGGACATCACGTCCGGTGCCATCGGCGCCGCCCTTCAGAAGCTCCGCAGGGACCGCGCGAAGGTCGAAGCGCTCTACCGGGAGATCGCCGGTTTGAAGTCGGGCCTGGCGACGGCGAAGAAGATCGATTCGGAATGCGGTGCCTACGGCCGAAGCGTGCGTGACGTGATGCGTCCGGCCCAGGAGATCGCAGATGCCTGGGGCCAGGTGGTCGCCTCGTTCGCCGCGACACTGGAGGAGCAGGCGAAGAAGGGTGACAGAGGAGCCTGGCTCGCCACTGAGATCAGCTGGAGCGTCATCAAGTGGAAAACCGTCCAGGACCAGGCGGAGCGACTGCGCGCCACGGTCACCGGAAACTGAAACCCGCTGCTGGACGACTGGGAGAAAACTATGAGTGACGCACTTGCCGCCGCCCTGGAAAAGCAGGAGGAAATCGGGAGGGAGGTGGCCGGGCAAGGGTCCTTGACCGCCCTCGTGCAGACGCATGCTCTCAGTATCATGCAGCAGCCGAAGCCGGACTTCAGCCGCATCGACAACGAGGAGATCCGGAGCTTTCAGGGTACGGTCCAGAGCGCACTGAACAAGTCGGCAGACAATGCAGGAAAGTACCTCTGCACGGTACAGCCTGAGTCCATCGCGCTCCTGGCCAAGGTCGAGAACTACTTTGTCACGCTGAGCGCTTTTACGGAGACCCTCAAGGACGAGGAAGATCCGGATGCCTTGGTTCAGACCCTGAGGTTCCTGCGTGAACAGGCGGGCGAGTTCACCGATGAGACGAGGAGGGTCGCGTCCAGCACGGACAGGATGGTTACCGCCTTCAGTGACGACAAGCGGGGATTCACTGAATGCGCCGTCGAGATCAACTCTCTGGTGAACGGAGAGAATGGGATTCTGAAAGACTTGCGGAGGGATCTGGAAAATGTGAACGCAAAGATCACCGCCGCGACCGTCGGGGCAGCAGCGAGCGGGGGTGCCATTCTGCTGGGTGCGGCATGCATTGTCGTCGGATGCTGCACTTCGATCTTCACCGGCGGGTTGAGCGTCGGCGTGGCCATCGGAGGCGGTGTCCTGCTCCTCGGTGGCATCGCAGGAGGCATCGGCAGCGGGATCGCGCTGGCCAATCTCTACGACGAGAAGAAGGACCTCATCGCCAAGCAGGAACGGCTCGAAAGCGGGGTGAAGCTGCTGACGACATGCAGCGCCGGGCTGAAAGACCTCAGTGCCCAAGCGGGAGGAGTGGCCACTGCTCTGCAGAACACCACCAACAGCTGGACGATCCTCAAGGAATCGCTGAACTCTGCAGCCGACAACATCGAGAAGGCCGGAAGGGCGCAGTCGAACTTCATCCGAAAGACCTTCTTGGGGGCCATCGAGAGGTCCGTGCCGCGAAATCTTGAACAGCTGAGGAACACACGGAACGCCCTCATCGGGATGAAGACGGTGTCCCAACCGAACACACACACCGGAGACCTCATCCGGTTCGAGCTGCAGAAGCCCCCTCGGCTGGCGCGATAACAACGCTTGTGTACTCCGCGTCCGGGCGGATCAGGGCGGTGCCGTGTGCCGCCCCTGCCGCCCTACGACCGCAGTAGATCCACCTGCCCACGGCCGCGTACCGCTGTGACCCGGTACGCGGTACGTGCTCACGGCTCGATGAGACGGCTCAGGGTGCACTGCGACGAAACACCTGGGCTCATCACTCGTCGTCGCCGAGATCGTAGGGCGGAATGGTCCACCGCATCACCATCGTTCCCGCCTCATCGGCTTCGAGCGTGACGGGGTAGACCTGGTCGGCGTCCCGCTCGCCACGGTGCCTGATCGAATGGTCGCCCTGGTCCCACTCGATGCCGAGCACCTGGCAACCGCCGACGTCGATCGCGCCGACATGGAGCGGATGGCTCCACCCGGCCCGCTGGAAGCGGTGGACATCAGTGTGCGCATCGACCGAGACCATCAGGCCCTTGCCGTGGAGGCGGTCGCGCCATGTGGTGAGTTCGGCCGCACGTGCAGCCGCCTGGGCCAACGGGAGGTCCAGCCACCCGTACGGCCCGTCGTCGCCGTACCGCATGATCCGCTCACCACCGAACCGCGCATGCGCGTCATCCGCGTACAGGCCCCAGTACAAGACATCGGCGAGCCCGTTGGCCGGCTCGTCGTCCATCCCCGTCCACGCGTCCAGCCCCGCGGCATCGCCGACAACCATGCCGCACCGGTCGACGGGCAGGTCTCCGAGTCGGACCGGTACCGGCCGGTCCGCGGTCTCGGGCCACGGGAGACCGAGACTGATCTCCAGGGTCGCGATCGTCGGTTCCTCATCGAACGGAGACGGCGAGGTGCTCGCCCGCACGGTCAAGGGCCGGTCACCGGCTGCCGGAACCGCGACAGCCTCGCACAACCACTCACGAAGGTGGCCTCCTCCCGTCGCCGCAGCCGTCCTGGCGCGCTCGGACAGGGGCTGACCCAGGTCCCGCCACTGATCGATCCACCCGGCCATGCCCAGTACCAGCACACCCGACGGTGCATCGACTTCTCCCAGGTCGACGAAGATCTCAGACATGCGCCGATTGTGCCTTCCTGATACGACAGCCGATTGTGCCGTCCCTGGTACGACAACGGCCCGCCCCCTCCGCGGGCGGCGGAGGGGGCGGGCTCGGGCGGTTCGGACGCGGTTACGAGGCGTCGCGGACCCTGCCCTCGACGGGCGCGCCCAGGGGCTTCTCGTCGTCGTCCATGAACTGCAGACGGACGTACTCGGCCGGCTCCTTCTCCTGGTCACGGACGGTCGGAACGATCAGGTCGGCGGATGTCTTCCCGGCCGGGACCGACGTCCACAGCGTGCCGTAGGGGATCCGGGAGAGCGGGATCGCCGGGTTCGGGATCTCGTCCACGAACTGGGACACCCACTCCCGGTCGACATCGGCCGTGGACAGCTCCGGGCGGCCGTCGGGGACGGGGACCAGTCGGGCCAGGGCCCAGATCTCGATGTCCGCCTTCTCCGAGAGCGAGATGCGCCACTTCAGCGGCGCGCCCTCGGTCACGTCGACGGCCACCGGCTTGACGGTCACCTTCGGCATCGGGTCGTCGTTCTCGGCGGTGACGCCGCCGGAGTCGGCGCCGACGACCGTGCCGCGGACCGCCTTGACCAGGATGTCGTGGGACGTGTCCCAGCCGTAGCGCCTGTTGCCCTCCACCTTCACTTCGACCTTGATCCCGGCGGTGCCGGGGCCGACCTTGACCAGCTTCCCGGTGGACCTGCCGGTCTTGGGGTCGACGACGTACAGCCGGACCGTTCCGCCGTTCTTGCCCGTGGTGCGGACCGGCACCCGGTACGTACGGAATCCGGAGTCGCCCTCCTTGACGGTGAGGCGGCCGATGTCGACGCGGGCGAGGGGGGCGGCCGAGACCGCGGGGGTACCGGGCTTCCACGACCAGGCGTCCATCAGCCACGCCTTGCCGGAGGAGGACGTCGGGGTCAGCTCCAGGTGGGCGATCCTGCCGAGGTCGAGCCGCGCGCGGGTCGCGGGGGCCAGCGGGACGCGGACCTCCTGGGCCCAGTAGGAGCTGGTGCGCTCGGTGCCGGGGAGTCCGTCGACGCGGACGGTGCCCAGCTTGGCGCGCTTGCCCTTGGCGTCCTTGACGTGCACGTCGAAGCGGGCACCGCTGGTGTTCGGCGGTACGGCGATGCGCAGCGCGAGGCTCTGGGCACCCTTGGCCGACACCGGCTTCTTCGGGGTGACCCGGGCGGTGGTGCCCGGCTTCCTCCAGTCCAGGGCGACCGCGCGGCGGCCGGCTTCGTGCTCCGGGCGCCAGGTGGCGAAGTGCGGGGAGGTGCCGGGGTCCTTCTCGCCCATGCAGGCGGAGCGACCGGGGGCGACGGCGTCGCAGAGCCGGGCGCCGGTGACCTTCGGCGGGCCCTGCGGGTCGTCGGGCAGGAACCCGGCACTCCGGTTGCCGCCGACCGCGTGGGTCAGCACGCGGGCCGGGTCGGCGGAGGGGGCGCGGCGTCCGGTGCCGTCGACGAGCTGGCGTACGCGGTCGTCACCGCCGACGAAGAGCCGCGCGGCGGTGGCGATGTAGGTCGCGCCCGCCTTGTGCTGCTGGTCGGCGGTGAGGCGGCCGGGTGCGCCGGGCGAGCAGAGCGGGTCGCGGGCCTCGGGGTCGTGCCAGAAGTCGTCGTTCGCCGGGGCCTTGGCCTGGCCCGGGGTCCACTCGGTGTTGAAGTAGTTGTGGTTGGCGCCGATCATGTAGACCGAGCTGTGCAGGGCCTTGCCCCGGCTGACGCCCCGGGTGCCGTCCGTGAACACCTGGCCCTGGAGGTCGGAGACGTCACCGTCGCAGCCCGGCAGGATGGTGAGCGAGGGGACGTCCGGCACGGGGTTGTGACCGAAGAGGGTGGGGCCGATGTGCACGGTGCCGCGAATGTTCCAGCGGGCCTTGGAGCGGTAGCCGTCCTGAGCGGCGGGCGGCTGGTAAAGACTGTCCATCACCGCCCGGTTGACGCCTTCGCCGCCGCGCGAGTGCCCGACGAGGAGCACCCGGGACAGGTCGGCCTTGGGCATCTTGCGGAGGGCTGCGGGCGCGGAGGCGGGCTTGGCGGCCCAGTCAGCCCAGCGGCCGAGGTGGTTGCGGACCAGCGAGGAGCGGGCCTGCGCGCCGCCGTCCTCGGCCTGCCAGTCCTGGCCGTTGATCCCGTTGGCGGAGATCGAGACGGTCACGTACCCCTGGGAGGCCAGCAGCTTCTGGTCGCGCAGATAGCCCCGGTGGCTCGGGATCGGCTTGCTGCCCTTGGCGCAGGGCCAGGCGCCGGCGTCCTCGTCGTCCTTGCCGGGGACGTAGCAGGTGGCATGGCGGCCGTGCAGGAAGAGGGCGACGGGGCGCTTGCCGGGTGCCTTCGACGGGGCGACCACGACACCGCGCATCTCGACCCGCTCGGGGAAGCCGGGGAGCTTGACGCCGGGGAGGTCGTACTCGGCGGTGGTGGTGGCGTACGAGCCCGGCTTGCCCGGGTCGACGGTGCCCGCGGGCAGCTTGGGCGGCAGCTTCGGGGCGGGCGGCTCGGCCTTGCGGCTCGCGCCGGAGCCGGGCGCCTCCCCCTCGTCCAGCCTGCGCCCGGCGGCCTCGACCCTGAGGTCGTCCAGGTCGGCGGTGCGGACCTCCTCGAGCGGAAGCCGGAAGGTCCGGCCGTCGTCCAGCGGTTCGGGTACGCCCACGAGTGCGCCGTTCGCGCGGAACTCCACGCGGGCGTCGCCCATGGGGACCTGCTCGGGCGCCCGCCACTCCAGATGGTTCCGCCCGTCCTCACCGGCGATGCGCCAGCCCGGCGGCAGCGTCCCCCCGGCATCGGCGGTCGCGGTGGCGGTGCGCACCTCCGGCGGCGGGGGGGCGGCGTACGCCCCCGTCGGCGCCACCCCCGCCACCGTCAGCACCGCTACCGCGGTGGCCCATGCTTTCCGGCCACGTATCAAAGCTCCTCCTCAACCCTGTTCCTGCGCACGTTCGTTCCAGGTGGTCGATATCCGGATCGAACGCACTCTCGGAGATCCAGACGGACAGTCGGACGTGCGGGTTGCCTCCCTGACCGGAGTGATCCGCATTCCTCCCCGGTGGTGATGGAGAGGCCCATCTCCACGGCGAGGAGCATGGGATCGCCCCCGCCGTCCACACCTGTCGGCTCGCGGAGCACTGCCCGGCGGCCGAACTCCGGCTCCGCCCGGAGGCGGGGCACACCTCGGCGCTGGAGGCGGGGGCGGAGGCGCCGGAGTGGCCGGTGGCCGGGCGGGGGTGAGGGCCCGGAGGTCGGGCGGCCCCCACCGCCGCCCTCGTACGGGTGCACGCTCCGCGCCGCGCCGCCCCACCCGGGAGACGATGGACCGGCAGCGGGCGGCCGTTGCGCTCCCGTCACTCGAACGGCACACCCCCACGACAGCCTCATATCATATCTGAGATAACCTGCCGCCATGTCAGACGACTACCTCGCACGCATCGGCAAGCTCATCCGTGACGCCCGGCAGCACCGGGGCTGGACACAGACGCAGCTGGCCGAGGCTCTCGGCACGAGCCAGAGCGCCGTCAACCGCATCGAGCGCGGCAACCAGAACATCAGCCTTGAGATGATCGCCCGCATCGGCGAAGCCCTCGACAGCGAGATCGTGTCGCTCGGCTACTCCGGGCCCATGCACCTGCGGGTCGTCGGCGGCCGCCGGCTCTCCGGCGCGATCGACGTCAAGACCAGCAAGAACGCCTGCGTCGCGCTGCTCTGCGCCTCGCTGCTCAACAAAGGCCGCACGGTCCTGCGCCGGGTCGCCAGGATCGAGGAGGTGTTCCGGCTCCTGGAGGTGCTCAGCTCCATCGGGGTGCGCACCCGCTGGATCAACGACGGCGTGGACCTGGAGCTGGTCCCGCCCGCCGAGCTGGACATGGCGGCGATCGACGCGGACGCGGCGCGCCGGACCCGCTCGATCATCATGTTCCTGGGCCCGCTGCTGCACCGGATGGAGCAGTTCACCCTGCCGTACGCGGGCGGCTGCGACCTGGGCACCCGCACGATCGAGCCGCACATGATCGCGCTGCGCCGGTTCGGCCTGGAGATCGCCGCGACGGAAGGGCTGTACCACGCGCAGGTGGACCGCTCGGTCTCCCCCGGCCGGCCCATCGTGCTGACCGAGCGCGGCGACACGGTGACCGAGAACGCCCTGCTGGCCGCCGCCCGCCACGACGGCACGACGGTCATCCGGAACGCCTCCTCCAACTACATGGTCCAGGACCTCTGCTTCTTCCTGGAGGCGCTGGGGGTACGGGTCGACGGCATCGGCACGACGACCCTCACCGTGCACGGGGTCCCGCGGATCGACGTGGACGTGGACTACTCGCCCTCCGAGGACCCGGTCGAGGCGATGAGCCTGCTGGCCGCCGCGGTGGTGACCGAGTCCGAACTCACCATCCGCCGAGTGCCGATCGAGTTCCTGGAGATCGAGCTGGCGGTCTTGGAGGAGATGGGCGTCGACTGCGACCGCACCCCCGAGTACGCGGCCGACAACGCCCGCACCCGCCTGGTGGACCTCACCGTCCGGCCCTCCAAGCTGGAGGCCCCGATCGACAAGATCCACCCGATGCCGTTCCCCGGGCTCAACATCGACAACGTCCCGTTCTTCGCGGCGATCGCGGCCGCCGCGCACGGCCAGACCCTGATCCACGACTGGGTCTACGACAACCGCGCGATCTACCTGACCGACCTCAACCGTCTCGGCGGCCGCCTCCAGCTCCTCGACCCCCATCGGGTCCTGGTCGAAGGCCCGACCCGCTGGCGCGCCGCCGAGATGATGTGCCCACCCGCCCTGCGGCCCGCCGTGGTGGTCCTGCTGGCGATGATGGCCGCCGAGGGCACCTCCGTGCTGCGCAACGTCTATGTCATCAACCGGGGTTACGAGGAGCTGGCGGAGCGGCTCAACTCGGTGGGCGCGCAGATCGAGATCTTCCGGGACATCTGATACGAGGATGCCGCCGCACCCCGTCTGACCTGCTGCTTAGTGGGTCAAGGAGCGATGCGGCGGCATCTCTGGGACTTTTCTGGGACTTTGAGCCCGCGGTGCGCTACGAGCCGCGCTCCAGAGGCTCCACCGACCGGCCGTGGCTACGCGAAGACCGCGTCGATGGGGGCGCTGCCTCGTGCACCGGCGCGGGGCAGGAAGTGGGAGTACCTCCGCGGTGTGAACCCGGGGCCGGAGTGCCCCCGACCGGCGTGCCAGGGAGACGACCGATTCGCCAGCCTCCGGTTCCTCGGAGGCGTAGAAGTGGCGCAGGGCGCGGAAGCCGTGCTCCCGAGATGGCTCCCACACGCGAGCGCCGTATGTGTTGCCCCCCCTCCAGCGGAGCGACCACGCCGGCCTCAGCCAGAGCGAGGACCGCAAGACGTTCGGGTCTGTTCCGTAGTCGGTGGTGGCGGTGAGTGCTCGCCTGTGATCATTGAGCGTGCATGACGCGAACACGCTCGTAGGAACGGTGTTTTCAGGGCCGCGTCGAGGCCGACCGACCCGCCCGCTCGCCCCGGCGCCCCAGCACGCTGACGCTCCTGCGTTCAGCACAGCCGTCGGTACGGGGAGTCTGGTACGTAGCTGTTCCATTCCTCGGGAGTGATGTCGCGCCCAGCCCTCCGGCACACCGCCGCCGCGAGCTGCTCAGGCGTGAGGTCCAGGGAGTGGACCCGGTCGCCGGTGACGGTTTTCAGGACCAGGCCGTCGAAGAAGAGGTCGTCGATCCGGTGCCCTGTGTAGGTCAGCGGTCGCCCGAGCGGCAGCCGTGCCTCGGTGTCCCAGAGTTGGATTCCGTCGTCGTTCACAGCGACGGCGAGGAGGCGTCCGTCGCCGGAGAAGGCCATCGCGCCCAGACGGTCTCGGTAACGGCTCCCTCCCGGTACGAACTGACTGGGCATCAGCGCGAGGCGCTCGAACGTAGTACCGTCGCGGAGCTCCAGCCAGCCCGAGGACGTGAGGGCGGCCACGAACCGCCCGTCGGGGGAGGGAACGATGCCGACGGCCCGGCTCCCTCCGAGTACTCCGGTACGTGTGGTGCCGGACGACAGGTCGATCACCCCTCCGCCGCTGGTCAGCACGCGTCGGCCGTCCTGGCTGAACACGGCGTGCCCCGAGTCGCCCTCGAACTCGTGGACCTTCTCGCGCTTGCGGAGGTCCCACACCTCGATGCCGGAGCGTCGGGTCCTCTGTCCGTCGGGCCGGGACGTGCCCAGTGACAGGTACCGTCCGTCGGGAGAAAGCGCCAGCTGAGTGGGCCGACGGTCGTCGAGGGGGATGCGGTGGACGTCCTTGCCAGCCCGGACGTCGCGGATGACGACGTCGTAGCGTTGCTCATAGCGGCCCGTACTCTCGCCCCGTGTGTACGCGAGGAGCCGCCCCTCGTCGTCCACGGCGCTGAGGACGGCCCCGATGTCCCCCATGCCGCCGACCGCGTCCGCCGTGGTCCTGGAACCGACGTGCTTGCCGGAACGCAGGTCGACCACCTGGAAGGCCGGGGCGTCCGCGTCACTGTTCGTGAGGACACCGAAGTTCCCGGCGCTGGAGATGCTCTCGGCGACCTCGTCCCTCGCCCGCCGGTCGAGCGCCTGCCCCAGGTCGATCTCGTATATCCGGCCGGTGTCGCCGGAGTAGTGCAGCAGCCGCCCCCTCTCTTCGTCCAGCCTGATGTCCTGCGGATCGGCGGCGTACTCGCCGTGACCTCTGGTGGGCAGGCCGACCTTGAATAGAGGGAGCTCGGCATCGTCACGGTCCCGGACCGTGATCGTGTCCCCGCTGACGCTGAAGAGGAATCGGCCACCGGAGCTGAAACGCAGAGACGGCAGTCCGCGCTCCGCCACTCTGGTCACCTTCTTGCCATGTTCCAGATCGTAGACGTCCGCCGAGACACCCTGCTGGGCGATGAGGTACCGGCCGTCCGGACTGAAACGGAACTGGCACTGGCCGGCACCGTGGGGGTCCGGATCCGGGTCGGGCTCGTCGATGACCAGATCTCCGGAGTCGATCGTCGACCGGACCTGGAGCCGCTTCCCCACGCACGACACGAAGTGCGTGCCGTCAGGCGTGAGCGCGTACTCGAAGAAGGCCGTACGGGCCGGCTGAGAGGCGGCCCCCCGGCCCGAGACGTCGAACACTGTGCTTTGGTGCGTCCCCGCCAGCAGGACGTGCCCGGCGTTGGAGACGCTCTCAGCCTTGTGGTAGCCGGCAGCCTTGAGTGGTGGGGCGGCCGGGGTACCGTCCTCCGTGCGGACAAGCCGGAAGGAACTTCCCAATCGTGTTGTCAAGCCGCTCCCGTGACGGGAGGTGAAGTGTGAAAGCACTCTCCGTCACGGATCATCGCCCACAGGACGT
>NZ_JBWKCM010000047.1:0-26188 GCF_056436485.1 Streptomyces sp. NPDC043746 | reverse complement strand
CAACGTCCTGTGGGCGATGATCCGTGACGGAGAGTGCTTTCACACTTCACCTCCCGTCACGGGAGCGGCTTGACAACACGATTGGGAAGTTCCTTTGAGAACTCGAAGCTGGGAAGAGATGAAGACCCCGGGGCCCCGCCGACCCTCCCCTTGCGGGGTCCGCCGGACTGTCGGGGGAGGGTCAGCTTCGGGCGCCGCCGAGGGGCGCTGCGGCAGCGGCGAAGGCTGCGGTGGCGGCTGCGACCACGTCGTTCACGGCAGCCTTCGGCTCGTCCGCGACTGCGGACGGCGCTGCGGGGAAGGCGTACCGGAACATGCCTTTGATCGTGGCCCAGCGGGACGACCACGTCGAATGGTTTTCGGCGGGGAGTCGGCCAAGGGCCGCGGCCTCAGAGGTTCTTGAGCGCCTCGCGCACGGAGAGCGGGGAGAGGCGGGTCCGGGCACCCTCGACGAAGTCGCGTACGGCGGTGGGGTCGGTCTTGGCGTACTCCCGCAGCGCCCATCCGATCGCCTTGCGGATGAAGAAGTCCGGGTGGTCCGCACGGCGCAGGCAGTAGCCGAAGAGGCGGTCGGTGTCAGTGGCTTCCTTGTAGCGCAGCTGGTGGAGCAGGGCGGTACGGGCGACCCACAGGTGGTCGTCGTCGATCCACCGGTCCATGGCGCGGGCGAGCGCCGGGTCGGCGGTGACCAGCGGGCCCGCGACATGCGCGGCAAGCGCGTCGGTCGTGTCCCACCAGGGGACGGTGGTGACGAGGTGGCGCAGAACGGGGAGGAAGCCGGAGGAGCAGGAGGAGACGTACCGGCGGAGGTAGTCGACGGCGAAGTAGTGGTACTCGCGCTCGGGCAGCTCCCAGCAGCGCAGCGCGATCGCCGTGCAGTCCCGCTCGTCCGGCCGCCCGGTGCCGGCCAGCACGGTCCTCGCCAGGGCCCGGCGCCGCGGGGCGGGGATCCCGAGGAACGGGGCGATGTGCCTCATGTCCGGTTCGACGGGAGCACCCGGTACGGCATCGGGAAGCGGGCCGTCCGGTTCGGCGGGAGCGGAGGCTGCTGCGGGGTCCACGCGACGCACATTACGGCGATCACACACCGTTTTCGGTTAGTCTCCCCGAATGTTCGACCCCGTCCCCGCCGCCCGGCCCGCCGGCGCCACGGCCCTCCGGCGTTCCAAGGCACTGCTCTCCCCCTGGTCCCGGTTCTCGCTGCTGGTGGCCGTGCTGCTGGCCGCCGCGTCGACGATGCTGCTGTTCGAACCACAGCGGCTGCTGGCGTCGGGCTGGCCGGAGCAGCTGACGGGCGGCGGTGCGGCGATGCTGTTCGGGCTCGCGTACGGGGCGCTCACCGTGGCGTTCGTGCCGCGCCCGATCCTCAACCTGGCGGCGGGGGCCCTCTTCGGTACGCAGACGGGGCTGATGGCGGCCCTGGCGGGCACGGTCCTCGGCGCGGGCGTGTCGTTCATGCTGGGCCGGGTCCTGGGCCAGGACGCGCTGCGCACACTGCTGCGCGGGAGGGTGCTCACGGCCGCCGACGGGGTGCTGAGCCGCCACGGCTTCCGCTCGGTGCTGGCGCTCCGGCTCTTCCCCGGCATCCCGTTCGCCGCCGCCAACTACTGCGCGGCGACCTCGCGCATGGGCTGTCCGCCCTTCCTCCTGGCCACCGGCATCGGCTCCATCCCCAACACGGCGGCGTACGTCGTAGCGGGCAGCGAGGCCGCCTCGCCGACCTCGCCCCTCTTCCTGGCGGCGACGGGATTCATCGTGGTGTCCGGTATCGGCGGCGCCCTGGTCGCCTGGCGCAAGCGCCACCGGCTCGGCGGCCGGGAGGCACCCAAGGACTGAGCGCACAGCGGTACGTGGATGACCCTCGCGGTCATCCTTGCGTTCACTTTCGGGCGATAAGCTGCCCGCGATCTTCTTCCCGCCGACTCCCCGACTCTCCGCGCCCCTTCGCTTCCTCTCCTCCTTGACCGCACTCCGCACGCAGCCGACGGGCCCCGCGTCCACGGCCGATGCACGATCACCTCGGGATGGCCAAAGCCCCATGAGCTGGTTCGAATCATTCGTCCTGGGACTTGTTCAGGGACTGACCGAGTTCCTGCCGATCTCCTCCAGCGCCCACCTGCGGCTGACCGCCGCGTTCGCCGGCTGGCACGACCCGGGGGCCGCCTTCACCGCCATCAGCCAGATCGGCACGGAGGCCGCGGTCCTGATCTACTTCCGCAAGGACATCGCGCGGATCGTGTCGGCCTGGTTCCGGTCGCTGACGAACAAGGAGATGCGCAGCGACCACGACGCCCAGATGGGGTGGCTGGTCATCGTGGGCTCGATCCCCATCGGGGTGCTCGGCGTCACGCTCAAGGAACACATCGAGGGCCCGTTCCGGGACCTGCGGCTGATCGCGACGACGCTGATCGTCATGGGCATCGTGCTCGGCATCGCGGACCGGCTCGCCGCACGCGACGAGGCGGGCGGCAAGCACCGTGCGGTGAAGGAGCGCAAGACGCTCAAGGACCTCGGCGTCCGGGACGGTCTGATCTACGGCTGCTGCCAGGCGATGGCGCTGATCCCCGGTGTCTCCCGCTCGGGCGCGACCATCAGCGGCGGTCTGCTGATGGGCTACACCCGCGAGTCGGCCGCCCGCTACTCCTTCCTGCTGGCGATCCCCGCGGTACTCGCCTCCGGCGTGTACGAACTCAAGGACGTGGGCGAGGGGCATGTCTCCTGGGGGCCGACGATCTTCGCGACCCTGGTCGCCTTCTTCGTCGGCTACGCCGTCATCGCGTGGTTCATGAAGTTCATCACGACCAAGAGCTTCATGCCCTTCGTGATCTACCGGGTCGCGCTCGGCATTCTCATCTTCGCACTCGTCTCGGCCGGTGTGCTGAGCCCGCACGCGGGTGAGTCCGCGGGCTGACAGCCGGGCTCATGAGGAAGGGGCGGGGCGGCGGCATTCGGCCGCCGCCCCGCTCCGTACGCGGGTCGTCCTAGTTCTCGCAGTGCCCGTAGTGGGGCGGGGTCTTCGAGACCCGGATGACGGTGGAGCCTTCGACGCCGTCGGTGCCGTTCTTGGCGTACGACACGTTGCGGGCCGGAACGGTCCAGGAGAGCCGGCCCAGGGTCACCCTCCAGTAGCCGGTCGTCTCCCGTGCGACGGGTGCCGTCTCGACCCATCCGAACTGCTTCGGTGGCACGCTGACGTGTGCCTGGTCCCCCACGGAGCCTTCGTGGAGCCAGTCGGAGAGGTCGGCGGTGAAGTTGAAGGTGGCGGGCAGGAACTCGTCCGTATGCGCCATCGCCCCGCCGAAGGAGAAGTCGGTGCCGCTGGGCCGGAACCAGGAGACGTTGAAACCCTCCTGCGCGGAGCCCTGGTTGTAGAGCACCTTCCCTACGACGCAGCGCTCCGCCGCGCGGTGGGCGGGTTCCTCCGTCGTGGGGATGAAGACGCAGGGGTAGTCACCGGGGTCCAGCTCGCACCGTGCGGCGGACTGCTTGAGGACGGTGGCCAGGACCCCGGGTGCGGTGGTGGTGACGCGGCCGGTGAGGGCGAGCGTGCTGTGGCCGAGCCTCCAGGTGTCGTGCTCCTTGGCCGCGTTGCTGTCGCACTTGCGGCGCACCACCCTGGTGAGGGTCTCGGGCCACAGGGCGTCGGACAGGGCGGTCAGACAGCTCGACGCGTCGCCGCGGTGCCGTAGGCGGAAGGCGGACGCGTTCTGCGTCGCCTTGTCGGCGCTGGGGGGCAGGACCGGTTCGATGTACCACTGCTGGTCCACGCTCGCGGGATCGCAGGGCGCCAGCTCGAACTCGACCGGGCCGAACAGGGGGTCCCTCCGGTCGATGCACCTGCCCTTGAGGCGGTTGACGATACTGACCGCCCCGCGCGGGTCGTTCGTCGGCCGCATCGCCCACGTCTGCCAGGGGACGGAGCGTCGCTGCTCACGGACGATGGCACTGTCGGGCTTGAGCGAGTTCTCCAGGCTCAGCACCAGGCCCAGGTCATCGCTCTCGATGGTCAGGCACTCCAGGGAGGAGGGGCCGGCACACGGCCCCGAGCCGACGGGGCCGAGGTCGGCCCAGTCGAGCCAGACGTCCTCCCGGCTGCCCCTGGGGTCCCCCAGCGACAGCCGGGAGCGCTGGTGGATCGTGTCGGACTCCTTGCCGAGGGCGAACACCCCGAAGGAGGTGGAGTGCCCGCGCCGGACGGAGTGGGCCGTGACGGACTGGACCTTCTGGCCGTCGAGCGACCGCCAGCCGGCCGCCCACACCCCGTTCGGATCGTTCCCGGTCGCGGGACTGGTCTGCGTCCGGTAGGCGACACGCTCTTCGGCGTTGACCCCGAAGACCGCGAGGCGGCCGTCGCTGTGGGTGGTGACGACGGGGCGGCCGGGCGCCGCCGGCCCGATCCTCTCGGCTGTGCTCCACACACCGGCCGGATCCTGCCCGGTACCCGGGGCGGTCTGGGTGACCGTCCACAGCCTGCCGTCGCTCCGGTTGGCGAAGACCTGGAGCAGGGTGCCGGCCCGGACGGTGTTGACGGCCACGGCCGGGTTGCCCGTGTGCTCCGTCCCGATCTGCTTCCACTCCGACCAGTTGTCCTCGGGCAACGGGGTCCGTGGTGTGCCGGGGACCTTCTGCGCGGTCACCCTCAGCCGCCCGTCGGGCTTGCGGGCGACCACGCTGATGCGGCCGTCCCCGGCGACCACAGCGGCGGGGCTTCCCGCCCAGGTGCCAGGCAGGGACTCCCACCGGCTCCATTCCGCACCGTTGGGATCCTTCTGGACCCGGTGCCAGATACGGTTGTCGGCGCCCCGGGCGAAGAGTTCGAGCCGCCCGTCGGTGTTGCCCCGGACGAAACCGGCGGTGTCCGGAAGGGGACTGCTGTGCCTGTTGTCATTGGCGACGACCACCGGAGCCCCGGCGATGGCCGTCCCGTCGGGCGCGCCCAGGTCCCGCCACGCCGACCAGCCGCCGTCGGCGGTCTGCCTCTGCGCCCACAGACGGCCGTCGGCACGCCGTACGAACACCGATGGCCGCCCGCTGAGTTCGCGGGCCGTGACCGGGTCGCCGAGGGCCGTGCCGCCGGTGCTGGTCCACGCGCTCCAGGAGTCGTCCTCCCGGTTGTGCGTCCTCCGGTACACGGTGTCGTCCGCGCCCCGGGCCAGGACCACCGTCGCCCCGTCGGCCGCACTCGTCACGACCGGGGTCCCGGCGGTGGACTCCGGGGCCTGGGCCCACACCGGCGCTTCGGCTGCGGCGGGCCGGGCGGACGACGGCGGCGGCGCGGCCGCGGCCGGTGTTCCGGTGAGCGAGATCAGAGCGACGAGCACCAGGCTCATCACGGCGGCTGAGGCGCCCGGGCCGGCCCGTCCGGGCCGGAGATGTCGTACGCAACCCGCGAGCATGAACTACCTCCTGGGCAGATAGGTGTCCGGCCACCGGACACGGCGGCCGTCCCGACCCGTCGGCTCCTTCGCCTACAGGTGCCGACAGGACAGCGGAGACCCTAGAGCCAGACCACCGGGGGCCTTCCAGGACTGTTTCGGCCAACCACCCGAATGAGGGATGGAACAGTCCCCGGTTCGCACCCGGGTCGATGTTGAACCCCGTCCGGCGGCTCGGGGGCCTCCGGTCGCTTCGGAGGCCCGGCACCGTGCGCCCAGGAGACCTACGGGGGGGAGACGGGCGGCAGTGACGGTGGTTCAGCGGGCCGTGAGGCCCGTCGCCGCCAGGACCGCGTCGACCGTCTCCGCGACCGTCAGCTCGGCGTTGTCGATCCAGACGCCTTCGCCGGCCAGTTCGGTCCGCATCGCCGCGTCCAGGAACGACCAGTCCGTCGTCAGGTTCTTGTCCCGGGCGAGATTGCGCTCCCCCGCCTTCGTCGCGCCCGGGGCCAGCACCACGAAGTGCAGCGGCCCGAAGGCGAGCTGCCGCCGGTAGAAGTCGAGATGGGCCCGGCGGACGACCACGTCGTCGACGACCGGCAGGAAGCCCGCGCCGACGAAGCTGTCGGCCAGCAGGCAGGAGTTGCGGGCCCGCAGGAAGATCTGCCGGTCCGCCTCCGCGTCCCGCTCCGGCGAGGGCCATCGGCCGCCCCGGACGATCATCTCCTGGAGGGCGTCGACCTCGATGTGCGCCGAGGCCGCGAACCGGGCCGCCAGCGCGGCGGCCACCGTGGACTTGCCGCTGCCCGGGATACCGCTCAGCAGGACGGCCCCCTCAGCCGGTTCGGTGTCCACCGGCACCTCGCTCCAGGTCATGCTCCCCGCTCCCTCCGGTCTCTCCGGGCCGTCCGGCCCGCCCGCCGGTGATCGTAGGCCGACGCCGGTGCCGGGAACTTCCCGGCACCGGCCGCCGACTACCTGGAGTACAGGCCCAGCGACCGACGCTGCACAGCACGGCGGCCCCACGAGGGCCGGGAGGAGACCGAGAAGCATGCAATGGTACGAGGACGACGCACTCTGGTCCGATTTCGCCTCGACGATGTTCCCGCCCGCGCGGGCGCAGTCCGCCGCCGCCCTCGTCGCCTCCTCGCCCCTGCTGGACTTCCCCCCGGGTTCACGGGTCCTGGACCTGGCCTGCGGGCCGGGGCTGTTCGTGGTGCCGCTGGCGGCGCGCGGGTACGCGGTGACGGGCGTCGACCTCTCGCGGACGATGCTGGAGCGGGCCCGGGGCGCGTGCGAGGCGGCGGGGGCAGATGTCCGGCTGGAGCGGGCCGACATGCTCACGTACACCGATCCCGGCGCCTTCGACGTGATCCTGAACGTCTTCACCTCGTTCGGCTACTTCGAGGCCGCCGAGGACAACCTCCAGGTGCTCCGCAACGCGTACGGGAGCCTCGCGCCGGGCGGGCAGCTCGTGGTGGACGTGATGGGCAAGGAGGTGCTGGCCGGCTGGATCGGGCGGCCCAAAGCGGTGGACCTGCCGGACGGCTCGTACGTCGTCCAGCGCGACACCGTCCTCGACAGCTGGCGGCGGCTGCGCACCGACTGGACGCTGGTGCGCGGGGACACGGCCCGTACGGCCTCCATCCACTCCTGGCTCTACTCCGCCGCCGAACTGCACGCCCTCTTCGAGGAGGCCGGCTTCACCGACGTGGAGTGCTTCGGCGGCTTCGACGGCTCGGGCTACGACCAGCACTCCGACCGGCTGATCGTCCGCGGGCGGCGCAAGTGAGGGCCGGGGCACGGCAGCCGGCCGCCGCCGCGACCGTGCACGAGCACATCACCGACGCCGTGAAGGCCCCGGACCTGATCCGGCTGGACGGCGACCTGGTGCTCGCGCGGTTCGAGACGATGAAGGTGTACGCGGCGCTCGGCGCGGTCCGTTCGCTGCTGCGGCGGGGCCGGGTGGTGCCCGGGCAGACCCTGGTCGACAGCTCCAGCGGCATCTACGCGGTGGCACTGGCGATGGCCTGCCACCGCTACGGGCTGCGGTGCCACATCGTGGCATCCACCACCGTCGACGCCACGATGCTCGCCCAGTTGGAGGTGCTGGGGGCGACCGTCGACCGGATGCCGCCCTCCCGGAGCCTCCGTCTGGACCAGGAGCTGCGCGTCCGGCACGTACGCCAACTCCTCGCGGACCGGCCGGACTTCCACTGGATGCGGCAGTACCACGACGCGGTGCACCACGAGGGGTACCGGGAGTTCGCCGACCTGCTGACCGCCTCGCTGCCCCAGGGTCCGCTGACCGTGGTGGGCGCGGTCGGCACGGGCGCGTCGACGGGTGGACTGGCCCGTGCGCTACGGGAGTCGGGGCGGGCGGTCCGGCTGGTGGGGATCCAGCCGTTCGGCAGCGTCACCTTCGGCAGCGAGCAGTTCAGCGACCCGGAGGCGATCATCGCGGGCATCGGCAGCTCGATCCCGTTCGGCAACGTGCACCATGAGCTGTACGACACCGTGCACTGGCTGGACTTCCGCCACGCGATGGCCGGTGCGGTCGGGCTGCTGCGTCGGCACGCGGTGTTCGCCGGTCTCTCCTCCGGGGCGGCCCATCTGGCGGCGTCCTGGGAGGCGGGGCGCGATCCGGGCCGGCTGCATCTGGTGCTGGGCGCCGACACCGGACACCGTTACGCGGAGCGGGTGTTCGCCCGCCACGCCGAGGCGCTGGACCCGGCCGGACTCCGGCCCCGGCCGATCACGTCCCTCGAAGCCCTGCGCCCGCCGTGGTCGGTGATGGAGTGGGGGCGGCGTGCCGCGCCCGCAGCCGCCCGCACGTCCGAACAGGGCGGTGCCCCCGCCCCCGTACCGACCGTGGAGATGCAGCCGTGACGATCGCCGCCCTGGAGTCCCTGTCCTTCGGGCTCGGCCGGATGGCCGAGGCAGCCGAGGAGTCCGGTCACCGGCTCTGCCTGCTGACCGGTGACCGCTCGGTGTACCGTCACGAGCTGGCCACCCTGCCCGCCGACGCGCTGGACGTGGTGGACGTCGACACCGACGACCCGGAGGCGGTCCGCCGGGCGCTGGCCGCCCTCCCCTCGCTCGCCGGGCTCATCAACACCACCGACACCTGGAGCGTCCCGGCGGCCGGACTCGCCGCCGAGCTGGGGCTACCGGGCCCGGACCCGGCGGCGGTCCGGCTGCTGCGGGACAAGCGCCGGGTCCGGGAGGCACTGCACGCGCGGGGGCTGAGCCGGTCGACCGCCGTAGCCGTGCCTCCCGGGCCCAAGGGCGCGGAGGCGGTCCTGCGTACGGTCGGCCTGCCCGTCGTCCTCAAGGACTCGGCGGGCACCTCCTCGCGCTCGGTCTGGATCGCGCACGACGAGGAGGCGCTGCGCCGGGCCGTGGCGGAGGCGGGCCGACAGCCCTTGAAGGGCGAGCTGTTCGCGGAGGCGTTCCTCGCCGGTCCGCTGTACAGCGCGGAGACCCTGAGCTGGGAGGGGACCGCCCGGCTGCTCGGGGTGCTGAGCCGTCAGACGTCCCGGACGGCGGTGGTACGGGAGGAGGTCGCGGCCTTCCCGGTGGCGCTGCCCGACGGGGAGCGGGACGCGGTCGAGGCGTGGGTGGGGCGTGTCCTCGAAGTGGCCGGCCACCGGCGGGGGTTCGCGCATGTGGAGTTCATCCTGACCGCCGGGGGGCCGGAGTTGGTGGAGATCAACCGGCGGATCGGCGGCGCGCTGGTGGGCGAGGTGCTCTGCCGGACGCTGGGCACCAATGTGTACACGGCGATGATGGACGAGGCGCTGGGCCGCCGTCCCGGCCTGCTGGACGCCCCGCTCGACGAGGGCGCGGGGCCCGCGTACGGCTTCGTCCTCGTCTACGCCGACCGGCCCGGGGTGCTGAAGGGCTGGCACGGCCTGGGTGAACTCGCCGCCTTCCCCGGGTCCGTGGAGTGGTTCCCCGTACGCGAGCCGGGCGAGCACCTGCCGCACGTGGGCGACCAGCGCGGCTGCACGGGCATGGTACTGGCCCAGGCGCCGACGGCGGAGCTGGCGCAGCACCGGGCGTGGAGTGCGGCGGTGCGGGTGCGTCCGGTGATCGCGGACACGCCGTGAGGAGCGGGTGAGCACGGAAGGCACGACCAGGGAAAGGCGGTTCACCGGGCCGCAGGGGCTTCTCCTGGCAGGGTCGTTCCTCATCACGCTCGGCAGCTTCGCCGTGCTGCCGTACATGTCGGTCCTGCTCCATCAGCGGCTCGGCCTCGGGCTGGGGACGGTCGGCTCCGTGCTGGCGGTGGCCTCGCTGATCCAGTTCGCCGGGGGCGTGGTCGCTGGACCGGTGGCCGCGCGGATCGGGCTGCGCGGGTCGATGCTGCTGGCGCTGGGGTTGCGTACGGCCGGATTCGCCGCGCTCGTACCGGGGTTGACCAGTCCTGTTCTGGCGGTCGGCGCGCTCATGATGGTGTCGGCGGGCGCGGCACTCTATCTCCCTGCCAACAAGGCCTACCTGGTGAATGGTTCACCGGAGACGGAACGGCCACGGCTGCTGTCGGCGAGCAGTTCGGCGTTCAACGCCGGGATGGCTCTCGGTCCTCCGGCGGCGGCACCCCTGGTGATGGGCTCCCCCGGGGTGCTGCTCTCGTGCGTGGCCGGGCTGTTCGCGGTGGTCGGGGTGGGGCACGCCTTCCTGCCGCGCGACGAGGTGGGGCCCACGGCGGCCGAGGTGCCACCGCCCGCGGCCGGCGCACGGCGGTCCGGGCTCTCGCCGTTCCTGGTCACCGTGGCGAGCGTCTACGCCTTCATGTTCTTCCAGCACTACCTGGCGCTGTACGCGGTCCCCCGGACCTCGGCCGGGTTCTACGGCGTGGTCCTGACGGGGTACGCGGCCCTCCTCGTCGTCGCCCAGCCGCTGTTGGCGGAGCGGGTCGCCGCCCTGAGCTACCCGGGGGCGCTGCGGTGGGGGTTCGGGGCCCTGGCCCTCGGCATGGCCGCCATCGCCGGGGGCGGGCACGCGGGGATCGCGGTGGGCGGCGTGCTGATCTGCCTGGGGGAGATCGTGCTCTTCCTCAAGAACGACCTGGAGGCGCTGGCCCGTGGCTCCGCTCCCCCGGCCACCGTGTTCGGCAGGCAGCGGCTGGCAGCGGGCCTCGGGGCGTTCGCCAGCGGGGTGGTGGGCGGCCAGCTGTACGCGGCGGCGGAGTCGGCGGGTTCGGCGCGGGCGTTCTGGGTGGCCGTCGGCCTCCAGTGCGTGCTGCTGCCGGTGCTTCTGCTGAGCCTGGGCCGCCGGAGCGCCCGGGGCCGGTCGGAGCCCCGGGCGGACCGGCCCTAGACCGGCTGGACCGCGGCGGACCCGGCGGTGGCGGAAGGGGCGTGAGCGGGGGTGCGGGCCGGGGCGTTCAGCGGTCCGCCCGGCGCACTCCGGCCCCCGGCTCCCTGCGCCACTGCCCCGCCAGCTCCCGGCGGGCGCGCGCCACCCGGGAGCGCACCGTGCCGACGGGGCAGCCCGCGGCGTCCGCGGCCTCCTCGTAGGAGAGCCCCACCACCTGGGTGAGCACGAAGGCCTGGCGGCGCGCAGGGTCCAGGTGGCGCAGGGCGTCGAGGACCGCCACCGACTCGTCGAAGCCGGGGAGGCCTCGTGGCTGGGCCCGTTCCGCGGCGCCCTGCCAGTCGGCGGTGTCGGCGGTCCGGGGGCGTACGGCGGCCGTGCGGTGGCGGTCGATGACCACGCGCCGGGCGATGGAGAGGAGCCAGGTACGGGCGCAGGAGCGTCCGGCGAAGCGGGCGAGGCCGCTCATGGCCCGTACGTAGGTCTCCTGGGCTAGGTCGTCCGCGCCGGGGACATCGGCGCTGAGGTAGGCGACGAACCTCCGGACGTCCTCGTAGGTCGCCCGGACGAACCGGTCGGCGGCCTCCCGGTCACCGCCGCCGGCGGCCAGGGCCCAGTCGGTGATCTGGCCGTCGTTCTGCCGGGCGGCGTGCGCCGGGGGCCGGGGTGCGGGGGCCGGCCGCGGCGGTGCGGTGGGGCCCGAGGCGGGGGCAGGGGGCAGGGAGGGGGTGGCAGTCGGGGTCACAGCTGTCCTTCGCGTCCTGGCAGAGCCGTGGTGCGGTCGCCGCCCGGCTCCGCGTGGCCGACCGTCCGGGGCCCTGGGGCGGTCCGGCGGCAGCGGCATGGCTGTCACGGGTGTGGGCGCGAGAGCGCACACCCGTAGCGCCCCCGGCGGATCACACAGGACCGGCCGGGCGCCTGGAGGTCACGGGGAGGGGATGGGGAGCGGCGGACCGCGCCGGGAGAGGACGTGCGGGGCCAGCAGGCCCTGGGGGCGGCGGCCCGGCCTGCGGCGGGCGCGCGGCCGGACGGGCCGCCCGGTGGCGGCCGGCGCCGCCGACCAGAGGCGCCAGGCCGTCCGCAGCGGAGCCCGTACGAAGAGGGCCAGGCTGCGGCCCAGCCGGGCGAGGGCGACCTCGCCGCGCCAGAGCCACCAGCCGCAGATCAGACCGGCGAGGACGTGGGCGGCGGTCATGGGACCGGTCAACGCCGAGCCGCTGAAGGCCCCCAGAAGCTCCGTCGGCAAGGAGGAGGGGTCGGCGACCGGGTGCGGAGCGGGAGCGTGGGGCAGCTCGTGCCCGTGGTGCGCGAGCCGCGCCGCAGCGCTCGGCTCGCCCGTCGCGGGGTCCGCCGACGCGTGGGCCCCCGCCGCGGTGAAGTGGGCGTGCAGCCCCAACTGGCCCAGGACATGGGCCGCGAGGGTGACCGGAGCGCCCCGTTCGCGGCGGCCGAGCCACCAGCCCGCTCCGGCGACGGGTACGAGGACGGCCGCCAGGGCCAGGAGGGGCAGGGGGCCGTCGGACATGAGGGCGTGGCCGAGCCCGGACACGGCGACGCACACGACCGCGAACAGCGCGGTGCGGGCGAGGCGGAGTGCGGTTCCGGCTCCCATGGCGGTCATCGTGCCAGCCGCACCCGCCCCGCGGAGAAGAGCAGCAGATGCGGAAACAACAGGAGTTCGCCCCGTTTGCCCCCGCCACTGGTCATGTGATTCACATCACAGCCCCCTCGGGGGAACTTTCCCCCCTCCCCCACCGACTGCTCCAACAGCATGCCTGCACACGCCTGGCACGGGCCCGACGCAGCGCCCCGCCAGCCGACGCCCCCCACGAAGAGGCCGCATGACGAACCAGCCCCTCGCACCCGAACCGGCGGCGGCCGCCGAACTCCCCACCGGCTCACCCGAGGCCACGCGGCCCGGCGTCCGACCGCCCGGTGCGGAGCGGCCCCGCGCCGGCGGACGCATCACCCTCCGGTCCGATCTGCGCGCCTCCTGGCTCGACGGGCTGGTGGCGCTCCTGGTGACGGCGGCCGTCTTCGTCCTCCTCTACATACGCATCCGCGACAGGACCTCCGCCACGGTCTCCGTGATGCCGTTCATGGCCGACGTGGGCGGCTTCTGGATGTACTTCCTCAGCCAGGCGTTCGGCTGGTCCGCGCTGCTCTGGGCCTGGGGCACGGTCGTCCTCGGACTCCTGCTCTCGGGCCCCCGTCCGCGGTGGCCGCGGATCTCCGCCCCGCGCCTGGAGCGGCTGCACCGCACCACGAGCCTCAACACGATCGCGCTGATCCTCGCCCACGCGTTGTTCTTCGGCGCCGAGCTGTTCCGGCACGACACGGCGGCCTGGAACTCCGCGCTGGTGACCGCCTTCGTCGAGACGTTCGTGCCCGGCGGCTACACCTCGGGGACCGGCCGGATCGCCATCCCGATCGGCCAGGCGGCCCTGTACCTCGCGATCCCGCTCGGCCTGCTCTTCTACGTACGCCACCGCTTCGGCCCGAAGACCTGGCGGGTGCTGCACCGCTTCGTGATCGTGGTGTACGTGCTGAGCGTCTGGCACACGCTGCTGTACGGGACGAACGTCTGGTACGACGGCTGGTTCCGCACCAGCGTCTGGCTGCTCCAGCTGCCGATCGCCGCCCTGCTCCTCGTGCGGCTGCTGCGCCCGGCCCGCCGCTCCGAGAAGCTGCCTCTCTCGCCGCGTGCCGCCGCCTCCCGGACCGGCTGGGGCCTGCGGCTGGCCGGTCGGCTGGCGGTGGTGGGGGTCATGGTCGCGCTGGTCGTGGTGGTGGTCAGCGGAAGCGACGGCGGCCGGACCGTACCGCCGGACGACACCTCCTCGACACACCACCACGACTGACCGGCATCCGCGCCTGCGGCCCGGGGGCGGGAGGCGCGGTGTGCGGGTCCGGTGGTCGCGGTCCGGGGCGTGGGCCCGGTGTCATGAGGCCCGGCGGCCGGGCCCCGGCATCGTACGCTCGGGTCCATGACCACCCATGATCTTCCCGTGATCGCCGCCGTCGACGGTTCCACGCACGGCCGGCAGGCGCTCGACTGGGCCACCGACGAGGCCGTACGGCGCCGCCTCCCGCTGCTGATCGTCCACGTCAGGCCGCTCACCCGGACCGCCGACGAGGAGACCCGGCTGCGGGAGGCGGACGAACTGCTCGCCGAGGCCGTACGCCGGAGCGAGGCGCTCGCTCCGGCGCTGAGCCCGTCGACCCTGGCCCCGCTGGACTTCCCGGCGGCCGCCCTGGTCTCGCTCGGCCGCGACGCGTCGATGATCGTGGTCGGCTCGCGCGGGCTCGGCGGCTTCCGCTCGCTGCTGATCGGCTCCAACAGCCTGGCGACCGCGTCGATGGCGAGCTGCCCGGTCGTCGTCGTGCAGGACGGCCGCGCCGACGAGGACGACCGGCCCGAGGAGACCGCGGTCTCCTCCGACATCGTGGCGGGGGTGGCCGCCGACGAGAGCAGCGAGGCGGTCCTGGAGTTCGCCTTCGCCACCGCGGCCGCCCGCCCCGGGGCGCGGCTGCGGATCGTGCACGGCTGGACGATGTTCTCGTCCATGCTCACCGGCGGGCCGGTCTTCGACCGGGAGAGGGCGGCGGACTCGGCCCGGCGCGGGCTGGCCGAGCTGACCTCCGGGTGGCAGGAGCGGTATCCGCAGGTGGAGGTCGTACGGGAGCCGGTCAACGGCTCCGCCTCGCGCACCCTGGTGACGGCCTCCGCCACGGCGGCCCTGACCGTCATCGGCCGCCGCAGGGGCGGGGAGTCGCTCGGCCTCGGCCTCTCCCCGGTGGCGCAGACGACGCTCACGCACGCGCTGGGACCGGTCGCCGTCGTGCCCTGCTGAGGGGGCGCCTCGCCGACCTCCCTGCTGTGCAGCCCTCTTGGCGTGCCGGACGGCTTGGCCGAGACTTGACCGATGACACAGCGTGTGGCACTCGCGACCGTGATGGACCGGCTCGCCATCGATGATGTGATCACCGGATACGCCGTGACCGTGGACGACGGCGACTGGAGCGCGTACGAGGCCCTGTTCACCCCGGACGGCCGGGCGGACTACACGGGCGCGGGCGGGATGGCGGGCCCGGCGGGCGAGATCGCGCGGTGGCTCGCCGGGACGATGCGCCTCTTCCCGGTCCGCCAGCACCTGATCGTCAACCGCCGCATCGACCTGGAGGACCTGGGCGGTTACCCGGGCGATCGGGCGCGGGTGCGGGCCGACTACCTCAACCCGATGCGCCTGGCCCGGGAGGGCGAGACCGCGGGGACCGGTGACACGGCCCCCGACGTCGTCTCCGGCGGGCGGTACGCCTTCGAGCTCGACCGTACGGAGCCGGGCTGGCGGATCCGTGACGTCGCCGTCCACGAGAAGTGGCGCCGCGCCCCCGGCCCGGCCTGATCGCACCCCTCGGGCGAGCCCGGCCCTGTCCCGCGCCCGGTGGGGATCACCTGCCCCACACTGGGTACAGAGAGCTGATCCGGCAGGTCACGCGGCTGCTCACCCGCGCGGGACGAGGAGGGCACGGCATGCGGAGGTGGTGGGCCGGGGCGTCTCCGGCGTCCGGTGGACGGACGCGTGGCGGGCCCGTGGAGGACGGGACGCCGGTGGACGGGCGGGAGGAGAACGGGCGGGCCGGAGCGCCGCCACCGGACGGGACACCACCGGGCAAGCCCCCGCCCACCGGGCCGTCACCGGACAGGCCCCCGGGAGACGGGCCGCCCGCCGGTGTCGGGGACTCCGCCCGCCGGACGTTCCCCGCCTCCGGCCGACTCCGCTGGCCGGCCGCCCTGCTCGCCGGGGCGCTGCCCGCGCTCGCCTTCCCCGCGCCCTCGCTCTGGTGGCTGGCCTACGTCGCGCTCGTCCCCTGGCTGCTGCTGATCCGCTCGGCGGGCACCGCGCGGCGGGCGGCTCTGGACGGCTGGATCGGCGGGATCGGCTTCGTCATCGCGGTGCACCACTGGCTGATGCCGAGCCTGCACGTCTTCATCGTGCTGCTGGGTGCGCTGCTGGGCCTGCTGTGGGCCCCCTGGGGCGTACTGGCCTGGCGGCTGCTGGTGGGCAGGCCCTCCGCGTGGCGGGCCGCCGCCGCGGTGGTGGCCGTGCCGTCGGGGTGGCTGGCGATCGAGCTGGTCCGCTCCTGGGAGGGGCTCGGCGGGCCCTGGGGGCTGCTCGGGGCGAGCCAGTGGGAGGTCGCGCCGGCGCTGCGCGTGGCGTCGGTGGGCGGGGTGTGGCTGGTGAGCCTGCTGGTGGTGGCGGTCGACACCGCGCTCGTCCTCCTGGTGACCGCGCGGACCGGCGCCCGGACGACGGCCGGGGTGCTGCTGGCGGTGTGCGCCCTGGGCGTGACCGGCGTGGGGGTGTGGGCGCCGCAGCCGGTGACCTCGGGGACGGTCAGGATCGCCGTCGTCCAGCCGGGTGTCATCGCCGGCCCGGACAGCGTCGAGCGGCGCCTGGCCCGGGGCGAGGAGCTGACCCGTACGGTCGCGGGCCGCGATGTGGACCTCGTCGTCTGGGGCGAGAGCAGCATCGGGGCGGGCGCCTGGGAGAACCCGGAGACCGCCCGGCGGCTCGCGGCGCTCTCCCGGGAGACCGGGGCCGATCTGCTGGTCAACGTGGACGCCCGGCAGACGGACGGATCGGGCCGGAGCGGGATCTTCAAGTCGGCGGTGCTCGTGGGGCCGGACGGGCCGACCGGAGACCGGTACGACAAGATGCGCCTGGTGCCGTTCGGTGAGTACGTCCCGGCGCGCTCCCTGCTCGGCTGGGCGACCTCCGTGGGCAGGGCGGCGGGCGAGGACCGGCTGCGCGGCGACCGCCAGGTGGTGATGGTCCTGCCCGGCGGCGACCGGGGGCTGCGGATCGGCCCGCTGGTCTGCTTCGAGTCGGCGTTCCCCGACATGAGCAAGCGGCTGGTCCGGGACGGCGCCCAGGTGCTCGTCGCCCAGTCCGCCACCTCCACCTTCCAGGAGAGCTGGGCCCCGGCCCAGCACGCCTCCCTGGGCTCCCTGCGGGCCGCCGAGAACGGCCGCCCCCTGGTGCACGCGACCCTCACCGGGATCAGCGCCGTGTACGGGCCGCGCGGGGAGCGGATCGGTGAGCCGCTCGGTACGGACGCGAGCGCGGCGGCCGTGTACGACGTGCCCCTGACGCGCGGCACCACGCTCTACGGCCGCTTCGGCGACTGGGCGGTGTACGGGGCGCTCGCCGCGCTGGCCGCCCTGTGCGCCGCCGAGGGGCTGCGGGCGCTCAGGAGGAGGCCTGCTCCAGGGCGTCCCTGACGATCCGCTCGCACAGCTCGTGGGTGGCCAGGGCGTCCCGGGCGCTGAGGACCCCGCCCGCGCGGACCGCGTCGAGGAAGGAGTGGACGCACGCCTCGATGCCGCGCTGGCGGGCCACCGGAACCCAGTCGCCGCGTCGGCGCACGCTGGGCTGGCCCTTGTGGTCGACGACGTCGGCCAGGTTGAGGACCTGGCGCTTGGTGTCCCGGCCGGAGACCTCGAGGATCTCCTCGGTGGAGCCGTTCAGCCGGTTCATCATCCCGATCGCGGTGAAGCCGTCGCCGGAGAGCTGGAGCACGACGTGGTGCATCAGCCCGTCGACGATCCGGGCGCGGACGGTGGTGTGGTCGACGGGCCCGGGGGCCAGGAAGCGCAGGGTGTCGACGACATGGATGAAGTCGTCGAGCACCAGGGCACGGGGGTCCTCGGGCAGGCCGACCCGGTTCTTCTGCATGAGGATCAGCTCGCGCGGGTGCTCGACGCACTGGGCGTAGCTCGGCGCGAAACGGCGGTTGAAGCCGACGGCGAGGCCGACCCCTCGCTCCTCCGCCAGGTCCACCAGCCGCTCGGACTCGGCGTACTCGTACGCGATCGGCTTGTCGACATAGGTGGCGACCCCGGCGTCCAGGAGCCGCTCCACGATCTCCGGATGCACGGCGGTCGGGGCGTGCACGAAGGCCGCGTCCAGCCCCTGGGCGAGCAGCGAGTCCAGGGTGGTGTGGCGGGCACCGGCCGGGATGCGGTGGGCGTCGCCGACCGCGTCGAGCGTGGCGGGCGTACGGGTCTGGAGGTGCAGTTCGACCCCCGGGACCGCGGTCAGCACCGGCAGGTACGCCTTCTGCGCGATGTCGCCGAGCCCGATGCAACCGACCTTCACAGGGGTCTCCCTCTCGCCGTGCCGAAGTCCCGGAGTCTCCGACTCCCGGATTCCTGGATTCCCGGAGTCCGGGAGTCCGGGAGTACCACAGGTGCGTTTCCCGGCAGCATACGGGGCCGCCGACAGCCCGCCCGCGGGGGCCGCCTGGCGAGGAAATGCCTGGCCGGAATCGTGAACATGGCCCATGATGACCGGCATGACGCCCCCAGAACGCTCCGAACCCGCCATCGACGCCGCCGAACGCCCCATGCTGGAAGGGTGGCTGGACTACCACCGCGAGACGCTCGCCACCAAGTGCGCGGGGCTGACGGACGCGCAGCTGCGCGAGGCGTCGGTGCCGCCGTCCGCGTTCACCCTGCTCGGTCTGGTCCGGCACCTGGCCGAGGTGGAGCGCTTCTGGTTCCGGGAGATCCTGGCGGGCGAGGAGCTGCCGGACCTCTACTCCACGGAGGAGGACCCGGACGGGGACTTCACCGTGACGGAGTCCGACACCTGGGCCGGTGCCGAGTCCGTCTGGCGGGCGGAGATCGCGGAGGCCCGGAAGGTGGCCGCCGGCCACCGGCTGGACGACCTCTCCCGGGGCGTCGGCTCGGCGGGCAAGCCGTTCAACCTGCGCTGGATCTACCTGCACATGATCGAGGAGTACGCCCGGCACAACGGCCACGCGGACCTGGTACGGGAGCGCGTCGACGGCGCCACGGGCGTCTGACCCTTTCCAGCGCGGCCCCAGCCCGTTCCCGGCGGCACCGGCCCTGGCCCCGGCGCCCGGACCGGACGCCTCGCCGGGCCGGTGCCGGGCCCGGGGTGTTCACACCGTGCTGACCGGGTCACTCGTGCGGGCCATTCCTCGCCCTCGGGCTGCCCGAGTGGCTGCCCGCACCGCAGAGTTGGCCGTGTGCAGCGAACCAGATTCACCACGAGTCTCCTGGTCGGGGTGGCCGTGGCCGCCGTCTCCGGGTGTGTGTCGGTCGATCCGCGGACGGGGTCTTCGCGGCTGCCGCGGGCGGAGAGCGGCGGACCGGCGCAGGACGTGGTCCCGCAGATCGTGCAGCCGCCCGGCCGTGAGGCGCTGGAGACCATCGTGGAGCCGAGCCCGTCGCCCGGCCGGCCCGCCCGGCCCGCGCCCGCGCCGTCCGCCGTGGCCGCTTCCCAGACCCGGCGTGCGGAACCTCTGCCGGTACCCCGGCCACCGGACCGGGTGGCCCCGCGACCGCGCCCGACCCCGTCACCCCGGGTGCCGGGCCTCGCTCCACCCCCTCTCGCCCCGTCCGGCGTCCTACCCGCCCTCCCCGGGCCCGCGACGGCCTGCACGACGTGTGCGCACTGGGCCGGGGGTACGGGGGCTGGCCCGCGGGCTCCCAGGAATCCCGGATCTGCGAGAAGACGTACGGCCGCTGAGAGACGTACGTCTGCACACGGGACGCCCCGGGGCGAGGGCCCCAGGCATCCGGCGCGACGGGCACCCCGGTAGGGCAGACCTCCGGCGTCACATCCCCCGCAGCCGCAGCTCCAGCCGCTCGATGGCGGCCCGGACACCCTCGCCGTGCCCCTCGTGACCGTCATCGCGGTCGTCGTCCAGCGCGTCCGCCGCGTCGCGGGCCTGGCGCAGGTGGATGCGGGCCGCGTCGGGGCGCTGGAGCTTGAGGTAGTCGGCCGCCAGATCGAGGTGCAGCGAGGGGGCGAACGCCCGGACCGCCAGGGCGTCCGGGTGGTCGGCGGGCCGCTCGCCCCGCAGCGCCTCGGCGGCCGTCAGCGCCCGCAGGTCCCAGGCCAGCTCGTCACCGGGGTCGTCCTGGGTGTCGGCCATGTAGTGCGCGAGGGTGCAGCGGTGCAGCGCGTCGCCCTCGGCGCCCAGCTCCGCCCAGAGGAGGCCGAAGCGGTTGCGGGCCTCCTCCCGGTCGCCGCCGTGGAGCAGCATGACCGCCTGGCCGATCCTGGTCATGACGGCGTCCTCGGACGCCTCCTGCTGCTCCACCACTGCGGTCTCCTCTGGCCCGTCCAGCCGGTCGCGGTCCTCCGACGCTAACGCCGCTGGTCCGCGATCGCGCTCAGACACGGGCGGTAGGGACCGGTCGAGCCGGGCCGAGCCGTACCGCCCTGCCCGTCGGCCCGCTCAGCTCGCAGAGCCGAGGTCCGGGATGCGCCAGTCGATCGGCTGGTGGCCCTGGGCGGCGACGGCCTCGTTGATCTGGGTGAAGGGCCGGGACCCGAAGAACTTCTTCGCGGAGAGCGGCGAGGGGTGCGCGCCCTTCACCACGACGTGGCGCTCCGCGTCGATCAGGGGGAGCTTCTTCTGGGCGTAGTTCCCCCAGAGCACGAAGACGGCCGGGTCGGGCCGCTCGGCGACGGCACGGATGACCGCGTCGGTGATCTTCTCCCAGCCCTTGCCCTTGTGGGAGTTGGCCTCGCCCGCGCGCACGGTGAGCACCGCGTTCAGCAGGAGCACGCCCTGCTCGGCCCACGGCATCAGATAGCCGTTGTCCGGGATGGGCAGGCCCAGCTCCTGCTGCATCTCCTTGTAGATGTTGCGCAGGGAGGGCGGGGTCTTCACGCCGGGCCGCACGGAGAAGCAGAGGCCGTGTCCCTGGCCCTCGCCGTGGTAGGGATCCTGGCCGAGGACGAGGACCTTGACCTTCTCGTACGGTGTGGCGTCCAGGGCGGCGAAGACCTGCTCGCGCGGCGGGTAGACCGGTCCCCTGGCCCGCTCCTCCTCAACGAAGTCCGCCAGCTCCTTGACGTACGGCTTCCGCAGTTCTTCGCCGAGGACGCCGCGCCAGGACTCGGGCAGCAGGTCGATATCGGTCACGTCCACAACCTCCGGTGAGCAACAGGTTCTTGATCCGAGAACCTACCGCCCGCCACTGACAACGGGCCCGGGGGATGCGCACTCCCCGGGCCCGCACACCTGCTACCGGCTGTCGGCTACCAGCTGGCCTTGCGGTACAGCTCCCACATCTGCATGACGGTCTGCGGGTCCAGGGCGCGCTCGCCGCCGCCGATGTCCTCGGCCGAGGCGACGTACAGCTTGCCCTGCCAGAGCGGCAGCAGCCGGACGTCCTCGACGAGGATCTGCTGCGCCCGCTCGAACTGCCTGCTGACCGCGCCCCGGTCGCTCTGCTGCCGCGTGGCGGGGATCAGCTGCTGGGTGATCTCCTTGTTTCGGTACGGGGTTCCGGTGACGCTCTCCTCGCCGACGAAGGGGGCGATGAAGTTGTCCGGGTCCGGGAAGTCCGGGAACCAGCCACGGCCGAAGACCGGGTACTCGCCCTGGGTGAAGCCCTCCTGGAAGGTCTTCCAGGGTGCGCTCTCCAGCGTGATGTCGAAGAGCCCCGACTTCTCCAGCTGCCGCTCCAGCTCCTCGAACTCGGGCTGGGTGGAGGAGCCGTAGCGGTCGGTGGTGTACCAGAAGGTCATCTTCACCGGCTCGGTGATCCCGGCCTCGGTGAGGAGTTCCTTCGCCTTCTTCACGTCCGGGTCGCCGAAGGTGTCGAAGAAGCTGGTGGTGTGGCCCGAGATGCCCTTGGGGATCATCGAGTAGAGGGGCTCGGCGGTGCCCCGGTAGACCTTGGCGACCAGGGCGTCGCGGTCCACGACGTGGGCGATGGCCTTGCGGACGGCGGGCTTGGAGGCGGCCGGGTCCTTCGGGTTGAAGACGAGGAAGCGGATGTCCGCTCCGGTGGTCTCGATGATCTGGAGGCCGTCGTTGCCCTCCTTCTTGTCCTCCAGGCCGACGACCTCCTCGGCGGTCAGACCGCGGTAGGTGGCGTCGATCTCCTTGGCCTTGAGCGCGGCCACCATCTGGGCGGACTTCTCGAAGTACTTGATGGTGACGGCGTTGTTCTTCCGGTTGGCGAAGCCCTTGTAGTCGGGGTTCTTCGTCAGCTCGGCGCTGACACCGGGCTCGTAGGAGTGCAGGAGGTAGGGTCCGGAGCCGGTGATCCTGCCGTCGTCGCGGATCTTGTCCCTGGGGTAGTCGCCGGGGGCGACGAGCGACATGGCGGGCGTGGCCAGGATGAAGGGGAAGGTGGCGTCGGACTTGTTCAGGTGGAAGATGACGGTGTCGTCACCCTTGGTCTCGACCCGGTCGAGGGAGCCGAGCATGCCGGCGGGGCCGCCCTTGAAGTGGATGTCCACGACCCGGTCGATGGAGTACTTCACGGCCTGGGCGTCGAGCTTCTCACCGTTGGAGAACTTGAGGTTCTTCTTGAGCGTGCACCGGTAGGCCATGCTCGTGGCGTCGGTGAACGTGCAGGTGTCGGCCGCGTCCGGCTCGGGGCTCGTACTGCCGGTGGGGAAGCTCACCAGAGTCTGGTAGATGTTCCGCATCAGCTCCCAGGAGCCGTCCCAGGCCGCGGCGGGATCCAGCGTGGACGGGGAGCTGGTCGTCCCGACGGTTATCTTCTGATTCGCTTCCGATCCACTGTCGGAGAGAAGACCGCAGCCGGCCAGCAGAGAAAGGGAAGCTAGGGCTGCAGCGGCCTGCAGACTGGCCCGGTAGAACACGTGCACGCTCCTCGATCAGCCATGGGTCGGCAGACCATACCGCAGCGCCCCGCCGAAGCGATCCCTCCGTCCGGCGGGGCACCCGAGTCAATCAGGCCAAACCGGTTCAGGCCATGCTCAGCCGACACCGGCGTTGAGGAAGATCCCTCCGTCGACCACCAGGGTCTGCCCGGTGATCCAGTCCGACTGCGCCGAGGTCAGGAAGGCCGCGGCGCCTCCGATGTCCTCGGGCACACCGAGCCGGCCGAGCGGATAGGCGGCGGCCGCCTCCGCCTCACGGCCGTCGTAGAGCGCCTGGGCGAACTTCGTCTTGACCACGGCGGGGGCGATCGCGTTGACGCGGACGACCGGCGCGAACTCGTGCGCCAGCTGGAGCGTCAGGTTGATCATGGCCGCCTTGGACATCCCGTACGCGCCGATGAACGGCGAGGGCGAGACCCCGGCGACGGAGGCGATGTTGACGATCGCCCCGCCGTTCTCCTTCTGCCAGGCCTTCCAGGTCTGCTGGGCGAAGCCGAGCGCCGAGATCACGTTGGTCTCGTAGACCTTGCGGGCCACGTTCAGGTCCATCTCGGCCATGGGGCCGAAGACCGGGTTGGTGCCCGCGTTGTTCACCAGGTAGTCGACCCGGCCGAACGCCTCCATGGTCCGCTCGACCGCGGCCGCCTGGTGGGCCTCGTCGTGGGCCTTGCCGGGGATGGCGATGACCCGGTCGGCGCCGAGGCGCTCCACGGCCTCCTTGAGGGCGTCCTCGCCCCGTCCGGTGATGGCGACCCGGTCGCCGCGCGCGACGAGCGCCTCGGCGACCCCGTAGCCGATGCCTCGGCTGGCGCCCGTGATGAGGGCGACCTTCCCGCTGTCCTGCACCGTCATGTCGTTCGCTGCCCTTCGGGTCAGTTGAGGGGGCCGCCGGCCACGTAGATGACCTGGCCGGAGACGAAGCCGGCGTCGTCGCCGGTGAAGAAGGCGATCGCGTTGGCGACGTCCTCGGGACGGCCGACGCGCTGGACGGGGATCTGGGTGGCGGCGGCCGCCTGGAACTCCTCGAAGCCCATGCCGACGCGGGCGGCGGTCTGCGCGGTCATCTCGGTGACGATGAAGCCGGGGGCGACGGCGTTGGCGGTGACGCCGAACTTGCCCAGTTCCTTGGCGAGGGTCTTGGTGAGCCCCTGGAGCCCCGCCTTGACGGCGGAGTAGTTGGCCTGGCCTCGGTTGCCGAGGGCCGAGGAGGAGGAGAGCGAGACGATCCGGCCGAACTTGGCCTCCACCATGTGCACCTGGACAGCCTTCGCCATCAGGAACGCGCCCTTGAGGTGGACGTTCATCACGATGTCCCAGTCGGACTCGCTCATCTTGAACAGCAGGTTGTCGCGGAGCACACCCGCGTTGTTCACGAGGATCGTCGGGGCACCCAACTCGGCGGCGACCCGCGCGACGGCGGCTTCCACCTGGGCGCCGTCCGACACGTCGCAGCCGACGGCGAGCGCGGTGCCCCCGGCGGCGGTGATCTTCTCGACGGTGTCCTTGCAGGCCGCCTCGTCGAGGTCGAGTACGGCGACCGCGCGGCCCTCGGCCGCCAGGCGTACGGCGGTGGCGGCGCCGATGCCCCGCGCCGCTCCCGTCACGATGGCGACGCGCTGCTCGGTGGTGGACATGCTTGGTTCTCCTCGCCCTTGGAATCGCGGCTCAGCGGACGTCGGAGCGCCTCCCTGCCCGGGAGGCCCCGATGACTGAGCAACCGCTTAGTACCTTCAGCAGACGAGACGCTAGAAGCCCTGGCACCCGGTGTCAACGGCGCGCGACGCAGGGGGCCGCACGTCACACCGGGCGGTGCCCCCTACCCGTACCGAAGGGGGCACGCGGACCACGCCGCCCGGCACCCGACGTCGAGCACTCGGCACCCCCACCCGGGACCGAGCGCCAAGCACCAAGCACCGGGCACCGAGCCCCCGGAACGCGACTCAGCGCACCAGCAGGTCGAGCAGCCGCTCCACCTCACCGGCCGGGTCGGTGGTGAGCCCGCTGTGCACGGCCCCGGGCTGAACGACCGTGGAGCGCGGGGCGATCAGCCAGCGGAAGCGCCGCCCGGCATCGTCACCGGCCGCCTGCCCGGCCCCCTCACCGCCGCCGCACACCCCTTCCACCGCACGGAGGGCGGCCCGGACGCCGACGACGTCGGCGTCCGGGTCCAGCGCCCTGAGCTTCGCCTCGTCCAGATGCGTACGGGCGGCGACGAACGAGTGGGCCCGGCAGTAGACGATCACCCCCGCGTTGAAGCACTCCCCGCGCTCGACCCGGGGGACGACCCGCAGGAGCGCGTACTCGAAGACGTCGCGGCGCGTCATCGGCCGCCCTCCCGGCCGGTACGGGCGGCGACCCCGGCGTCATCACCGTCGGCGGCCGGTTTCGGCCGGGGCGGCAGCCGCTCGGTGAGCCAGCCGGGGGCCTGGGAGGGCCGGTCCGCGGTCGGCGCGCCGAGGGTGATCCGCTCATGGATGGTGGCGGCCCGGGCGAGCAGCGGAGCCACGTAGGCCCGGCGCGCCTCGTCGGCGGAGGAGAACCCGGGCTCGCCCTCCAGCCAGACGTCGGGGACGTCGGCGGCCACGTCGGTGAGCAGTTCCTCGGTGACCAGGGGGGCGAGTTCGGCGGCCGCCGAGGCGATGTCCGGGGCGAACGGGGCCAGCACATGGTCGGAGGCGTCGTACGGCTTCGCCACCGAGGCTTCGGCGCCCGGCCAGTTGTGGTGCCAGATCATGGTGGCACCGTGGTCGATGAGCCAGAGGTCGCCGTGCCAGACCAGCAGGTTGGGGTTGCGCCACGACCGGTCGACATTGTTGATCAGCGCGTCGAACCAGACGACCCGCCCCGCCTCGGCCGCGCCCACGGCGTAGGCGAGCGGGTCGAAACCGAGCGAGCCCGGCAGGTAGTCCATCCCCAGGTTCAACCCGCCGCTCGCCTTGAGCAGCTCCTGCACCTCCTGGTCGGGCTCGGCCAGCCCGATGACCGGGTCGAGCTCGATGGTCACCAGCTCCGGCACCCGCAGCCCCAGCCGCCGCCCCAGTTGGCCGCAGATGACCTCCGCGACGAGCGTCTTGCGGCCCTGACCGGCCCCGGTGAACTTCATGACGTACGTGCCCAGGTCGTCGGCCTCGACGATCCCCGGGAGCGAGCCGCCCTCACGCAGGGGCGTGACATAGCGGGTCGCTACGACCTCTTGCAACACTTTCCCAGGCCACCCATCTCTTCAACCTTGCAATCCACGGAAGGCTTCTCCGGAGCGTAGAGGCCGGGACCACGGGTCGATAGCGCTGGGGAGAATCTGGGGAGTTTCGGCTAGCAAGCTGATCTCCCGCGCTCCCCAAGCAGACCATCGATGGTGCCGCGTCCCTTGCTGCCGGCCTCCGGCATGAAGTGAGCATAGTAACCGAGAGTGATCGCAGGCGAGGAGTGTCCGAGCCACCGAGCCAGGGTCACGACGGACTCTCCGGCTTCCAACATGATCGAGGCGTAGGTGTGCCGAAGCACATGGAAGCCGTCCTTCGGAGCCGCCGCCCACTGCCAGGCTTTCGCCCCCTCGGCGCGCGGCGGGATGACGCCTGCCTTGGCCAAGGCAGGCTTCCAGGTGTAGGTGTTCCATGTGTTCACCGCGACAGCGTTGCCGAAGCGCGTGGTGAGCAGGAGGGAGAACTTCTTCTTCTCTCCCTCCGGTTTCCCCCACGGCAGCTCCACTTCTATTGATCAGAAACTCATGGGGTTCTCGTTCACGATGTAGCGGACGTGGGGGCCGCCGAAGTAGCCGCGGACGATGTGCGGCTGACGCTGGCG